>CAZLMZ010000380.1:0-1795 GCA_964560475.1 uncultured Anaerolineae bacterium
GCGACATCGGGACCGTTCGGTGCACG
The DNA here is from genome assembly GCA_964560475.1 of uncultured Anaerolineae bacterium. Taxonomy (GTDB): domain Bacteria; phylum Chloroflexota; class Anaerolineae; order JAFGEY01; family JAFGEY01; genus BS750m-G44. The sequence continues at coordinate 27 of CAZLMZ010000380.1, forward strand.
AAGGGCCATCACCATACAGGCGTGCGTATCACAATGCGCTTGCGCCACAGGATAGCGCTCGACCGCATAGTCTACCTGCTGGCCATAGGGACATGTCCAGGGGCAGCCCTGTCCGTACCCATTCTTGGCCTGAAAAACGGTCATTGCTGGCAGGATAAAGCGCTGCCACACCGTGAGCGGCACCCCCTCGGCCACGATCGCATCGAGCAGCCTGTCCCGCGCTGCACTCGGCTGGACGCTGGCCCACCTCTCTGACACAGCTCGCAGTGCTCTCAAGTCGAAACGGATCACATAGTTGTACCAATTGTGCTTCATCCCCTCTGGCACGCGCGGCAAGATCAAGTACGGAACGCCTTGCAGCTCTTTGTGGAGTGCTAGGGCATTCTCGGTCTGCTGGGCCAGGTAACCGTCAAGCTTTGTCAACTGTGCACGGCCAAAGGCCGCCGTGAGGTCGTTATTGCGGTACATCCAGCCCATTGCATAGGCGTGATAGTCCCGCGCTTCCACCGGGGCACGCGTCTCACCGAACGACCACAGCATCTGCGCCCGTTGCCGCAGCTCATCGTCATCGGTCACGAACATGCCGCCCTCGCCGGAGCAGAGGCTCTTGTTCTGGTTAAAGCTGAACGCAGCGCAATCGCCAAAGGTACCCACCTTGCGTCCACGATACTCCGCCCCATGCGCCTGGCAGGCGTCCTCGATCACCTTGAGCCCGTGCTTGCGCGCCATTTGCAGCACGGACGCCATCTCCACCGGCAGCCCGTGCAGGTGCACGACGATGATCGCCTTGGTCTTGTGCGTGATCGCGGCTTCGATCCTGCCCACATCGATATTCATCGTATCGTAATCGATGTCCACGAACACGGGGATGCTGTTGTGCTGCAGCACGCAGGTCGCAGACGACGACCACGAGTATGCCGGAACGATCACCTCATCCCCTGCACCGCAGCCACAGGCGAAAACGCCCATGTGTAACGCCGCCGTCCCCGAGTTCGTCGTGATCGCATAGCGATTCCCGTTCCACGCTGCGAACTCGTCTTGGAAGGCTGTGCAGTTGGGCCCAAACGTGTGCTTTCCTCCCTGAAGGGACGCCAGGACCATCTCCCGATCGATCTCGTCGACCGGCGGCCATGGCTGCACTGTGCCCGCTGGCACCATTGGGTCGCCACCACGAATCGCCAATCTAGTGCTGCTTCCCATGTCTCCTCCTGTGCGCCTGCCACACGATGGGCCTGCCAGTTCATCCTGCAAGGGTCGTTGACGATTGCACCTACGTGCATCGATCTTGTGACAGGCTACCCCCGTGACCGTCACCTGTGTCATTGTACCCTACAAGATGGCGCCGCGCAAGGACCAGAGCCCATAGTCAGGTGCCGCTTGTCACAGCCTGCTCTACGCATGGCGAAGCCGCAGCCCAGATCGTAAGAAAACAAAGGTCCGCGTCGTCTTGACCATAGTTCGCTTACATCATACGTACCACCTGGAGGTAGGAGGGACAATGGATGGTCAATCATTGGGTCTACGCGCGACACTCGAATTGCCCTATGAGCAGGCTCTGGATACCACGATCGCGGCCCTGAAGGCAGAGGGCTTTGGAGTCCTTACCCAGATCGATGTCCAGGCGACGATGAAAGCCAAGCTTGGTGTCGACTTTCAAAAGTACGCCATCCTCGGCGCATGTAATCCACCGCTCGCTCATCGTGCGCTGAACGCAGTCCTCGATATCGGCCTTTTGCTGCCGTGCAACGTGATCGTGTACGAGGAAGGCG
>CAZLMZ010000380.1:1895-3314 GCA_964560475.1 uncultured Anaerolineae bacterium
CAGCGGCGACGTAGCCAAGTGGAAAGGCAAGGGTCTGCAAAACCCTCATTCGTCGGTTCGAATCCGACCGTCGCCTTCAAGCTCCTTGTGTAAACTCAGGGAGCTTTTTCTTTCCCTCCCCGTGCTCCGCCCACTTGTCTTGCGCCAGCCGCACATCGAACGTATAATGGGACAGGCTCAAGGCTTTTCTCTGGCCGCTCTCTGAGCCGGATAGCACCGTCAGCACCAGCGAAGGGGCGGAATCCTCCTTTGACATCTACAAGGAGCTGGAACGCATAGAGACGGCAGTCTTGGGGTGACACCCCGTCAAGCGAGCTCGCGCCGTGATCGACGAGGCTGCCTCAAGGTACCAGGAGACCCAGCAACGCGAGCCCTAGCTGCACACTGCCCCGGTCTTCTGTCCGGCTGACAAGTGTCCTCTTTATCCTGGAAGGGAGATCCCATGGAACTCAGGCATGATATGCTCGCCCATGGCGTCAACATCGTGTGCGCCGCCCACGACGGCCACCGTGGCGGCCTCGCCGTGGCCTGGGCCACACAGGTCAGCGTGGATCACATCCTAATCTGCGTGGGCGTGCAGAGCGCGACGCGCGAGCTGATCCTTGTATCGCGCGCGTTCGGGCTGAGCGTCCTGACCAAGGATCAGATCGAGGTCGCCCGCTCCTTTGGACGGCGCTCCAGCCGTGACGTGGACAAGCTCGACACCGTCGCTTACCACACAGCACAGACCGGCTCTCCACTGCTGGACGAGTGTGCCATCGCCCTGGACTGCCGCGTCGTGGCGATTCATGATTTTGGCCGTGAAAAGCTGATTGTGGGGCACGTCGTCGCTGCCGAGCGACGAGCGACGGACCATAGGCCGCTGATCTACTGCCAGGATGAGTACTAGATCCGGGTAAAGCGCCGGGCTGCGCGGCGAACCTTGGGTCGGTCGACAGACAGTGAATGGAGAATCGAAATGGGCATGGAGAACGTCCGCGTGAGGCGCGAGCATCTAGAATCGTTCTGTGCACGTGTCTTTGAGCGACTGGGCCTGTCCACGGCCGATGCTGATGTCGCCGCAAGTGTGCTCGTGGCTGCCAATGCTCGCGGCATCCCCTCCCACGGAGTAGCCCGGCTTGAGCGCTATGTGAATGGCCTGGAAAACGGCGTGATGATCCCCGATGCAGAGATCGAGGTACTGGCAGACACGCCAACGTCGATCGTGCTGCATGCTCATGGCGCCATGGGCGCCCCGGTCAGCGCACGCGCGATGCGTGCCGTAATCGACAGGGCCGGGTCTGCTGGCGCTGCGTTCGGTTCTGTGCGCGACTCGAACCACTTTGGTATCGCTGGCTACTATGCGATGATGGCCATGCGACACGACATGATCGGCATCGCCATGACCAACACTGCCGCCTTGGGAGTGCCGACGTTTGG
>CAZLMZ010000381.1:0-3309 GCA_964560475.1 uncultured Anaerolineae bacterium
ACATGCTCGAAGACAAGCGGATCGCCTTTGTCGGCAGCGGCAACATGGGGGAAGCGATGATCCGGGCCGCGATCGATCGCCTGCAGCTCGCCGGGGACCAGGTCGTGGCCAGCGATATCGACGCTGCGCGCGGCCAGGTGCTTGAGGAGCGCTATGGGATCCAGACCACCACCAGCAACGCTGCTGCTGCAGAGGGAGCCGACCTGGTGGTCCTGGCGGTCAAGCCGCAGGTCCTGCCTGCCGTGCTGGACGACCTAGGCGGGCAGATCCCGCCGCAGGCGGCCGTGCTGTCGATCGTCACCGGGGCCACACTCGGCACGCTGGTCGAGGGCCTGCGCCACCAGGCGGTGATCCGCTCCATGCCCAATACACCGGCTCAGATCGGGGAGGGGATGACGGTGTGGGTGGCGACGGCCAAGACGACGGCTGCGCAGCGGGAGCAGGTGCAGGCCTTGTTGCAGGCGATGGGACAAGAGGTCCGGGTGCAGGAGGAAAAGTACCTCGATATGGCCACCGCGGTCAGCGGCAGCGGACCGGCCTACGTATTCCTGTTCATCGAGGCGATGGTAGACGCCGCCGTGTACCTGGGATTCTCGCGCCCGGTGGGCCGGCAACTGGCCCTGCAGACGGTGGTCGGCGCAGCACGCTATGCCGCCGCGTCGGAACACGACCTGGCAGAGCTGCGCAACATGGTGACCACGCCGGGGGGGACGACCGCCGAAGCGCTCTATGCCATGGAGCGCGGCCGGCTGCGCGCCACCGTGCTGGAGGGGATCCGCGCCGCCTACGAGAAAAGCCAGCGCCTGGCAGCCCAAGAGTAGGGGGCGGCGACACGCCGGCTAGACGTTGGCGTGCTCTTCCATGTTGGCCAACGTCCGCGCCATCTCTTCGATCGCTACCCGCTGCTTGCGATACAGGTCAGACTCGCTCACCGCCAGCCGGTCGGCGATGTCGCTCATCTTGAGCCCCTGCCGGAATTTCAGGTCGAGGATGTTATAGAGCGTCCACTCGGCGGAGGTCATGCTCTGCTCGCCCGACGGTCGCAGAGACTCGATCGCGCCCTGCAACACCCGCTGCAGGGCACGCACGGCGTCGCCATCGTTCTGTTCGCTCGTCGCCGCCACGATCTCCAGGTCGAGCAGCGGGCTGCGCGTTAGCTTGGGGCCGCCCCAATAGTGGCTCAGGGCATCCTTGACCCAGGTGGTGAAGGAGGGGTTGTTCACCGGGCTCGGCTTGGCTGGCTGCGGGAGCGACGACACATAGCGCGTCAACTGGCGCTGCTTCTGGATGCGCTCGATATCGGGCATGATCTGCTGCAGCGCGACGAAAATCCCCTGCTGCAAGTGCCGGTCCTCCAGTGCCTCCTGAGCCTGGCCGATCAGGTCGATTGCTGCTTTTTCCACGGCCTCGTCGATGCGAGGCGCACTGGGCCAACGCTCGACGATCAGCAGGCCGAGCACGGCGTCCTGGTTGCGCGTGCACAGTGGGCGCAGCACATAGCCGTCCAGATCGTAAAAGTGGATCCCCTCTTCCAGCTCCTGCTGGCAGGTGTGGAGCACCGAAGCTAGCTCGTGATCCCCGAGGAACCGGTCGGCGATCCGCCGATCCCCACAGCAGGCCTCGATCTGGAATGCACCCTGGCGCTGCGTGACGACGAATGCGCGGCGCACGCGCAGCAGCTCGGAGAGGCTTGAAAGCACGTTCTCCAGAAACTGTGCCAGGTCGCTGGGCGTCAGCAGTCGCTGGTCCAGTACCTGCAGCCACGAGATCTCTTCCACATCCTCGCGGTAGACGAGGCGGTTGAGAAAGGGCCGGGCCAGGTTGATCGCCATCTGCATCAGGATGATCGTCGTCACGCTCGCGCCGAGGGTAAAGAGATCGCCCGAGATACCGATGATGCTCTCGATGCGGGGGACGGTGACCATGATGACCAGCACCAGCGAAGCGGTGAACGGCCCTCGCAGGAGGTACTCGATCAGGCTGTACTTGATGACGCGGTCGGGGGTGAACGCGCCAAAGTAGGCCACTGCATAGGCCATGACGACCACCATGAGTACGACGCCCACGTTGCCCAGCAGCAGGATGGTCAGGAGCGCGGGCTCTGGCAGGGAAGCGGGCAGCGTGGTCAAGAGCATGTAGGGGAAGACGCCCAACGCAGGCGCAGCGAACGAGACCGTCAGGTAACCCATGCGCCGCCGCGAGGCCGAGGTCATACAGCGTTGGCGCGCCCGGTTGATGTTTGCCGCGCCGGCAACGACGACGGCAAAGAAATACGCGGCAAAGACCCAAAAGAGCGGGCCAGGCTCAAGGCGTGGTAGTGCACGGTTCGCCATCACGCCCTCGCGCACCATCCACGGCGTGAACAGGACCAGCAGCAGCGCCACGCCGCTGCCCAGGTAGCTCAACCGGACGGCCAGGCGCCGCCACCTAGAGACGCTGCTGGTCGCATTCAGCAGCGCGTCGGAAAAGTGCAGGTAGGCGGAGGGCATGAACGCGATCCCGAACCACTGCAGCTTGAGCCAGATCGGCGTCGCGTCAGATTGCGTCGCGCCGAGGGTCGCCGCGTCGCCCAGGTAGACGATCATGACAAAGACGAGCAGGAGGCTGAACGCGCGCGCGACGCCGATGCGCAGGTTCCGCCTCAAGAGATAAATCACCAGGGAAAAGGCCGTGATCAGGACCGCGGAAGAGAGAATTCGGTTAGCAAGTCTCAACACAGAGAGCATACCGCTGCTCCCAGTACCCGGTTTATAGCTTGAGCGAGAAGAAAACGGCGATATCCCGGTTCACGAAAAACCGGTCATTGAAGCCGCAAAAGCTCAAGCCCTGCTTCTCGCAAAAGGCGATACCTGGATAGTTCTTGGTCTGCACGCCGCACATGAGCCGTTTCAGTCCCTGCTGCGTGGCCCAGCGCTTGGCGGCAGTGATCATCGCCGTGCCGATCCCGTGACGCCGGAACGGGCGGTCGACGATCAGGTGACTGACCCACACCGCTTGCTGCCAGGGGGCAGGGTCCAACTGGCAGTAGCCAAAGATCCGTGCTACGTCCTCCGCCTCTGGTGCTTCGCGCGCCGGGACGGATTCCTCCGCCCGGCGATCCGTAGCGACCAGCACTATCGCGCCCGCTTCCCAGCAAGAGAGCAGATCGTCGCGAGGGCGAGGATAGGCGACGCGCATCACGCGGGGCAGGCGGACCGGGTGAAAACGGATGGTTCTGTCATCTCCCTCTTGCCGCGCATCCATCTGCCAGACGTGGTCGGTCTGCGAGTTGGCGTCGAGGGCAAGACAGGCATTGAGATCGCCGAGCAC
>CAZLMZ010000382.1:0-3307 GCA_964560475.1 uncultured Anaerolineae bacterium
AGGATTCCCAGATGGTTTTCTACTTTTTGGCTAATTCACGTGCAAAATTCAGGTAATAAATCTTCCTTTACCTTCTCTATTGTTTGTTTGAAATCTTTTTTCAGGTGTAAAAATAAACCTCTTCCCTGACAGTCAGACTTATCAAAGGTTTTGGAGGTGGGTGATATTTTGAGGTTCTGGAAGGCTTTCCCAACATCCCACTTCTGTTTTTGAAAGACATCTTGTGAAATCCACAAAAATTAAGCCTATCAAATAATACCAGTTTTACACTGGCCTTTTACTGTGCCAATTTCTGGTCTTGATTTTTCTCAATTTTTCTGCATAATTACACCCAATTATATGAATCTCCTAAACCGTCCACTTCAGACAATCCGGAGTTCAGATCATATCATGGATAAACACCTCAAATACTGCCATCCTTGCTCCTAACAGAGGCTAAACAGTTCTGTTGGGAGTCAATTTTTTATTTTAACAACGCTAAATTCTTCAGACTTATGCTGGAGCCGAGAAGAGTATGAAAAGGGCCGGTGGAAAAAAGCAAATTGAAAAATGAAAGGGGAAATGCGAATAGGGAAAAACCACACAGCAGGGCGCAATCCGGCCAAGTTGCAAGAGTCAAAGGCAGACCTGACCCCTTCACCCCTTCATAGGGGACCTGGTGTCATCTTTCACCTCATATGATATTAACCGACCGTGGGCTTTGGTGATGCGGAGCAGATTCTCTAAGTCTGTTTTCTTGAGAATTCCCTTCACTCTTGACAGCCCTATCCCGTCGTGGGACGCAAGAAAGTCGAGGAAGAGGAGATCCTGCCTGTGTCTGTTAGTCTCCTCGCGGATATTGGAAGTGTCCTCTCGCACAAAGGCATGGATAAGATTCCCCTTATCTATTCTTGATCCTGTCGATCACCCGTCCACTTAGTTAGAGTTGTCATGCACTATTTCCGTGAACCACAGTATTCGTCCAGTGCCGGATTAATCGTATTATTCTGTTTCCATCAAGCGGTGCCTGAGCATGTATCTTATAACACATGGGCCAAATAAATAACCAGGAGTATCCCGATAAAGTCCAGCAAAATGGCAACTTCTGAACATGTATATTCTACTGTTTTTTCTCTGTGACGATGGACAACTCCGGATCATGCCCGGCGCTTGAAGAACAATCTCCTTTCGCTGAACAACAACTCCGCTACAATTACACAGAGGTAAAGTACTCCTATCCATGCCAGCCCACTACGGTTTGTTTTGCAAAGGTAAATAAATAACACTGCCCAGGATAAAACAGACAAAACGAAGCCCGTCAGAGGTATGATCATGTTTATGCCGATTCGCGCTCGAAGCCTGATGGCAGAGAGGTTGATAGCGGCAAAGATCAACAGGAACGTGGAACTTGCAAAGGATGATATGATGGTCAGGTCGGTTGTGTTAACAAAGAGCAGGGTCAGGGCCGTAATAAAGATCAGGCTTACATAAGGGATGTCTTTTGTTCTCTCTCTATGACAAAAGGCCCGCGGAAGTTCGGATTCCTGGGCCATCACCATCCCGAGTCGCGCAGTACCGAATAAGGTGGCATTGATGGCCGATGCAGTGGAAAGAAGGGCCCCCAATCCAATCAGCATAAAACCGGATTTGCCCAAAAATGGCCTTGCTGCCGCTGCGAGGGCATATTCCTTGTAGCGGCTGATCTCCTGTGGCAGCAGATTGCCCACTGCGACCAGGGAAACGAGGATGTAAATAGCGACAGTAATGCCGATGGATATCAGGATTCCTCTGCCCAGATCCCGGCGAGGGTTTTCCATTTCATTGACCGCATTGGGGATTAATTCGAATCCCTCGTAGGCCACAAAGATGAGGGCCGTACCCATCAAAACGCCTGTTTTTCCAAAGTTGAAGACGGGTAGTAGGTGATCGGCCTTAACATAGAAGAGACCAACCACTGCAAAGAGAGATAGGATCAACACCTTAACCATCACGATCACATCCTCGCTTTTCCCCGCGGCCTTGACCCCGTAAAGGTTGACTCCTAAAAAGAGGAGAAGGACCAGAGATTCCAGCAGGTGCTGCATGCCATGGACATGCATATTTTGGCCGAACATAGCGGCTCCGTAAACGCCAAAAGTATAGGCATAAAGCGCCAGGGTCCCGACATATCCGGTTAACAGAAGCCACCCGCCGATTCCGGAGATATTCCTGTGCTTGAAAGCGTGTTCCAGGTATGTAAAACTGCCGCCATCGGAGTGATAGGTCAGGCCCAATTTGGTGTACGAAAACCCTGTCAAAAAGGCGATGAGACCGCCCATGGCGAATGCGATGGGCGCGGCATGGCCGGAAAGGGCCACTGACAGACCAAGGACGGAAAAGATACCACCCCCCACCATACCGCCCACACCCATGGCAATGAGTTCCTTGAGGCCAAGTTTCCCGAATTTAGATGTCTTTTGATTCATCGCCATCCTTACCTCTCAGAGTTCAAATAGTAATGCAACCATAAAAAACTAAAATTCACAAATCAAGATGTGGCCCCAATTATTGGGGACGTCAGTCATATGCCTCCGGCATAGCCGAGGTATATGGCTCCATGATAGCAAAAATATTAATTTAAAAAAAATAAAAACTTGACATATATTAATTATTAACATAAAATAATTTATATTTTTAAAATATATGTAAAATAATTTATATTAAATAATAATAAGAAACACTTACTGACAATATTGTAGTAATACTATTCCATTTAATCGATCTGGCAGGTTTCTGGAGGAAGTTTAGGAAGAGACAGAAAAGACCAATAATAAAATTTAAGTGGCCGCCCAGCTTCAACAAACACTAATAAACCATACGATGGCTAAAGGTCTCCAAAGGTTATAATTAAAAAAAAGGGAGTTCGAGATGTGGTACTTAATAGGTTCCTCGGGTGCACGCGTATCCTTATCTTAATGATTATGACGGTATTCCGGGAAACCATTCAACAAATGGTTCCGCTGGATAATTAACCCTCAACCTAACCCGATAACTGCCAGATATTAATATCCTATCAGAATAACATTACCATTCCCTGAAGGAAAGAGGCCGACATGATTAACCCTCTCAAATTTTACGAAGACGATCCGCTGGAGAGAATCTAGGTCTAATGGTCTCATATTTCAATTAACCAGAAAAGGAGGACACGGTATGAATTTTAAAAAGATATTCATATTTATCGCTTTAAGCATAGCCATTGGATTTTTTGGTTGTGCTAAGGAGAAGGCAGGGGCCCCCACACAGGAGCGAATCACAAAGAATTTGGTTCCACCGAAGGCTGAGGTTAAGG
>CAZLMZ010000383.1:0-3300 GCA_964560475.1 uncultured Anaerolineae bacterium
GCATCGACCTCGCCCGAGGTAACGTCGGTATCGGGGGCGTGGATACCAAAGACCATGGCCGCGTCCTCTTCGTTGCCGATGGCGACGTCACAGTGGCGGACCAGCTCGGGCATGACCTCGCCCGGGCGCTTGCCCCATTTCCAGAGCTTGGAGCGATAGTTGAGGTCACAGGACACGGCAAGGCCCATCTCGTCGGCAGTCTCGACCGCCTCCAGACAGGCCGCGGCAAGGCTCTCTGAAATCGCGGGGGTGATGCCGGTCCAGTGGAACCAGTCGGCCCCGGAAAGGGCAGCCTGCCAGTCGATCGTGCCGGGTTTGAGGGTGGCGATGGCCGAGTTGGCACGGTCGTAGATCACCTTGCTGGAGCGCTGCATAGCGCCCATCTCGAGAAAGTAGATGCCCAGTCGCTCGCCGCCGCGGACGATCTTGTCCGTGCCTACGCCATACTGGCGCAGGAACTGGATGCAGGCATCGCCCAGATCGTTGGCCGGCAGCCGCGTCACGTAGTCGACGTCGATGCCATAGTTGGCCGCCGACACGGCGACGTTGGCTTCACCACCGCCATAGATCACGTCGAACGAGCGCGCCTGGGCAAAGCGTTGGTAGCCGGGCGGGGCAAGGCGGAGCATAATCTCGCCAAAGGTTACGAGTTTCATGGGGGAGTCCTTTCTATTCATCCATCATCGAACACCAGTCTGCATCAGGTCCCCCGCCCGAGCCGTGGCACTAAGTCGCGGACGACGGCCATGTCGGGCTCGCGAGCAATGCCGGAGGCCCACAGGACGCCGGCATAGACGGCGAGGGCGGCGACGGTGGCCAGGAGCTTGTTAACGTCATAGAGCAGCCAGCCCACAGCCCCCATGAATGCCCCAGCCAGCGCCGGGCGCCACAGCAGGGCTGGCCAGGCGACCGAGGCCAAGTCTCGTCGCAAGAGGACATAGAACGCGACCAGCAAGACCAACTCGGAAAAGATGTGGATCACGGCTGAAGCGCGGTAGCCCCACACCGGGATGGCAGTCGCGTTGGCCAGGATGGTAAAGGTCACACCCACGGCAAAGGTGGCCATCAGCGCGCGCTGTCGGCCCAGGGCAATGAGCACATAGTGAGTCACGCTGTTGACAAAGCCGAGTGGGATCGACCAGATCATCAACTGCAGGGCAATGGCGGAGTCGGGCATATAGCCCGAGCCGCCAATGACAGTCGCCAGGGGATAGGCCAGGGCAGTCAATGCCAGCGCGAGCGGCAGAGCGACGATGACCAGCATGCGCACCGCGAGCCGGTAGGCGCGGAGCATGCTGTCGCGCGAGGTATCGGCATAGCGGCTCATGAGCGGAAAGAGGGCGACGGTAAAAGAGATGGGAATGATGTTGATCGCATCGATGATCTTGTAGGCGACGCTCGAGTAGAGGCCAAGGGCTACGTCGCCATCGATTGCCTTGAGCAGGATGACGTCAGCCTTGAAAAAGGCCATCGACAGCAGGTTGTTGACCATGAGCGGCCACGACTCACCGAGCATGCGGCGCTGCAGCCCGCGGTCGAAGGTTAGGCGCGGCACCCAGAACGTGCGTACGGTCAGCAGCAGCAAGATGCCCAGCGTGATCAAGTTAGTGGCGATCGACACGCCACCCAGGCCGACGATGCCCCATCCGACGAGTAGTACCGCCGTGCCCAGGCCAGCCTTGATGATCGTGCTGACCACGGTAATGGCCGCCGGCACCTCCATGCGCTCGTGGGCCTGAAAGAGCGCAGTCAGTGCCGCCGCGACGTTGGTCGGGACCAGACCGATGGCAAAGAACGCGAGCGCCCAGACCTGGGTGGCCGCCAGGGTCTGCAAGTCCGCCGTCCACCCCAGCCGGACAAAGAGCCGGGCAAAGACGGGCCAGAACACGACAAAGAGGATGAGCAGCGGCGCGGCGGCTAGGCACAGCGCCAGGCGCAGAAGGACGGCGTTGCCCAGGTAACGCTGGCCCGCGTCGCGCGCCCTGGCAATCTCGCGCTGCAGCCAGATGTTGAGCCCAAAGTTGATCAGGACATCGGTGTACATGACGATGCTGATCACGAAATAGTACTGCCCGTGTCGCTCGGGAGCCAGGATGCGCAGGGCGAGCATGGCAAAGGCCATGTCGATCGCCTTGTTGAAAAGCTGGAGCACGATCGGCGCGAGCGAGTTGCGGGCGACGCGTTGTGCGTCGGTGTGCTGCTCGCTGCTGCCGATGGTTCGACGCCAGCCCCACGCGATCAGGCTCAGCACAAGGATCGTGCCGCCGAGAAAGCTGGCAAAGAAGCCGACCTTGACCGAGGTGGGCGTGTATTTGAAGCGCACCGTGTATGTCCCCGGTTGCAGGGCGACGGCACGAAAGTTGCCGCAGTAGCGCTGGATGTCGAGCGACTGCTCATCCACTTCGCTCCCGCCCAGCGGCCGCAGGTAGGCGCGCCAGCCTGGGAAGTACGAGTCGGCCAACACTAGCCAACTCGGTTCAGAGACCTCGACGTCGATCAGTACCTCGTTGTGCATATACTGCGACACGGTCGCGGGACCCGGTTCAGCGGGGACAGGATCGGTCTCCATCGTCCCCTCCAGGATCGCATAGTGCCGCGGATCGTGGTCCTGCACCGCAGCGGCCAGGTCGGCCGTATAGAGCGTGCTGCTCTGCGGCATGGTAAAGGCGCGCGGCAGCGCGCCCGTGTTGCGGTAGATGCGCACCTCGCCATCGTAGACGAGCTCGTAGCGCGGCGAGTCGATCTGGCGGCTGGTCACCACATAGCGTACGCCGAGCAGATCGAGCAGCGGCGAGTCGAGCGCTGGGGCCTGATCGGGCGCGATGCGCGACACGCGGTTATAGAGCAGCTCGAACTGGTTCGCGATCAGCGAGACATAGTCTACGTACTGCGCATGGATGATCGAGCCATAGCCACGCACATCTTCGATGTCGTACAACCAGGGCGTGTTCACGTGAAGCGTCTTTTCATCACCGGCGAAACTGGTCACGCGGAAAGGAGGCTCCTCGTCGCGGCGCTGCTGCAGGAAGGCGATCGACGGCGGGGTAAACTGCAGCCAGGCCGGGTCGGCCGCCGGGTTAAAGCCATAGCCGGCGATCAGCAGGTCGGCAGCGAGGAGCAGCACGGCGAGCGGCGCCCACAGTGCCGTCCCGCCCAGGCGTGGCGGGAGACGGACCCGGCGGAGCGCCAGCCACAGCACGGCCCCGCTGCCGAGCAGCATGCCGCAAAAGAGCAGCAACTGCGGCCACTCGTACATGAAGAACATACGCCCACTGGCGAACGCGGTCTCGGCCTTGGCCA
>CAZLMZ010000384.1:0-3295 GCA_964560475.1 uncultured Anaerolineae bacterium
CGCATCATCCGCCAGAACATTGCCTTCAGCCTGGGGGTCAAGGCCCTGATTATGGTGCTTGCTCTGGCCGGAATCGCCGCGCTGTGGGTGGCGGTGTTTGCCGATGTCGGGACCTCTTTGCTGGTCACGCTCAACGGCATGCGTATGCTGCGCCAGGCCCGGACCCAAGTCACGCCGAGAGGTAAGACCAGCACGACATAACGCGTCATACACGTACAAGTACGCTTGACGGCGTACTTGGCAAGAGACGAGTTCTCCTCCGTGACGGTTCCCCGTCCCCAGTCAGGACGGGGAATCGCCGATCATGGAGGGGAACGCCAGACGCTGAGGAGAAGAGAATGGCGGTAGACTGGAGCAAGAGGGCGACGTGGCACTGGGCCATGGCGCTCCTGGTTGCGCTGAGCGTGGCCTGGATCGCCCTCAGCCGGGCCGATCCCGTCTCGATGGGGGAAGGCGCGGCTGCGGACCCCCTGCCCCGCAAAGGCTACGTCGCCCCTGATCTGCGGCTGCAGACGCTGAACGGCGAAATGGTGTCCCTCTCTGATCTTCGCGGGCAGGTCGTGATCCTCAACTTCTGGGCAACGTGGTGCCCCGCATGTCGCACTGAGATGCCGGCGCTGGATCAGGTGTACCGTGCCTATCACGACCAGGGCCTGGAGGTGGTCGCGGTGAACGTCCAGGAGGATCCGGCGGGGACGGAAGCCTTTGTGCAAGAGCTGGGGCTCGACCTGCCGGTGCTGGTTGACCTCGACGGAACCGTCTCCACGCGTTACCGGGTCACGTCGCTTCCCACCACCTACGTCATCGACCGTGCAGGCGTGATCCGCGAGGTCACGGTCGGTGGGCCGCTGTCGCGCGCCTACCTTGCCAGCACCGTCACGCCGCTGCTGGCGGAAAAGGGAGGCGAATGATGGCCCCAGTCATACACGTCCTTGGCGTTGCTCTACAGACCTACCCGCTCGCCATCCTCGCAGCAGCCGCCCTCGCCGTCTGGCTGGCGGCACGCGCAGCGCAGAGAACGGGCGCGGATGAGGGCCGGATCGACGATCTCGGCACCTATGCCCTGCTCGCCACAGCGCTCGGCGCGCGCCTGGTCTATGCTGCACTGCACTGGAGCGCCTATCGGGCGACGCCCTTGGCCGTCTTTTCACTGTCGCTGACGGCACTCTCCTGGCCCGGCGGCGCTGTGGTCGGCATCCTGGTCGGGGGCCTCTACTGGTGGCGGCGCCGGCTGCCGGTAGGGCCCACGCTCGATGCCCTGGCACCCGGGATCGCTCTGGGGCTGGCTATCGAGCGCACAGGCGCTTTCCTGGGTGGCGTGGGGCTCGGCGCGCCGACGACACTCCCCTGGGGCGTACCCATCCTCGGCGCGTCCCGGCATCCCGTGCAACTGGTCGAAGCCGCCTTTCTGCTGGGCACAACAGTCCTGCTGTGGTTGCGCCTGGAGCGGCACAGTTTCCCCGGCCAGGGCTTTGTCCAGTTCGTGGCCCTCTATGCTGGGCAGCGGCTCTTCCTGGAAGCATTCCGCGCACAGACGCCGCTGCTGCCCGGCGGGGTGCGCCTCGTGCAGGTGGTTGCCCTGGCGGCCTTACTCGGCGCCGTCGCCTATCTCTACCACCAGCGCTTTACCAGATCCGCTGTGCGCGTCGATACGCCGGATCAGTGACGTCCACGCACTCGATACCCCAGCAGCGCGCCAGCCCCTCGATCATGTGGGCGATGTGCCCCACGCCCAGGGCAAAGTGGTGTGTCGGGCCTTCCAGGCACCAATTCTCGATAAAGGTCCGCACGTCAGGGGGAAAATGACAGCGCGTATTCGTATTGCCGGTCGGCGGGATCGGCCCGGGCAGCGATTCGCCCTCGGCGACCACGAGCTTCAGCCTGCCATCGTAGGTCTGCGTCAGGCCGGTACAGGTCACCGGCCCGTTCCGGATCTGGAACTCGACGCTCACCCCGGCGCCGCGCTTTCCGTGGTACAGGTGTAGGCCACGCAGCACGGGGCGCCCTTCCGCGACTGCCACGTGGTGCGGGCCATCGTGCCCCACCAGGACGATGTCCTCCTGAAAGTCGCAAGGATGGATCTCGGCAAAGCTTCCGCCCGCCTCCAGCCGGTCGGTGATCAGCATCGCCACGCAGTTCTTGAGGTCGAGCTCGCCGGCAACGGGTACGCCGCGCGCCGTCAGCAGCGAGCTGCCCACGATCAGCGATGCCCCCAGCCGCTCGTTGGCGTTGCCGTCCAGGCCCCGGTAATAGTAAGCCATGCCGGTCAGCGCATAATCCGCGACCAGTTGCTCCAGCCCGCACGCCACGCGCGCCGCCCACGCCACGTCCTCGGGCTGCGCCGGCCCGGCGATCGGATCCGTGCCCGGCGCCGGAAAGGCAAAGAGCGCGCGGATCTCGTCCACCTTACGCCGCACTTCTGCTTCGCCGACTGCGTCGACACGCACCTGCAGGTCATCCAGCTCGAGGTGCAGGCAGTGCATGCCGAACCGCCCGTCGAACATCGTCGGGTCCGAGTTCATGTCGAGCATGCCCTCGTAGACGTGGCCCATCAGCCCGATCCGCGCGCTGCGCAGGGCACCGCACGCGCGCGCCACCTTGCACCAATCCAGGATCCGCGCCCAGGCGCGCTCGTCGTCGTGCAGCGTGCCCACCACCATCCCCGGCAGCGGGACGTTCGCCCGCTGCAGTGCGCAGCAGATCTCGGGCAGGCTGGTCTGGTTGTCGTGCTCGAGCTGCATCTCTGTCGTGCCGTGAGCATAGTCCATGGCTACGCTGGGCTGCAGCGAGACCATAATGACGGGGACGCCCGCACGCTGCACGACCGGCAGGACCGTGCTGCTCAGGGCATAGGTGCTCATGTAGCAGAACAACAGGTCGATCTCTGCCTGCCGGAAGGCGAGGCCCGCGGCAACCGCGCCCTGCGGCGTGTCGACCAGTCCCCCCGAGACGACGTTCACCCCGGCTTCACGCAGCCGCTCCTCAAAGACCTGCTGGTGCCCGACCAGCCGCTCGCGCAGGCCGGGGAACTGGTGCCAGTAAAAGTCACAGCCGCAGCCAAAGACGCCGATCCGCGGGCTCTCGTAGGTGCGATCCACCAGCGTTTGCCAGCCCTTCATTGTGTCTCCCCTTCCCCTTCGTCGAACGAAACGTACCGGATGCGTGCGCCGTCGGAGATCCCGAACTGCAGGAAGAAATAGTCGTCGGTCCAGCGTGCCTGTAGCTCCGCCTCGTCGTCCAGCCAGTCCGGGTCGAGGATATAGTCCCGCGTCCAGCACTGGTCTGGCTCGCCCTC
>CAZLMZ010000385.1:0-1710 GCA_964560475.1 uncultured Anaerolineae bacterium
AGGGCGGTCCGGCGCGCGGTTTGCCCGAGTCGCGCCGGATCGGGGTGGGCCGATTCGGAGGGCCGCCGGGTTGCGTTCGGTTTGCGTTCGAGGGTACGCATGGCACTGTCCTCGGCGGGCAGGACGTTCAAGGTAGACGTGGGAACGTATACCTTCATTGTAACCGAGTGTGGGGTGGTGTCAAGTGGGGTCGTGGCACGAAGCATTTGCCGCCTGGAGGGGGCCGTGTTATACTTGTGATTAGTCTAATCAAGCTTAGACTAATCAAGCTTAGATGATGCCATGGAGGGGAGCGATGTTCTGGGACCGGCAGGCGGAGATGCGGACGCTAGAGCGCGAGTATGCCCGGGAGAGGGGGAGCCTGGTCGTGATCTATGGCCGGCGGCGGGTGGGCAAGACCACGCTGATCAAGGAGTTCATTCGCGACAAGCCGGCCATGTATTTCCTGGCCGACGAGCGGCTGGAGAGCGTACAGCGCCGCCGCTTTCAGGCTGCGATGAGCGATTTCACGGGCGATCCGCTCCTGGCGCGCGTATCGGCGGGGGACTGGGACACGCTCTTTCAGCTCCTGATCCAGCGCCTCGACCCCGGCCAAAAGACGGTGCTGGTAATCGACGAGTTCCAGTACCTGGCCAAGACCACGCCGGGCTATCCCTCCTTCATCCAGGGGCTGTGGGACGAGCAGTTCAAGGACATGAACGTCATGCTGATCCTGTGCGGCAGCCTGGTGGGCATGATGCGGCGCCTGGTGCTCGACGCAGGCAGCCCGCTCTACGGGCGGCGCACCGGGCAGTTGCGCCTGCGGCCGCTGCAGTTCGCCGACTATATCGACGTCTTTGATGGCTCGTTCAACGACCTGGTGCCGCTCTATGCCGTCACCGGCGGCATCCCGCGCTACATCGAGCTGCTGCGCCAGGACGGGGAGGACCTGCTCGAGCAGATCGTCATGCACATCCTGCAGCCGGGCAGCGCGCTCTATGACGAGCCGCGCTTTTTGCTGACCGGCGAGGTCAGCGAGACGACGACCTATTTTTCGATCTTGCAGACGATCGCCACCGGCGATCGCAAGATCGGCCACATCGGGCGCACGCTCGAGATACAGGCCAACCGCCTCAGCGCGTACCTGCAGACGCTGGAAGACCTGAATTTCGTCGAGCGGCGGGTGCCGGTCACCGCCGGCCCACGCTCGCGCCGCGGCCTGTACTACATCTCGGACCACCTGGCGCGGTTCTGGTTCCGATACGTCTTTCCCAACCAGAACTACCTCGAGATCGGCCGCACCAGCAACGTAGAGGCCCAACTGCGCGCCACGTTCGACAGCGAGTTCACCGCCCAGGCCTTCGAAGAGTGCTGCGCCAGCTACCTGTGGCGCCTGGCCGACCAGGGCGTCCTGCCCTTTATCCCGCAGCGCGTCGGGCGCTGGTGGGGGCGGAACGAGGAGATGGACCTCGTGGCGCTGAACCAGGAGACGCGCGACATCATGTTCGGCGAATGCAAGTGGACGGGACAGCCGGTCGGGATCGACGTGCTCAAGGCGTTGTACGGCAAGGCACAGCAGGTGCGCTGGCGTCGCGGCGAGCGGCAAGAGTGGTTCATTCTTTTCAGCCGCGAGGGCTTTCAGGAGGCGCTGATCGACCGTGCGCGCCATCCCAACGCGGATGGGCGCCACGACGTGACGCTGGTACACGACGGGCGCGTGATCGCCGGCGG
>CAZLMZ010000385.1:1810-3283 GCA_964560475.1 uncultured Anaerolineae bacterium
CGATTTGACACCTCCCATGACCCGTGCTAGAATGTACACATCCTTTACTCAACTCTTGTACAGCATGCATCCATATGGACACCTATGAACACGCTCGTATGCATGCACACGTCCTAGTACACATATGTACACCTCATGTACACACAAAGTACGCAAGGAGCAGAGATGGCCCCGCGCATCCTGGCAATCGGATCGGAAAAAGGGGGGGTCGGCAAGACGACCACCGCCGTCACTTTGGCCCACGCCCTGGCCCTGCAGAACCACCGCGTGCTGCTGATCGACCTCGACAGCCAGGGCAACTGTGCTGTCGCGCTCGGCGTCCGCGCCGAAAAGACGACCTACGACGCCCTCGTGCTCCAGGAACCGCTGGCGCGCTGCGTCGTCCAGGCTCGCCGCAACCTAGATCTGCTGGCCAGCAACCACCGCATGGCCAACGTCAAGAACTTTATGGTCGCTGAAGGACACAACAGCCACCTGATCTTGCGCAACACGCTCGGCGACCAGAACGGCCGCTACGAGTGGGTGATCATCGACTGTGCGCCCTCGCTCGATATCGCCAACCTGAACGCGCTCATGTACGCGCAGCAGGTGCTGATCCCGATCGCGGTCGACTACCTGGCCATGGTCGGCGCGCAGCAGTACATGGAAACGGTCGCCGAGGCCAAGCGCGCCGGCGCCGACGTCGCCGTTACGGCCATCGTCCCCACCTTTTACGACGCGCGCGTCCGCCGCAGCGAGGAAGTACTCGGCATCCTGCAAGAGAACTTTGGCCCCGTCGTCACCGAGCCGATCCCGATCAACACGCGCCTCGCCGAGGCGCCCAACGCCCACAAGACGATCTGGGAATACGCTCCGCGCAGCACCGGCGCCCAGGCATACATCAAGCTGGTAGGAAGGATCCTGAATGGCTAGGCGGGAAGAGACTGTCGACATCTTTGGCGGCAAGCTGCGTGGTATCGGCTCGGTCGGCAAGCAGGAAAAGCCGGCCAGCAAGGCGGGCCGCTATTACCGCAAGACCTACCTACTCACCGAAGAACTGATCGCGCGCATCGAGCAGGTGGCCAACGACCACCAGGTCGGGCTCTCGGAGCTGGTACGCTGGGCGCTGGATACAATGCTGGAAGAAGTGGAGAACGGGCAGCGCGAGATCCCGGTCACCGTCGAGGAAAGACACGTCATCGACACGGACTAGTGCTCTCACTATGACGGCACCAGGCTCGGCGTAGGCACCAGTCGGCGGTGCGCATAGAAGGAGACGCGGATCTGCTGCCCCAATACGCCGCCGATGGTCTCGGCGGCGAGCGAGGCGTGAAAGGCACGCAGCCAGGCACACTGTTCCTCGTCCGGAACACAGAGCACGACGCAAGGCGCCACATCCGGCTCGCCCGCTGCACGGATCCCGAGCGGCTCCACGCCGCGCCACTTTTGCTTCTGCTCGGGGCCCGAGAGGCGCAGCGGCAGCTCCATCTCGAC
>CAZLMZ010000386.1:0-3280 GCA_964560475.1 uncultured Anaerolineae bacterium
ATAAGGGCTGAAATGGGAAAGAAGAAAGGAGAAGAATGGCATAGGAATCATCCTGATCATCATATTGGTCCTCCTGCTCATCGGCGTCCTGCCCACTTAGCGCCACAGTAAGTCTTGGGGACCTTATCCCAGTGGCGGAATCGGATTGATCCTCCTGATCTTTATCATCCTGTTACTGCTGGGGCGGATTTGATGTCGCTTTGAGGCACATGAATGACTCCTCATCACCAACGATATAGAAAAATGCAGAGATTTCCAGCTGACTTGATTCACTTGAAAGGGACATGAATACGGTTTGGTAAGACTCATAGACCCCTAATCGTAGCTCCTGAATTGGGGAAATATCGGCTCATGTAGAGCCTAGAAAGGAGGCCATGTGACATGCATTTCGGTATATCGCCACAGCCGGTGGTTGCTCTAATCGCGGGAATCTTGATTCTCCTTTTCCCGAGACTATTGAATTACATCATTGCCATCTATCTCATTGTATTCGGCATTCTCGGGTTGGTCCGAATTTAAATGAAGAAGCCATTTACGTTTGGAGCATATCCGTTCCTAAACGTCCATAGCCATTCATCCCTTCCCTTCAGGTTGGGGCGGCCCTTCCGGGTAGGGCATCCAGTCAAACAGAAATCCAACAGGAGAAATATCATGAAATCAAGCACAAGGGACGAGGCAGAAGGCAAGTTGCACCAAGTGAAGGGTAAGATCAAGGAGATCGCCGGAAAAGTAGGCATGAATCCCGACTTGGAAGCCGAAGGCAAAGAAGAAAATATTGCCGGAAAAGCTCAAGAAAAGATCGGCCAAGTCAAGAAGGTCGTGGGGAAGTAGAGCGGTGTATCATGCGCCGGCGCGCCTTTGAGCCCTTTGCCACTGTTGCATCAAATAGCAATACCATAAAAGGATTTTGGCGGCGTTAAATTAAGGAGTCGAACATGCTTTGGACCGTATTTGTGATTCTCTTAATTCTGTGGGGGCTGGGATTGATGACTGGCTACACCATGGGTGGAGTCATTCATGCCCTGCTGGTCATCGCCATCGTCGTGGTGCTGATCCAAGTTATTCAAGGACGAAGACGAGTGTAACCATTTAGGCCCTTGCACGACAAGGTGAGGTGTTTACAGAAAGGAATAACCGCTATGAAAAAGAATACCAGGTTTGTCGGCTATTTTGTCCTTCTTATGCTGATCGTCAGCTTTGTGGCCTGTGCATCGACATCTAAACAGGAAAGCACAGGTGAATACATTGACGATTCGGTCATCACGACCAAGGTCAAATCTCTGCTTGCAGCTGATGATTTTCTCAAGTCATTCCGGATCAGTGTGGAGACCTACAAGGGCAGCGTTCAACTGAGCGGCTTCGTTAATTCTCAACAGGCCGTCGATAAAGCGGGTCAAATCGCAACGAGCGTTAAAGGGGTCAGATCCGTGAAGAATAATCTGATCGTGAAATAGGCGAGCGAATGACATCACCCCAAAAAGTTGTGTTCCTGTTTGACGTGGACAACATCCACAAAGAACAGATGCTTGATGAAGTCGAAAAGCGCTATCCGGCCTGCCGTTACGTTATGGTAGACGATAAGCTGCGCATTCTGGCGGCGATGAAAAGGATCTGGGGTGACCGGCTAACGACCGTATGGCCACGTCAGGGACATTACGTCCTCGACTGCAAAGCCATCGCCACCTATCCGTCCGCTGATATTACGATTGAGCGCATCGGCGATCTGGCCAACTACGACTTAACCGCATTGCTCGGCGGCAATGAAGGTCGTCGCGCAGCACTTCGGGTTTGAGCCTGAACACGTTGTCAACGCAGCCAAGGAACAAATCGCAGGGAGTTGGTGGAATGATCGCTTGCCCCCCAGGCGGAAAGGAAGTAGGATTCGTTTGTGGCTAAACAGGCAACCGAACTCAGGTACGCTGTCCGTTTTCGCGTAGTCTTCAAGTATTTCGGACAATTGTGCCTCGTGCTCGCCTTGCTGACGATGGTGCCTCTGGTGATGTCCCTGATCTTCAACGAGAGGTACATCACCCTGAGATATGCCGCTGTGGTTTGCGGGCTTGTAGGCTTGGGGTTGGGGACGGCCCGGTTGCGGGCTCCTTCCAGTGTGCAGGCCAATGAGGGCATGGTGTTGGTGGCCCTCATGTTCCTCTTCACGCCGCTCGCCATGTGCTACCCGATGATGAGTTCGGGACTGAGTTTCCTGGATGCTCTCTTTGAAGCCATCTCTGGCGTGACGACCACGGGACTGAGCACGAAGGCGACGCTCGTTGGCGCGCCGGCGACGTTTCTTTTTGCCCGCGCCTGGATGCAGTGGTACGGAGGGCTGGGCATCCTCGTACTCTCCCTGGCGCTTGTAATGGAACCGGGATTGGTGGCGAAAGGCCTGGCTGCCACAGAGACCGAAACCGACGAATTGGTCGGTGGCACGCGGGCACGCGCGCAGCGAGTCCTGAAAGTCTACGGCGCTTTGACCGCCCTAAGCATCATCGGTTCCTTGTCGGTGGGAGTCGGGTTTTTCGACGCGGTACTGTATACATTTGGGGCAGTCTCGACCGGGGGTTTTGCCCCGCATGACGGCAGCCTCGCGACCTTAGGTTGGCCCGCACAGGGGTGGATCACGCTGCTTTGCCTCGCCGGTGCGATCCCGCTGATGTTCTATCCCCGAATGTTACAGGAGAAGCGGCGCGTTGCAGTGGACTTTCTGCAACTCCAGGCCGTCGTAATCGCCTCCGTGGTCGCTTCGCTCGCGGTGGGCGCCTCCATGCGGCTGAGTGCCGGCATGGCTTGGCCACAAGTACTCCATCACGCGCCCTTGCTCGCCTTTTCCGCGCAGACAACCGCGGGTTTTTCCTCGATGCCGTGTGCGCAACTCGATGCGGGTTCGAAGCTGGTCCTGATCTTCTCGATGCTCGTGGGCGGCGGCTTGGGATCGACCGCAGGCGGATTCAAGCTGCTGCGGCTGTTGATTGCAGCGAGCGTGTTTCGGTTGATCCTCCTGCGGACCTGCCTGCCGAAACACGCCGTCATCGAGCCTCGGCTGGCAGGCCGCCGACTGCAGGATGAAGAGATCCGCGCGGCCCTGCTGCTCATCCTGCTGTTCGTCGCCGTTGTCGCGCTGTCTTGGCTGCCGTTCGTGGCAATGGGATACAGCCCGCTCGACTCCTTGTTTGAAGTGGTTTCGGCGACGGGAACGGCGGGGCTTTCCGTGGGGCTGACGAGTGGAACGTTGCCCGCACTGCTCAAGGGGATTTTGTGCGTTGACATGCTGATGGGAAGA
>CAZLMZ010000387.1:0-3268 GCA_964560475.1 uncultured Anaerolineae bacterium
GCCTTGCCTGGTGCAGACTCGGCCGCGCCGCAGCAAGGTGCCGGCCTGGTCGGCTATCTGCGGCGTGGGTTCCAGGCTCCACCGCCCGCAGAACCCCTTCCCAGCCCTACATCGTGGATTGGAGAGATCGACGACATTCTACAGCGCACGGTCCGCGCGCTGCCCGCGCCCCCCTCGCAGCCGGTGCGTGTGACCAGCGCGGAGGATGGTATGCTGCAGATCATCGTGGGGACACGCGCTTACGGCAGTGCGGACGAGGTGCCCGATCCCGAGATCCGGGCGTTGATTCAAGCAGCGGTCGCCGAGTGGGAGAAAAGCTAAACCGCCGCCGAGCATTGGCCCGGCGGCGGCAATGAATAGCGGATCGGGAAGGAGCTAGAACGGGATCTCGTTCTCTTCTACGAACCCCGGCGGCGGTTCCTCCTCTTCCTCGTACGCGGCGCCGCCCTCGGCCCGCTCCCCACGGCCGCCGAGGAATCTAACTATACGCGCTGTAACCTCGTAGCTAGCGCGCGGTACGCCGTCGCTGCCCGTCCAGACGCGCGGGTTCTGCGAGCCGTTCACCGCCGCGCCACGCACCTCGCCTTCTACATAGACTGTCCGCCCCTTGGCCAGGTACTGGTTGCACAGCTCGGCCAGTTGACGCCAGGCAGTCACGCGCCACCAGGTTGTCAGTTCCCACGAGCTACCGTTATAGGACTCGCGCCAGCCGTCCGGGCATTCAGGCGTAGCTTGCTTGCTGACCCTCGTCGTGGTCGCAACGCTAAAGTTCGTGACCGGGGTCCCACCCGGCGTGTAGCGCATCTCCGGATCCTGTCCCAGGTTGCCAATCAACACGACCTTGTGGTACATGGCCTCTTCCTCCTCTCCGAGACCAGCTCTGCGCTGGCAATAGCCCCCTTGCGTGCCCGAATCTTACCCGAAATGCGGCGCCTTGTCAACTGTTCACACGCCCCGCGACTCCTTGCGCTGTCTCGCCGATTCCTGTACAATCCGCATATTCCCGGGCCTGGACCACAGCACGAACGGAGAGAGATGAGCGGCCCAATACATTGGCGGCGGAAAATCTGGACGTGGCACTGGCTCCTTGTTCCGACGGGCGCGGCGCTCTATGCGCTGCGCGTCAGCCTGGAGGCCGCGCCGCCGCACCCCCTGTGGGGCGCCTTCGCAGCGCTTGCCTGCCTCTTGGCTGGCGCTCTGCTGCACCGGGCATCCTTCTCTCTCGCCCCGCTCAACCTGCTGTGGGCTTATGTCCTGTGGCCTGTGCTGTGGCCTGCCCTGGCCGTCGGCGTGGGCTTGACCAGCGCGATCGCGCTCCTGATCGTCCATCTTTCTGCCGGCAAGCGCGCCGCCTGGGCCGCGGACGGCCTCCTGTTCGCCGGTGCCCTGGCCCTGTACGTCGGCACGCTGGCGCCGACGATCCTCGCTGCCGACGGTGGCGAGTTCCAGATCGTCGGCCCGGTGCTCGGCGTAGCCCACCCGCCGGGTTTCGCCCTCTATACGATGCTGGCCAAACTCTTTTCGCTACTGCCGTTCGGTGAATTTGCCTACCGTATCAACCTTATGGGCGCGGTCACCGGTGCGCTGACCCTCGTCGTCGTCAGCCGCACCGCGCGCCACATTGCCGGCTCGACCTGGGCCGGCCTTGCCGCCGCCTGTGCACTCGGCGTCTCGACCACCTTCTGGGCTCAGAGCACGACCGCCAACATTCGCGCGCTGACCATCCTCTTGATCGCGCTGTGCTGCTATTTCCTGACCCGCTATCTCTCGCTGCCCGCTGGAAGCAAGGGGGGCGCGCGTGCGCTGGTTGGCTTTGCCTTCAGCTACGGCCTGGCCATCGCCCACCACGCCTGGCCGGCCGTCCTCGCGCCCCTCCTGGCCGGCGTCGTGCTGTGGCACGATCCGCTCCTCTTTCGCCAACCTCGGCGCTGGCCGCGCTACTTGATCGCTTTTGCCCTTCCCTTCCTCAGCGACCTGTATATCGTCGCCCGCGCCCTTACCGGTGCTCCCTTTGGCACGGCCGACCTGGTAGACGCCGGGCGCGTGGTCGACCACCTGATCGGCCGCGGTTTCAGCGGCGACATGTTTGCCTACCTGCACTTTGACCGCACGCTGTGGGAGCGATTCCTGGTGGTGGGCAACATCCTGCACCTGCAGTTCGGGCTGCCGCTGCTCCTGCTGGCCGGCGTTGGCGCCGTGTGGCTGATGCGACATCGGCCCAAGCTGGCTGTGTTGTTCGGCGGTGTGTTCCTGATCATGGCCTTTATCGTCGCCACCTACCGTGCGCCGCAGTCGGTCGAGTACCTGATGCCGGCCTACGTGCCGGTTGCCGTGTGCGTGGGCTGCGCAGGGGCGCTCGTTCGCCGCTTTGCCTTGCCCAGAGCACCGCGTGCGCTGCTGGCGGCGCTCCTGTTCCTGCCGTCGGTCGCCCTGGGCTCGCTCCACCTGCCGAGCTATCGCACGCTGCACCGCGACCGCACCGCGCGCGAGTACGCCGAGTCGGTGCTGCTGGCCGCGCCACCGGGCGCGCGGATCCTCTCCAACTGGCATTGGTACACGCCGCTCCGCTACCTGCAGTTGGTCGAGGGCCAGCGCTCCGACGTCGACGTCGTCTATGTCTACCCCCAGGGGGCCACGGCTATGCCGCAGGCCTGGCCGCAGCAGATCGAACGTGCCCTGTCCGAGTCCGACCGGCCCCTGGTCGTGACCAACTATTATCCCACCTACCTCGATCTGCCCTATCGCTTCGAGCCGCTCGGTGAGGCCTACCTCGTTCGCGCCGAGCCCCGCCTGGAAATGCCCGACGGCTTTATCCCGCTGAACGCACGCTTTACCGAGGGCACGGACGCGATCCAGCTCTTGGGCGTGCGCGCGAGCGGAAGAGAGGGCATACGTCCCGGCGAACTGGTCACGGTCGATCTGGCCTGGCAGCCGGTCGCATCGCTGCAGCGCGGCTATGCCTTTTCCGTGCAGTTGATCGGCGCGGATGGTGTGCCGCGCGGGCAGCGGGACCGGCGGCACGATGCAGCGCCGGCCTATACACCGGGCGAGGTGCTGGTCGACCGCTACCAGTTCCCCGTCTTTGTGAGCGCCGAGCCGGGAACGTACCAGCTCCTGGCGAGCGTCTACTATACCGGCGAGGATGGCACCTGGCGGCGGCTGACTTTCGATGGCAAGGACACCGCGTCACTGGGCACGGTCGAACTCTTGCCCGCGGAACGGGCGCCGGTTAGCGTCCACCCGCGGCACCAGCCCTTTGTCGCTGGCC
>CAZLMZ010000388.1:0-3263 GCA_964560475.1 uncultured Anaerolineae bacterium
TGCAGTGGTCGAGGGCACAGTGCTGTACGACAAGGCACTGGGCTGCCTGCTCGGCGGCCTGATCGGGGACGCGATCGGGACACCCACCGAAGGCAAGCACTATCGCGACATCGAAGCCCAGTACGGCTGGGTCGATGATTTCGACTGCGACGGTACCGACGACACGGTCATGAAAACCCTCCTGGCGGAAGCCCTGATTCGCACCGAGGGGTACGCCACCCTCGATGACTGGGCACAGGCCTGGCTGGATTCCTGGGACGCGATCTTTGGCCCTAAAATGGACAAGTTCTTTGTGTCTGTGGTCCACACTGCGCAAAAGATCAGGCGCCACAGCGTACCCCGTATGGCGGCGCTGGGCAACATGCCCAGCTCGAGCTCTGCGATGTGCATCTCGCCGGTCGGGATCGTCAACGCCGGTAGCCCTGCCCAGGCAGCTCAACAGGCCTACAACCTAGCCTCCTTGATCCACGTGCACGATGTGGGCTACTGCCAGGATGGGGCAGCCGCGATGGCGGCCGCCGTGGCAGAGGCGATGCGGGTGGATGCCACCGTCCCCTCGGTGCTAGGTGCGGCCCAGGACGCCATCATCCCCCGCAGCGGTCGCGAGATGCGCGAGCGCATTGCCGCTGCCCTGGAGCTTGCGCGCCAGGCAGATGGCTACCAGAGCTTTCGACATGCGATATATGCGCGGTCCGAGACCTTGCTCTGCGAGATCACGTGCGATTCACGGGAGACGGTTCCGCTTGCGCTGGCCCTCTTCTTTCTGGCCGAGGGAGATGTGGAGCGCAGCGTGGTGTATGCCGCCAACCTAGGCCGTGACGCGGACACCATTGCTTCGATGTGTGGGGCAGTTGCCGGGGCTATGGGCGGGGTTGGCGCCATCCGCGCCGACTGGGTCGATAAGGCACAGGTCGTGGCTGCTGTGAACCAGGCCGATTTGGCGGCACGCCTCGCAAGGGCTGCCCTGGTCAAACACGAGCGAGAGATGGAAGCACGTCGTCGATTCGAGCAACTGTTGAGCACATGTGAAGGCGTTGAGCATACAGAAGGAGCCTGATATGGTCGATACACGTATAGTCTACCTGGAACCGGGCACGATCAGGATCGAGACAATGACCCTGCCCGAGGTGGGACCGAACCAGGTCCTGGTCAAGAGCTACCAGTCATCGGTGTGCGGTTCGGAGCGTTACTTTTACCGGGGTATCACCGTTCGCCCGCAGGATGAGGCGCGAGGAGGTCCCCAGGCCCGACTCGGCGCGCAGCCCTATGGGGAGGGTGAACACGCCTACCCGATGGGCCCGCTCGGGCACGAGGGCGGTGGCACGATCGTCGAGATGGGCAGTACCGTGGAGACCTATCTCGGCGGCGGGGAGGTACGTGCCGGCGATCGCGTCGGCAGCCTGGTCTACCCGACCTACACGGACTATTGGGTGACCGACGTGGCCCACGTGCAGCCCATCCCCGAGGGTGTGTCGTTCGAGGTCGGATGTCTCTACGAGCCGCTGGGATGTGCGGCCTGGGCGGCGATGCACATGGGGGTCAAGCTCGGCGACACCGTGGCCGTCAACGGCGTGGGCTTTGCCGGGAACATCATGCTCCAGGGCGCGATCAAGAGCGGCGCGTCGATAGTCATCGCCGTGGACGTTCAGGAGAACAAGCTGCAGGTCGCCCGGCAGCTCGGCGCGGATCACGCGATCGATGTCCGGGATCAGGATCCCGTGGCCGTGGTGAACGAGCTCACCCACGGCGAGGGCGTCGACGTCGCGGTCGAGGCCGTCGGCGGCACCGGGATCGGCATCGTCCAGGCCCTGGGCATGGTGCGGCACAACGGCATCCTGGCCTTGTACGGCGACAACTATGCACCGCTGCCCGAGTTCTGCTTTCACCGTTTCCACGAGGATGGCCTCGAGGTGCGCAACCTGAACGCCGTCCACTATACGCGGCTGCGCTCGATCGAGCACATGCGCGAGGCATATCGTGCCGTGCAGCGTGGGGTATTCGATCTGGACATCATCTTTGCGCACTCGGTCCGCTATCCGCTGAGTGCGCTGCCCGAGGTATTTGCCCGAGAGACAGAGGATGTGGAGGCCCAGAGCTCGCTAAAGACGGTCATCTTTCCCGATTAGGCAGCGCGCTCCGTCTCGCGTCCTCCAGGGACGGACGCACGGTGTCCCGAGTGACAAAAGTCGTATCGGCAGCGGGCGGGCCGTGCTATACTGTTTCCAGAGTTTAGAGTTTTCGCCGAATGCAGACGGGATCGTGTGCAGCGGGGGAACCGGAACCAGGGGCGAATCGCTAGCGAGCACAAGAGAACTGGCGAGGGGCATGCCTTTGAGCCCTAGCCCGTCAGCTAACCCCGCAGGCGTTGAGAGGGGACATGTCAAGAAAGCAGTCTCTTCTCAGTCGGAGGCCACGCACATCTGAGGAGGCGAGGCATGTTTTCAGGGGAACTGTATTCTGTGGTTGATGCCGCCAAGCAAAGGACGGCGCTGGCAGAGCGTAAAGCAGAAGAGCACCATCGCTTCAGGGAGATCAAGACCCCGGAGGCGAAGGTATTGACCGCGGTCATAACGAGTGTGCTTGGCTTGTTCATTCGCTAGGCACAAGAGTGCAATAGGTAACAGACAACTAACGTAGAGCAAAACTCCCCACCTCGTCGTGGGGAGTTTGCCTTTCGATGGATAAGGATAGAGGAGAAGCAAAGATGACGGACGGAAGGACGAATGGCCTGGAACGCGGGGTGGCGACGCTCGGCGGTGGCTGCTTTTGGTGCCTCGAAGCCGTGTACGATGAACTGGAGGGGGTGGAAGACGTCGAGTCGGGCTATGCGGGCGGTACTGTGCCCAACCCCTCCTACGAGCAGGTCAGCACGAGCAGGACCGGGCATGCCGAAGTCGTGCAGGTGACGTTCGATCCGCGCCAAATCTCCTACCGCGAGATCCTGGAGGTCTTTTTCAGCATCCACGATCCGACCACGCTCAACCGGCAGGGGGCGGACGTGGGCACCCAGTACCGCTCTGTCATCTTTTACCACGACGAGCAGCAAAAGGCGACTGCCGAGCAAATGATCCAGGAACTCGACGCATCGGGCAAGTGGCACGATCCAATCGTCACTGAGGTGGTACCACTCGACGCGTTCTACAAAGCCGAGGATTATCACCAGGAGTACTACCAGCACCACCAGAACCAGCCTTACTGCCGCGTCGTGATCGCGCCCAAGCTAAACAAATTCCACAAGGTGTACCTGACCAAGCTCAAGTAAC
>CAZLMZ010000389.1:0-1444 GCA_964560475.1 uncultured Anaerolineae bacterium
AGGCCAAACCCGGCCAGTATGGCGAGGCTGAACGCATAGATCATGCGTAGGCGGCCATTGGCAGCGAGCCGGAAGAGAGGCAGATCGCCGACCAGGGTCAGGAAGGGTAGTCGCAGCGCTACGCCCAGCGAGATCCCGGCCATCACGGCGAAAAAGACAATGATCCCCCGCCGGGAACGTGCCCTGCGTCGCATCGCACACCAGACCGCGATCCCGGCCAACACGAGGGGGACGATGCCGACATAGAGGTTCTGCTCGATATAGTTCGACCAGGGATAAAAGTAGCTCTGGTCGACCGGGCTGCCATAGAACTGGGGCAAAAGCGCCGTAACCAGGGTGGGCCAGTCGTGCCAGTCGAGAAAGGCGTGCTCGAAAAAGCCTGCGCCCAGGGTGAGGCGCGAGGCTGTGCGCTGGACCAGCGCTGCGCTGTGATAGATCGATTCGATGACCGGAAGCAGTTGCACAGCGGACAGGGCACACCCTACGACGAGCGAACCCAGGAGCCTCGCCAAGCCAGGCCAGGGGCTGTTCCTTGCCGTGCGCGCGCGGCTCAGGATGCGATAGAGCCCGTAAGCCAGCCAGGCCAGGAGGACGTGAAAAGAGGTCTCGGGGTGCCCGCCCAGGAACTGCGCCCCAACAAAAAGCGCAGAGAGGCCGGCGTAACCCAGGCTGCCGGTCGCCAGTGCCCGTTCTGTCGCCCACAGCATGGCCGGCAACCAGGCGAGCACGAAAGAGTGAGGATGGCCGAGCCAGGCGATCAATGGACCGGCGTAGGTAAAGGCGATCATGGAGAGTAGAGCGCCGGGCCGCTCCATGCCGACTGCGCGCGCGAACACGTAGGTGAATATCCCGGCGACAAAGAGCCGGAGGACGGCGGTCACAGCAAACGAAGCTTGATAGGGAAAGAGATAGCCGATCAGGCGAAAGGGGCTCAACATGCCAGATTGGGCATTGCCGAGAAAGGGTACGCCCCCATTCGTGTAAGGGTTCCAGAGTGGCAAGTCGCCCTCTGACAGTGCGCGGCGAGCGAATGCCTCCCAGGGCGCGAACTGGAGCACCTGGTCGGAGAGTAGGTGGTTGCCGGGCCGCAGAAAGCCCTCCGGAGCCATGGGACGCCAGAGCGAATCGACCTCAAAGAGCAGGTCTGCGGGCAGCAGGACGCGCCCCCCCCAGACTGCGGGCCAGAGGAAGAGCAGGATCGAGGCAAGGAGCAAAGTCGCAGCGCCCAACAGCTCGGTCCAAGCGAGCGAACCGGCCCCAAGGTACCGGGCAAGTCGGGGGAGGACGGCGCGCTCCTCCCTATGCTGCAGGTTCACCGGGTTACCTCTCTCCTCCGCGCCCAGCAGGCTGCTGCGCCCACGCCGAGCATCAGCGCGATCGCGGACACGCTGATGCCGATGCCGAGGAGAAAAGCAGGGGGACGATAGGTATACTCGACCACGTG
>CAZLMZ010000389.1:1544-3250 GCA_964560475.1 uncultured Anaerolineae bacterium
TAGGCGCGAGGAAAGGCCGCGCTGTTGCGATAGACGCGCACGTCTTTATCCTCGAACGCCAACTGCCAGCGCCCGTCGAGCGTGTCCTCGGTAAAGAGGTACTTGACGTTCAGCAGGTCGAGCAGCGGTGAGCCGGCGTCGGTCAGGAGGGCGTGAAAGCCGTCGCGATAGACTCCCGCGATGCTGTTGAACAGGGCATCGTAGCGAACCGAGACGAGGGTATCGTACCCACGTATGTCGGCCAGGCCATAGACCAGGTTCGTGTTGGGGTAGAGGGCCATGCCCAGACCTGACACCCGGTACAGCTCCTGGTCGCCAAGCACATATGCGACTGCCGGCGGGAGTGGGAAAACGTCTTCAGACGGAGTGGTGGGGTGAAAGGGCCGCCACACGGCCATCACGTCGACGAGCACGAAGCCCAGGATGAGGCCAGTGTACATTTCCGGGCTCATCCGCCGCCAGTTTCGATCCAGGGCCAGCCAACCAGCAGTGACGAGGAGGGGCAGATAGGTGACGAGGCGAGGCGCCAGCGTCTGCTGTAGCAACTGGTCGTAGCGGGCCACGATCTGCTCGCGGTAGTACGCATCTGAACGCCAGTAGTGCGGCGTGTTCAGGCGCGATTCGACCTGATTCAGGCCCAGAGCCAGGATCTGTTCGCGGTACGCGGTCAGCCCAACGTAGGCGGCAACCTGCAAGGCCAGGGCACAGAGGGCAGTGGCGATCAGGATGGACCGGACACGCTTTCGGTGTTCTTCAGGATGGCGGATCAGGCTGTCCATGCCGAACCCGGCGAGCATGGCTCCGGCGAAACCATAGACCATGCGCATGCGGCGGTTGGCGGCGATACGGAAGAGGGGGAGATCGTTGACGCCGTTGAGCAAGGGCAGGCCAGCGGCGATGCCCAACGATAGGGATGCGAGGAGGGCGAAAAAGAGGATCTGCCCGCGGTGGGAGCGCAACTGCCGTCCGGACAGACCAGGTATGGCGGAGATGGCGAGCGCCAGGGGGATGATGCCCAAGTAGGCGTTTTGCTCGATGTAATTGGAGTAAGGATAGAGGTAGTTGCGGTCGACTGGCGTGCCAAAATAGCGTGGTAGGATGACCGTCACTAGCGTGGGCCAGTCTTGCCAGTCGAGCAGGACGTGCCTGGCGGTCGCCCACGCGGTGCGCGCGACGGGTGCTCCGCGGTCGGCCAGGGTGGCGCTGTCCAGGAGGGCCTGCCCAAAGGGGAGAAGCATAGGCGCGGCGAGAAGCGTACCGAGCAGGAAGGCTCCTGCGGCGAGAGCCAGCCGGCGCGCGATCTGGCGCCGGTTGCTGCCAAGCGCCAGGGCGCGATAGAGCACATAGGCAGCCCAAGCGATCAACACGTGAAAGGAGGTCTCGGGATGCCCCTCCAGGAACTGAGCCCCGATAAAGAGGGCCGCCACGGCCACAAAGCGCAACTGCCCACTGGAAAGGGCACGCTCGCTCGCCCACAGCATCGCCGGCAGCCAGACCAGGACGTAGGAAGGGATGTGGCTCAGCCAGGCGATCAGCGGCCCGGCATAGGCAAAAGTGACCATCGACATCAGCGCGCCGGGATGGTGCATGCCCAGCGCCCGCGCAAAGAGATAGGTAAAGAGACCCGCGACCCACAGGCGCAGGATGGCAGAGATGAGGTAAAAGGCCTGCGTGGGCAAGAGCGCGCCGATCAGGTGAAAGGGACT
>CAZLMZ010000390.1:0-3237 GCA_964560475.1 uncultured Anaerolineae bacterium
GGGTAGAATACCTTGTTCGAAGGCGAACAAAGCTCTTGGATGTTCGCTCAAGTGGATCAAGACAGACAGGCTGACTGTATGCGATGCGGCGGCACGGCTGCTGGAGGTGGTGGACCTGCTCTTTGCGCGGCCGATCGTGCGGGTGCCCGACCTCTCCGAGCAATTGGGGGTCAGCCAACAGACTGCCGGCCGCTATGTCGCCACGCTGGAGGCAGAGGGGATCCTGCGCGAGACGACGGGCCAGGCGCGGAATCGGGTCTATATGGCGGACGCGATGTACGAGGCGATCGCGTCGTCCGTCGGCGGGTAGCGATGCACCTAATCGATCTCTGTGTCCTCACCCGCCGCACGCAACACATTTTCGTAGAGGCTGGAGGCAACACGGAAGTCATGCTGCATCAAGGCGTCCAGGTATGGCCTGAGGGCTGTCAAGAGTCGGCGTCGCTTGGCTGCCAGCAGGACACCTAGCGTACCCATAACGGGTAGATGCAGCGCTTGCGCCAGTCGACGCGCTGGCCTCTCATCGAGGAGCACGAGCCGAGCCTCTGTCTCCAGAGCCAGGCTGATAGCCTCGCTCTCTCCGGGACCAAGCGACGCGCCCAGGATCCTGGGCCCTACGGGCTGTGCCAGTGCGTGCTCCCTGATCCAGGTCGGCAGAGAGACAGATGGAGTCACTTCGGAGACCACGGCGGGCGGGACACGTACGATGCCAAAGAGCTGCTCCAGCAACTGGAGCTGGCCGATCTGCTCCAATGCAATCAGAGGACTGGCGTTGGAGACAACCGGGGCGGATGTCACAGGGTCTCGGCGCGTGCCTGTTCGGCTGCCCACTCTTCATCCGTCAAGTCAAAGAAGGGGATGCCGAGACGGGACGCGTAGCGGACAAACTCAAAACGGGCCATGTCCAGGAGCTGTGCCGCTTTGCCGCTGGAGATGCTCCCGCGGCGATACAGCTCGAGGACGATCAACTCGCGGGCGGCCTGGTCGACAGGTCGGTGCAAGCCCCGCAACAGGACGGCGATGTCTTCATCTAGGTCGACGTGGACGGTGCCCATGCCAGCGGTTCCTTTCGTGTAGGTTGATGTTATTATAGATATCTTGGGCTGGAAAGTAAAGTCGACCTTTGTGCCTATCTCCGATCTCGCCGAGTCCGTCCCAATAAACCGGCGAATACACACTTTGGGTTATGACATCTACCCGGGTTACCTGTTATGCTGTAGACAATGGATGGGACTGACGCGGAAGGGGCATCGATCAACTGGATCTGAGCGCGATGATCCCGGAGATGGCGCGCAACGACCTGCGGCTTGATGATCGCTGGATAGGGGAATGCGGACCAGCGGTCGCTGTACGGCGCCCTAACAGAAGACGGAGGGTAGAAGCGATGAATAAGCATCTGCTGCTTGGCATTGTGGCGCTCACGTTGTTGCTGACCGGCTGTGGTCAGCCGGCCGCATCGCCAACCGCTATCCCACCCACCGTGGAGGCGGAGGCGACGGCCACGGTGACGCCGGTTCCCACGCTGCACGAGCCCGCCGCTGCAGCGGGCGCCGAGTTCGCCTATGCCTCGGCAGAGAGCCAGGAGATCTCTCCGGCGGCGCTTCAGGCGTTGTCCGAGATCGTCAGTGGCTACGTCCAAGATGGCAAGGTCGTCGGGGCAGAGTTGATGGTGCTCAAGAACCGGCGCATCGTGCTCCACGAGACCTTCGGATGGAGGGATCGGGACGACGAGGTTTCCTTGGAGCGGAACACGCTGTTCAATATCCGCTCCATGACCAAGCCCGTCATTGGCACAGCCATCCAGATGCTCATCGATGAGGGTCAGCTCTCCCTGGATGATCACGTCGCTCAGTACATCCCTGCCTTCCACGACGGCAGGGCAGGTGACATCACCGTCGAGCATCTGCTCACCCATCGCAGCGGCCTGCCCCTCAGCATGGTCCCCGCCTCCTTTGGCGAGTTCGACAGCGTGCGTGCGCTGGCCGACGGAGCCGGCGAGCACGGCCCCGACTTGCAGCCGGGTAGCGCTTTCCAGTACAGCGACGCCGGCTTTGACGTGCTGGGCGCGCTGGTGGAGGTGGTCTCTGGGATGGCGCTGGAGCAGTTCGTCCAGGAGCGCATCCTGGACCCCCTGGGCATGGCAGACACCGTCGCCTTGGTCAGGGAGGACGATCCCCGCACCAGCCGCATCGCCAGCCTCTACTTTGGCAGTCAGGGTGACTGGAGCCGCATCTGGCGTCCGCAGGACGAGCCCCTCTATCCCTTCACCATGGGTTCCCAGAGCCTATACAGCACGGCGCTAGACTATGCCCGCTTCCTGGCCCTCTGGATGGACGGCGGTCGTGTCCGCGACCAGCAGCTTCTGTCGTCCGAGGGGGTCGAACGCGCCCTGACGCCGGTGTCGGACAGCAAGCTGCCCGGCGCTTTCCCTGGCCTGCGCCTCGACTATGGCCAGGCGTGGGTCGTCTACGTACCTGAGGATGCGCCTCAGGGCCAGGGCGAGATGGCGCTGTTTGGCCACAGCGGCTCGGACGGCACCTGGGCCTGGGCGTGGCCCGATCGGGACCTCATCGTGCTCTACTTGACCCAGTCGCGGGGCCAGGGCACCGGCATCGCCCTGGAGGATGCGATAGACCGGCTCCTCATCCACCCGGACCGGGAGGAGGTCGAACTGCCCGACGAGCTCAAGCCCTACCTGGGCACCTACACCGCGCTCACCGGCCCGCTGATGTACAAACAGTTCGAGATCGTAGTGCAGAACGGCCGGCTGGCCGTCAACCTGCCCGACCAGATCGTCGTGGCCCTGGAGGATCCCGACGAGGAGGGGCTGTGGAGGTTATCCCTTGACCCCTCCGTCGCCATCTCGTTTGTGGAGGACCAGGCCGGACAGGTGACAGCCCTGCAGGTGCATCAGGCCGGCCAAGTCTTTGACGTGCCGCGGGGAACGGTGCCGGAGGAGCCGCCGCTTGACCTGGAGGCAGTGGCAAAGTACCTGGGCAAGTACGAGCGACCGGAGGAGGAGGGAAGCGATCCGGTCGAGGTGCTTGTCCACAACGGACATCTGGCGATCCAGACGCCTGAGGGGCCGGTCGTGATCGAGCTGTATCCGCCCGATGAGGCGGGCAAGTGGACCTTGCGGCTGAATCCAACGGTGTCCATCAGCTTCCAGGAGGATGACGAGGGCAGCGTGGTCTCGTTCACGGCACACACGCCGGACGGGGACTTTTCGCGGCCGCG
>CAZLMZ010000391.1:0-3235 GCA_964560475.1 uncultured Anaerolineae bacterium
TTCGTCGCGATCTTTGCTTCATTCATCATCGGAGACTTGATCGCGATACCTTTTGTCTACGTCTTTGGAAAGGAGCTCTCGCAGGAGGGACGAGCGGACCTCTATCGGGAGAGTGAACAGGCACAGAGCCATATGCCCTCCTCCGACTAGAGCACAAGGAAAGGCAGGCAGTGCGGGGGCGCTGCTCTTCCGTACTGCATCCCTTTGGGTCGTTTACCTCTTGCGTCTAGGGGCCAGGTCAAGTACAATCACAGCCAGCGCTGACGGAGGTCAATGGCCCTCGTTGCGCGCCGATCCCGCTTGGGAACCGGCATGAACCAGGTACGATCGACACAGAAAGGGATAGACATGGGCGAGGATGTAGAACGCGACGACATGGAAGAGCAAGAGACCGCGACACAAGAGATCGTTGCCGAGGATGGGACGGTGACGGTCGACTCCAAGGCGCTCGAATCGGTGACCGCCGAGACGGTGAACATTGAGAGCGGGGGCGCGCAAAAGGTCGAGGCGACGACGGTCCACGTAACCCAGGGCGGCATTGCAGTGGCCCAGGCCGAGACGATCACGGTCCAAGAGGGCGGCATCGCCATCGCACGCGGCACGAACGTCACCGTCAACGGCGGGGGGGCGTTCCTGGTCGCGGCGGAGCACGCCGAGGTCCATGAGAGCTCGGTCGTGTTCCTGGCTGCTCAGGAAGTCAGCGGCGACGCCAAGATCCTGTTCGACGTCAAGGCGGCCGTGCTCTTTGGCCTGATCGTCGGGCTGGTGATCGGGCTGCTCCGGCAGTTCGCCGGCCGCGAAGAGTAGACCTGTTAGCTGTACCTCAACCAAAGAGCGAGAAGGCCAGCGTCGGGTCTGCTGGCCTTCTTTTGTGGCTATTGGCCACGATAGTAAGCACATAGCACGTGGCGTGTTCGTGCCGTGCCGGCAATCAGCGGCCCGTCGACGTGCGCGGCCTCCCCTACGACGACTCGGCTCGGTTCCACCCCCGTTCGCTCAGCACACCCTCATAGGATGCCACGTATCGCGCCCCGACGGCATCCCACGTGTAATGCCGCGCGATCGTCGCACGCGCATTGCGGCCCAGGCGCCGGCGCAGTGGCTCATCACCCAATAGCGTGAGCAGGGCCTCCGCCAGCGCCCCGGGATCGCGCGGCGGCACGAGCACACCGTTGTCGCCATCGACCACCACCTCCAGCGCGCCGCCCACTGCCGTGGAGATCACGGGCATGCCACAGGCCATCGCTTCCAGGAGAACGGTCGACATGCCCTCGTGGTGGGAGGGAAGGACGAAAGCCGACGCGGTCTGGTACAGGCGCACCAGATCATCCCTGCGCGCTGCCGGGATCGCTCCCCGGAAATCGAACCGCCCCTGCAGGCCGGCCTCACGTACCAGGTCGTGCAGCCTCGGCAGCAGCGGCCCCTGGCCGATCAGGACAAAGCGCAGGGCGGGATCGCGGTGGCGGTCGACCACCATGCGGGCCGCGCGGACCAGCTCTGGCAGGCCCTTGCCCGCAGCGAGCCGCCCCACGTAGAGCACGATCGGCTCCCGCTCGTGGGATGCCGGCGACGCCAGAAAACACGCTTCCACGCCGTTGCCGGTCACCGTCACCATCGCCGGATCTACCCCGTACGGCCTGAGCGCCTCTGCAACCCAGGAAGCCACGGAGGTGATTCGATGGCTACGGCGGAGCAGCGCGGCCTCGATCTGCTGGGCGACCGGCGCCTGCAGGTGCATAGCCAGCGTGCGCAGATCCGAAACGTGCGTCGCGGCAGTGTCTGACCGCATTGGCGAGTGGAACGTGGTAACGAGCGGAAGCGAGGTGTGGACGGCCGGAGGCAGTGGCGTGTGCGCGTTGAGCAGGTCGTATTGCCCCTCGATGCGTTCCAGCAGGCGGTTCACGAAAATGCCGTGTACGTGCACGTGGTACGGGTAGCACGCCACAAAGGGTGCCCGCCAGATGGCGATCCCGTCCCTGTGTTCCAGGGCTGTGGGGGCCAGGCCACCGCGAGTGATGATGCCGACCTGGTGTCCCCGGCACTCGAGTTGCTGGGCCAGGTTCCAGACGTGGTGGCCGATGCCCTCCTCTGGCGGGAACGACGCAGAAGTGATCAGACACACGCGCATCATCGATCCTCTCTTGCCTGAGGCCGCCTGGTGCATAGCCACATCGATGCAGTCAGGGCAGGATGTGGAACCACGGTCGCCTTCCCATACAAAGAGCGGATTGCTGCGCAAGCGCGATCGCGCTAAGCATCCGTCCAGTGTACGAGAAAGCGCCCACTATAGGTATAGTCGTGTACCCACGGTTTGGCCTTGGGATCGCTTCTGTGTTTCCCAGTGGCACGAAAGATGAGCATTGTGCCCTGGATTTCCGCCTCTATCGTTTCACATTCTATCTCTTCCCTATCGCCACGCTCGTATGTATGGAAGAGCTCTCCCCCGAAACTCTGGGCTGTGATAAACGTCCGTAGGTCCAACAGCTCGATCGCATCCGCTTTGCGCATCTTGCTCTCCCTCTGCCATCGTCCTCTGAGCGGCTTGCGTAGCTCCGCTCTCCGCGCCACGGGTACATTTTACCACAGAATCGCCTCGGTGCGACCGCGGGTCGTCACTGGACCTCCCATATCCTGCTTGCGCAGAATTGCTTGGTGTTCCGAGGAATGCTATAATCGAACCGATCCGAGTCCTCTACACAAGACCGCGTCATCCGGCTGGACCCAGAATGGAGATCGAGCATGCCATTCGCCGTTAAGTTCCGCGCCATGATGGATTTCCCCTTCCCCGGAGATACCCTCGGCGACCTGACCGTCGAGCGCGTCGACGTGCAGCACGAGGGCATTGGCCCAGGCCAGTACGCCTACACCGCCCGGATCGTGCTGTGCGGGTCTGGCGGCCAACAAGGCGTACGACGCGCGCTCAAGTCTCTTCTTTCCGCCCATCCCATGACCTTTTCGGGGTATGGCAACCCCTATCAGCTCTGGTTCGGCACACCCGAGATCGAGTCGCTCGGTTACAAGCGGTACGCAGTCCGCATCCAGGGGGCAGGTGCACGCGTGTTCCTCGACGATGAACTGCGGCGCTTCCTGGAATACCTGGACGAAGCGGGACAGCTCGCTCCCCGGCCCGATGCCGCCGACGGTCTGGTCGACGCGTATCTCCAGCAGTACCAGGCCGAGATCAAGCGCAAGGTCGATCGTTACCGGAGGCAACTGCGAAGGATCCAAGATCCCG
>CAZLMZ010000392.1:0-3227 GCA_964560475.1 uncultured Anaerolineae bacterium
CTCGGGCACGCGCTCTGGATGGGCCAGCTCTGGATAGTTGGCCATCAACACGCTGCTCTCTGTCTCGCAGGCATGCCCGCCGAACGTCGTCTCACGCATAGCAGCCCACTCTTCCTGCTGTTCGGGCGTGAGGTGCTGGAGAGGGAGGTAGAGCGAGTAGGGCTTATGTTCCCACAGGGCGGTTTGTGCCAAGAAGCGCAGCAGGTGCGTATTGCCCCCGTGCCCGTTGTATACCACGATCTTATCAAACCCGTTGCGCCCGATCTCGTCGAACACGCCCTGGATCAGCTCGATCAGCAGCGTGGGCCGGATCGTCACCGTGCCCGGAAAGCAGCGTGCCTCGTAGATCTGCCCAAAGTAAAAGGGTGGAAAGACCACAGCCGGCTCGCGCTCTGCTGCCAGGCAGGCGATACGATGCGCATTCAGAAAATCGGTGCCCAGCGGCAGGTGCTCGCCGTGTCTTTCGACCACGCCCATGGCGATCACGCACACGCCCGTCTCGCGCACGGCCTGCGCAAAGTCTGCCGAAGTCAGGTGCTCCCACTGCATATTAGTCCTCCTCGCGATGCTGAATCTGCTACGTGCGCGGTCCGTTCACCGCGCCCACCTGCCGCACGTCGACGAAACGGCCTGTCTCGGCCGATTCCTTGGCTGCCAGGCAAGCATAGATGCTGCGCAGACCGGCCTCGATCGGCGTGCGTGAGGTTGCCGTGCCCCGGATCAGGCCGATGAAATCGTAGGCCAGCTCGATGTCGCCGCCAAAGTGGCTTGCCCCCTCGCCCGCGCGCTCGGTGGCGCTATAGGGCGCGTGGTGACGGACGCGGTGCAGCTCGTTGGTGTACCAGTCAAAGCGGACCGTGCCCATATAGCCGCTGACCGTGGCCCCGCGCGTCGCCGCGTCGCGGCGCGCGTAAAAGACCTGCGTATAGATGCCGTGCGCGCCCGAAGCATACTCGACCAGCGCGCTCGAGCAGTCCTCGTTGGTCCCTGTCTCGACCGATCCGGCGTCGACGCTGAACACGCAGTCGTGGTCCAGGTGCGTGCCCGAGGTGGCGTTGCGACGGCGGTTACGCGGGCTTTCCAGGCAGGTCTCCTGCTCATCGCACGCCGAGCACGCCAGGCCCGCCGCCTTGGTGCCGCCAAAGACGTGGCCCCAGGTGGCCATCGCCGCCACACGGACGATCGGCGAGCCCATGAGGTAGCTCATATAGTCCAGGTCGTGCGTTGCCTTTTGGACAAACAGCCCTTGCGTGATCTCGAAATTGCGGTATTCCTTTTCCCAGTAGACGGTGCCATAGGGGACATAGTTGAGCGCGGCAATGTGCACCGGTTCGCCGACGGCGCCCTCTTGTATGTAGCGGCGAGCCAGCTCGCACAGCGGCGAGACGCGCAGCGGAAAACTGATCACCACGGGGCAGCGGGAGCCCTCGAACGCCTCTTCCAGCGCGATCGCCTGCGCCATCGAGATGGCGACCGGCTTTTCCAGGCAGAGGGGCAGGTCGTAGCGCGCTGCCTCGATCGCATAGGGCGCGTGCAAGTTGCAGCGCGTGCCGATCGCCAGCGCGTCAGGCCTGGCGCTGCGCACCAGCTCGTCCAACGAGTCGTAGAAACGGGCGTCCTGCTGGTCGCACGGTGCGAGACGCGCGCGCACGCCGGCCTGGTCGGGGTCGACGATGCCAACCACGTGCAGGTCGGGCTCGACCTGGCGCAGGCAACTGTCGATCACGTTGTGGATCCGGTGTCCATATCCGATCACACCTAGACGAATCACAATTCCTCCATGGTCACTCGGCGTAGACGGCCTCGCGCAGTCCCTTGAAATAGCCGATGGCAAAGAGCCGGGCGATCCCGGCATGGCCGCCGCGCGCCGGATCGTCCCCCTCCATCACCGGGTAGTGGTCGGGCCGGGCCACGCCCTCGAACCCGACGTCGCGGTAGGCACGCAGGCAAGCCAGCATGTCGGTCTTGCCATCGTCGTGAAAGGTCTCCACGAACTTTTCCGGGGTGCCGCGCACGTCGCGGAAATGGGCGAAAAAGATCTTGTTCTGGCTGCCAAAGTGGCGGATCGCTCCGGGTAGGTCGTCCGTCATGAGCGTAAAATTGCCCTGGCAAAGGGCGATGCCGTTCATGGGACTCGGCACCAGGTCGAGCAGCCGCTGATAGTTCTCGATGCTGGTCATGATCCGGCCGATGCCCCGGATCGGCGAGAGCGGCGGATCGTCGGGGTGCATGGCGAGCTTGACCCCGGCTTCTTCGGCGACCGGGACGACTCGCTGGAGGAAATATCGCAGGTTGTCCCACATCCGCTCCTCGGTCACCACGCCCTGCTCGGTCGGAGGAGCATCGCGCATGAGATCGTGGTCATAGTCTGTCACCAGCGCGCCGCCGCGTGTGGGGATAGTCGTCGAGGTGCGGACCACGCCGACCGTGGCCATCCACTCGTAGCAATACACCGGGATGCCCAGCGCACCCATGTTGCGGATCAGTTCGCAGACGACGTCGATCTCCTCGTCGCGTCCTGGGAGTCCCAGCTTGGCCTTTTCCATCGGCGGCCGGCTCTCGATCACGGCAAACTCGAACCCGGCGTCGTTGTAGGCGGTCTTGGATCGGAGCAGCGACATGTAGCTCCACGGCTGTCCCTCCAGGTCACGATCCGGAAGTGGGGCGAGGGGGATGCCGCCCACCACATAATTCACGCCGCATTGCTTGGCCATTCGCTGTGCAGTCGTGTCCCCTGGGCCCAAGACGATTCCTAGCTTGATCATGTTCGCCTCCATGCTGATAAGTGACGGTTCCGATCTAGATAAGTATATCACCGTGGGAAGGAAGTGCAAGGTGAGCAGCCTGCAAAGAAAACACCTATGGAGGCGATTCGCGAATCGCCTCCACAAATGCATCGCGGTTGGAGCTATGTCACGGCGCGGGCTTTTGTCCGGCGTGCGGGCCGTCGTCGTCTAGGGTTTAGTGCGTGCCCACGACATGCAGAATGTACCCGCCATTCTTCCACGCTACGCGAGTTGACAAATGCTGCTATCACGGTATCTTGGGTTCTTGCCCCAGTTGGTGCGATATTGGGGGCCAGCTCGTACCCACGTCTCGCGTTGCCTCCTGGCGAGACGGATGACCGTGTGATGGGGTGATTGTACTCTCGGATGTAGAATGGTGTCAAAAACGCCGTCTTGACAACAGAGTCAAGCCGCAGTATACTGTGCTTGTTGACGGTGGCG
>CAZLMZ010000393.1:0-3225 GCA_964560475.1 uncultured Anaerolineae bacterium
ATGCCATCTACCAGGCCCTGACCTCGATCCGCGGCTCGCAGCGCGTCACCAGCCAGAACCCCGAGACGACCTACCAGTCGCTGGAAAAGTACGGCCGCGACATGACCCAGCTCGCCCGCGAGGGCAAGCTCGACCCGGTGATCGGCCGCGACCAAGAGATCCGGCGCGTGATCCAGGTCCTTAACCGCCGCACCAAGAACAACCCGGTGCTGATCGGCGAGGCCGGCGTCGGCAAGACCGCGATCGTCGAGGGGCTGGCGCAGCGCATCGTGCGCGGCGACGTTCCCGAGGGGCTCAAGAACAAGCGCATCGTGGCCCTCGACCTGGGTTCGCTCGTCGCAGGTGCCAAGTACAGAGGCGAATTCGAAGAGCGCCTCAAGGCGGTCCTAAAAGAGATCACCGAGAGTGAGGGGCAGGTCATCCTCTTTATCGACGAGCTGCACACCGTCGTCGGTGCAGGTGCGGCAGAGGGTGCGATGGACGCCAGCAACATGCTCAAGCCCATGCTGGCCCGTGGCGAACTGCACACCATCGGCGCGACCACGCTCGACGAGTATCGCGAGCACGTCGAAAAGGACGCCGCGCTGGAGCGGCGCTTCCAGCCGGTCTACGTCGACGAGCCCTCCGTAGAGGACACGATCAGCATCCTGCGCGGCCTCAAGGAGCGCTACGAGGTGCACCACGGCGTGCGTATCACCGACAGCGCCGTGATTGCCGCCGCGACAATGTCGGACCGCTACATCACCGATCGCTTCCTGCCCGACAAGGCGATCGACCTGATCGACGAGGCCGGTTCGCGGCTACGGATGGAGATCGACAGCAAGCCGGAAGAGCTGGACCGCATTGACCGCGAGATCATGCAGCTCGAGATCGAGCGCGAAGCCCTCAAGAAAGAAAAGGACGCCGCCAGCCAGGAGCGACTGGAGACATTGGAGCGCGAGCTAGCTACGCTCCGGGAGGAGAGTCGTGCCCTGCAGGCGCGCTGGGATGCAGAAAAGCAAGAGATCCAGTCCGAGCAGCAGGTCAAGGAGCAGATCGAGCAGGTCCGCCACCAGATCGAGCAGGCTCAGCGTGCGCAGGACTATGCGCGGGCCTCCGAGCTGCAGTACGGCCAACTGGCCGACCTTGAGCGCCGGCTCGCCGAGCAGGAGGCGCGTGGCGCTGAGGAGAGCGATGGCCACCGCCTGCTCAAGGAAGAGGTCGACGCCGAGGACGTAGCGCGCGTCGTCGCCTCCTGGACCGGCATCCCCGTGTCCAGGCTGATGGAGGGCGAGATCGAAAAGCTGCTGCACATGGAAGAGCGGCTGCACCTGCGCGTGGTCGGCCAGGACGAAGCAGTTCGTATCGTCAGCAATGCCGTGCGCCGTTCGCGCGCCGGCCTGCAGGATCCCAACCGCCCGATCGGCAGCTTTATGTTCCTCGGTCCGACCGGCGTCGGCAAGACCGAGCTGGCCCGCGCCCTGGCCGAGTTCCTCTTTGACGACGAGGACGCCATGGTGCGTATCGACATGAGCGAGTACCAGGAACGGCATACGGTGGCTCGCTTGATCGGTGCGCCGCCCGGCTACATCGGCTACGAGGAGGGGGGCCAGCTCACCGAGGCGGTGCGACGGCGACCCTATTCGGTCGTCCTCTTTGACGAGATTGAGAAGGCGCACCTCGAGGTCTTTAACGTGCTGTTGCAGGTGCTCGACGATGGGCGCCTGACCGATGGGCACGGGCGGACAGTCGATTTCAAGAATACGGTCCTGATCATGACCTCCAACGTCGGCAGCCAGTACATCCGTGACCTGACCGACGACGATGCGATTCGCGAGCGGGTGATGGCCGCGCTGCGGGACCAGTTCCGGCCCGAATTCCTGAACCGGCTGGACGAGATCGTGCTCTTTCACAGCCTGACCCGCGAGCACCTGATCCAGATCGTCGACATCCAGCTCGAGCGGCTGCGACGTCTGCTCGCCGATCGCAAGATCGAGATCGAGCTGAGCGATGCGGCTAAGGTCAAGCTGGCCCACGACGGATACGATCCTGCCTACGGTGCACGCCCGCTCAAGCGCGTCATCCAGCGCGAGCTGCAGGACCCGCTGGCCTTGGCCATCTTGCAGGGCCGGTTCAGCGACGGTGAGCGGGTCTATGTCGACGTCCGCGACGACCAGATCGTCTTTTCGCAGCGCGAGCCGGTGCCGGTCTAGTTCTCGTAGATCGCGTTTCCGACGTGACACCGGGCCGCGCCTCGAACTCCGAGGTCTCCCGAACCAAACGTTCGCCAGACCTCGGAGTTCCTTATAGGTCACGTTTCCAACGTGACAGAGACTTCGGCCCGGACGCCGTTCGTTGCCAGGTTCCCCGACCTCTGCTATACTCCAGCTAGGCAACCG
This sequence comes from uncultured Anaerolineae bacterium, assembly GCA_964560475.1. Classification (GTDB taxonomy): domain Bacteria; phylum Chloroflexota; class Anaerolineae; order JAFGEY01; family JAFGEY01; genus BS750m-G44. The sequence continues at coordinate 2,379 of CAZLMZ010000393.1, forward strand.
GCCACGTGCGGCAAACCGTGAGTGGAAGGGAAGGGAGAGCCATGGACGAAAGGGTAGCTCTGCATAGGGCACGTGAAGCGATCGCGCGCGGCGACCGGGAGATGGCGCGGCGCCTACTGGTAGACGTGCTGTACGAGCAGCCTAACAGCGAGGCTGCCTGGATGACGCTATCGACTGTTGTGGATCAGCCGGATCGCAAACGCGATTGCCTGGAGCGCGTGCTCCGCATCAACCCGAACAACGAGGCTGCGCGCACGCAGTTGGCAGCCTTTGATGCGTCACCGGCGACGACCTCCCCACCGCCGGAAGCAACACCTGCGGAGGTGAGAGAGGAAGAGTCGGAGACAGCTCTGTCCGAGGTCGAAGCCGAGCCTGCAGCATCTGGGAATGTCTCTAGACCGCCCCCGGCGGCAGAGACTGTTCTTGAGGATGCCCTCCCGACGGCGGAGCAGGGGGCAGTCACCGAGGCATCGCATCCACTCCCGGAAGAAGCGGAAGAGGCACCGAGCCAACCCATGGCGGAGGTGCAAGAGGAACCCGCCTCACAGCCGGCGCCCACTGTCCCTGAGGATGCTGCGGAGCAGGAAGCAGCCGCCGAGGCACTGTATTCGTCCCCCGAGCCAGCAGAGGAGGCGCTTGCCGAACCGCTGGGCGAACCGGTGCCGGAGCTGCAAGGCGAGCCGACCGCGCCGGAGGCCGTAGCTGCGCAGAGCGGCTTTCTGCGAGAGACGCTTGCCCCGGACGAAGTGGTCGTGCACCGGACGACGCTCAGCCCGGGCGTGTTTCTGCGGCCAGTCGCCGTCGTACTCGGTGCGGCGATCCTGTTTCTTCTCCCCGCGGGCGACCT
>CAZLMZ010000394.1:0-3223 GCA_964560475.1 uncultured Anaerolineae bacterium
TTGGCACCAGGCTGCTTGAACTTGGAATCCGGACCCGCGACTGCTAGCTTGTTTGGCATTTCTGTATCTCCTCTATCCCCCATACCGCAACACACGTCCGCGGACGACCTGTCCCTACATCCTATACGCAGCATAGGGCCGGCTCGTGACAGGGACACGATGGGTCACGTCGCTCTACACCGCCCAAAGGCAGCCTGATCCAGGCCTGCCAGCTCCTGTGCAACAGCCGCACAGCGCTCCGAGCCCATCTCTGTGCGCATCTTGATCTTGTGCAGCCCAGGCGCATATCCGTTCTCTATGACTTCCTGAATCTGAAAACCGCCCGTCTTTTCGTAAAAGCCCGTGACGTGCTGGCTCGTTTCGAGCCGGACAGCCTGTATGGCAGGCAAGCGACACAGATGATCCAGGCAGGTCAGGAGGAGCCAGCGGCCCACGCCACGGCCGTGCCAGCTCCGAGCGACCATGGTCCACGTGATGACGGCGACGGGTGTGTCGGGGACGATCCAGTACCCACTGCAGCCGACGACCCCGGCCCCGTGCTCTGCGACCCAGTACCTGTCTCCTGGATCGTCCAGAAAGGTATCGAACTCGTCGCGCTCGTGCGGTGCGAAAAACATGGGTGTGTTGCTGTCGAGTAGGGATAGACAGGCTTCTTTGTCGGCTGCCCTATACGGCCGAAGGTACATGGTTTGGTCCTTTGTCGTACGGCTGTTGAGTGGCTGGTTGACAAGTGTATCACAAGTCGTGCAATTCAGCGACCTACATCGCCAGCGCGGACGGGGTCGGCGCGGTGCGTAAGGTGTGACGGCTGTTTCTTAAGGTTAGCTTAAGGTTAGCTTGAGCCATCCATAAGGACACGGCTTATCTTTCTGTGCTATGCTGTGGATGAGTTATGGCGATACAATCGGTGCCTTCTTGATCTGTGTCTTGTCGAGTTATCGATGATAGTAAAGCGAACCAGATTACTCTCTATCTTGCCAGTGTTGTTCATCCTGAGTGGGATGCTCGCTGCGAACGCGCAAGCGGGCGGGCACGTGGATGTGCTCACGGTGACCGGCGTAATCGACCCCTGGGTGGCCAACTATATCCAACGTGGCATCGGGCTTGCCGAGAGCGATGGGGCAGAGGCCCTGGTCATCGTGCTGAACACACCGGGCGGCGCACTGGAGCCGATGCAGAATATTACGACGCGCATGCTGAACGCGCGGGTGCCGGTGGTCGTTTTTGTCTATCCCAGCGGGGCATGGGCAGCTTCGGCGGGAACGTTCATCACGCTTGCTGCGAACATTGCGGCGATGGCGCCTGGGACAACCATTGGTGCAGCGCATCCGGTGACTCAGTCTGGGCAGGACATCCCAGGGACTGAGGGCACCAAGGTCACCAACTTTTCCACCTCCATGATCCAGAGCATTGCGCAGCAGCGAGGCCGTAATGCAGAGTGGGCAGCCAAGGCGGTCCAGGAGAGCGTTGCCGCTACTGCACAAGAAGCGCTCGATCAGAACGTCATCGACCTGATCGCCAGTGACTTGAACGATCTGATGAACCAGATCGATGGCCGGACCGTCGAAACGGCGGCAGGCCAGATCACGTTACACACCCAGCGCGTGGGCCTGGTCTACGTGGATATGAACCTCGTAGAGCGGTTCTTTCACACTTTGGTCGATCCCAACGTGGCGCTCGTTTTGCTCGTAGTCGGTCTGATCGGGATCGCCGTGGAGTTATATAACCCGGGTGCGACAATACCTGCGATTATCGGCGGGGTTTGCCTGGTATTGGCTTTTGTTTCGTTTGGCAGCCTCCCGGTCAATTGGGGCGGTGCCGTCCTGGTGGTCCTGTCTATCATCGCGTTCATCGTTGACGTCAAGGTGAACAGCGTCGTCTTGACGGTCGGTGGACTGGTCATGTTTGTGCTTGGGGCGCTGTTGCTCTTTGCCCAAACTACGCCACGATCGCCAACCCTGCCTGCGGTCCGCGTTTCGCCCTATGTCATTGCGGCGTTGGGCGGGACACTGGTTGCGTTCTTTGCCTTCGCCCTGAGTGCCGTTGTGCGAGGGCGCAGGTACCCGGTGGTGAGCGGGCGCGAGGCACTGATCGGTGCGATCGGCGTAGCCAGGTCCGACCTTGACCCAAAGGGTATCGTGCACGTGAGGGGCGAGATGTGGACGGCGATCGCGCAAGGAAAAGCGATCTGCGAGGGCGAGAGCGTACGAGTTTTGGCTGTAGAAGGGCTGCGACTCAGGGTCGTAGCACAAGAAGAGAATGACGTTACTCACATTTAGGCGTTTCGAGGAGGTGTAGTATGCCAGGAACATCCCCAATTCCCTGGATCATCACGTTTTTCATCGCCGCGTTCGTGTTCTTGCTGCTACTCATGGCGATCAAGATCGTGCGCGAGTATCAGCGCCTGGTCGTGTTCCGGCTGGGCAAATGCATTGGTGCACGCGGGCCCGGGATCGTGTTCCTGATCCCATTCGTCGACAAGGCAACGTGGGTAGACCTGCGCGAGAAGTACCTCGAGGTGCCGCACCAGTCGACGATCACCAAGGACAACGCGGGCATCTCGGTGGATTTCCTGATCTATTGGAAGGTCATCGATCCCGTTGACAGCGTGGTCCAGGTCCAGAATTTCGCAGGCGCATCGCAGGGCATTGCGACCACGACGCTGCGCGCCGTGATCGGCGACATTGACCTGGACGACGTGCTGGCACAGCGCGAGCATATCAACACCGTGCTGCGCGACAAGCTGGACGAAGTGACGGAACGGTGGGGCAACAAGGTGACCGCGGTCGAGATCCGCGAGATCGTGCCGCCGAGAGAAGTCCAGGAGGCGATGACGCGGCAGATGTCCGCGGAACGCACGCGGCGCGCCGTCGTGACGGAGGCGGGAGGTCAAAAGCAGGCCACGATTACGGTTGCTGAAGGCGACAAGCAGTCCGCGATCCTGCGCGCCGAAGGCGAAAAGCAAGCCATCGTCCTCCGCGCCGAGGGCGACAAGCAGGCACGCATCCTGGAGGCGGAAGGCTATGGCATCGCGCTGGAAAAGATCTTTGAGAAAGCCCAGAAGATCGATGCCAAGACGATGAACCTCCAGTACCTGGAGGCACTCAAGGTGCTCGGCACGAGCGAGGCCACAAAGTTCGTATTGCCAATGGAATTCACCCGCCTGCTGCAGCCGTTCGTTTCCTACGCTGCACAGGCGACGGCCAAGGTAGCGGACGAGACA
>CAZLMZ010000395.1:0-3215 GCA_964560475.1 uncultured Anaerolineae bacterium
CAGGTGGAGGGGGGCAACCCGTGGACGGTGCCCGTCAGCACGGAGGAGGTCGCTGCGGCGCGCAAGGGAAAGTGGACGATCTACCTGACGCCGACGGTTCCGGTGCCTCACGACTGGCTGCCCGACCTCAAGGGCGCGCGCGTGCTGTGCCTGGCCTCCGGGGGCGGGCAGCAGGGGCCGATCCTGGCGGCAGCCGGCGCGGAGGTGACGGTGCTCGACAACTCGCCCAGGCAGCTCGAGCGCGATCGTGACGTCGCGGAGCGGGAGGGGTTGGCGATCGCCACGGTGGAGGGGGATATGGCCGACCTGGCCATGTTCCGCGACGAGAGCTTTGATGCGATCGTGCACCCGGTGTCGAATGTGTTCGTGCCCAAGGTGCGGCCCGTGTGGCGGGAGGCGTACCGCGTGCTGCGCGGCGGTGGGACGTTGATTGCCGGCTTTGACAACCCGGTGATTCATATGTTCGACTATGCGCTGGTCGAGCGCACGGGCAGGCTCGAGATCCGGTACGCGCTGCCCTATTCCGACCTGGAACAGTTGAGCGAGGACGAGAAGCAGCGCTACCGGAAAGAGGGGATCCCGTTCGAGTTCAGCCACACGCTGGAGGAGCAGATCGGCGGGCAGATCGAGGCGGGCTTGATCATCACTGGGTTCTACGAGGACCGCGATCGGAACAGGGAAGACAGCCCACTGCGCGATTACATGGCCACCTATATCGCCACACGGGCGTCCAAGCCGTCGAAGACGGGCAGCTAGCGCGCGGAGCGCTTTCCAGTTGGTCGATCGATTCGGGAGGCTGTGGCACGCAGTGTTTCGCCGTCAACTCTGAGGTGGCCGCGGGCCAGGTGTTGGCGCCGACTGGCGGTTCAGGCGCCACACGGCGGCGTTCAGCGCTGCCGCGAACGTGGTCCACGCTAGGTAGGGGACGAGCAGCAGGCCGCTCGCGGGTCGCACCCTGGCAAAGCGCACCAACGTGGCCAGAATCGCCGCCCACAGCGCGGCGATCTCGGCGAGCGCCAGATCGACGCGACGCAGGCCGAAAAAGAGGATGGACCAGAGCAGGTTGAGGCCGAGCTGGGTGCCATAGAGAGCTGCCTCGGTCGTGACCGGCTCGTCGTCCTCTTGCTTGCGACGCAAGACAAGCCACGAGGCGAGGCCCATCAGCAAGTAGAGGGTGGTCCACGCCGGGCCAAAGACCCAGCTCGGCGGCGTCCACGATGGCTTGCGCAGCTTTTTGTACCACGTCGACACAGACGATACTGTCGCGACCGCGCCCAGGCCGCCAACGATCTGCGGAATGGCCAGGGCAGCGCCGAGGGTGAGCAGGTCCGACTTTTCACGGCGCATGAGCATCTCCTTCTTGTTATCCTCTACCTACCTGCTAACAGCATACGACGAAACCGTGTTGGTAAACGCCGGTCTGCGTTGGTCTGCGTTGGGTCTTGGTTGGACAAAGCGCCCCGTACAGAGATTTTTGGCCGCCGTTTTGGGCTCACAGAGAGCTCCACAGGGGCGCGCAGTGCGCTACGCCGGGTCGGGTGCCCGGTCCTGCGGCGCGTAACCCAGCACCGCGCGCGCGTGTTCCAGGTCGACCCAGCGATAGGGGTTGTCCGAGATCCCGTAAAAGATGTCAAAGCGGAGGTCGTCCGGCGCGGCGACGCAGCGCTCGACCAGCTGGGCAATGTCGCGCTGGCTGCACCATTGCGTAATCGCCACCTGGTTGGGCGGCACGTCATCGGCCACGACCCAGCCAATGCGCAGGCACAGGCAGGAGATGCCGTATCGCTGCGCATAGACGTGGGCCAGCGCCTCACCCCACACCTTGCTCGCCGCGTAGAGGTTGGGCGGGCGCGGCGGGTCACGGTGCGTGACCGGGAGGATCGTGCCGCGCACGTCCCCATAGCGCGCCTCAAAGAGCGCCTGGTAGGGCTCGGTATCCTGGTAGCCGAAAACAACCTGGATCGAGCTGGCCAGGATCACGCGCCGGACGCCGGCGCGGCGGGAGGCCTCGAGGACGTGGTAGGTGCCCACCACGTTGCTGGGCATGATCGTCTCCCAGCTGCTCAGGCCGTCGGCATCGGCGGCCATGTGGATCACCACGTCCTTGCCCTCGACCGCGCGCTGCACGGCCTCCATGTCGGTCACGTCGGCGAGGCAAAAGTGTTCGGGCGGGAGGCGCTGCACCCGCTCCTCCGGGACCCGATCTGAAGCCACCTGGCGCCGGGCCAGGCCATAGACGTCGTAGCCACACCCAATAAGCCTGTCGTAGACGATGCTGCCGATCAGGCCATAGACCCCGGTAATGAGCACCTTTTTCGTACGCGCGTTCACACGTCCTCCTCGTCCCTAGCGTACCTCCGCCGCCGCTGCGCCCAACTGCCGAAAGGTCCCTTTGTCGATCTGCAGGTCGAGGACGCGGGCGATGGCCTCGCTCCAGCCGTGCAGGAAATAGCGCCACCCATCTTCGACCACGAGCCGGCGCGCGCTTGCCTGCGCTTGCGCCTGGTGCAGGAAATCGAGCGCGCCGCGATAGTTGAGCTCCCAGGCGACGCCGTCGAGGGGAAAGGTGCCCTCGCCAGTGACGGGCGAGCCGGGGCGGTCCTTGCCCATCCCCGTGGCGTTGATCACGACGCTGCCGGGCGGAAGGTGGGCCATCCGCGCGTCGTTGTCGTGCGGATCCTCGCTCAGCACGTATTCGAAGGCAATATCCGTACCTGTTCTCTGGACCAGCTCGCGCAGCCTGTCCAGGCGGCCGGGCGAGCGGTTGACGACCAGGAAGCGTGCTGGGCGGTCGGCCTGAGATTCTTTCTCGATCAGGTGGACGGCAATGGCGGTCGCCGCGCCGCCTGCGCCGAAACAGAGCACGTGCCCGCCGCTGCGGGCGAAATAGCCCGGGCCCAGGACCGCGTCGAGGCTGCGGCCCCCGGCGACAGGGTCGAGCGCGTACCCGCAGAGCGCACCCTCGCGCTTGGCGATGCACGACACCTCGCCGCAGAGCTGCGCATAGTGGCCGAGGCGATCGAACAGATCGGCTGCCGCTTCGAGCAGATCGATCTTGTGCGTGGTGACCAGCGCGCCCAGGGCGCTCGGGTCGTGCTTGATGTGGGCGACGGCCTGGCGGTAGCGCTCGGGCGCGGCGTGGGGAGGGAGGTCGAGGCCCTCGATCGCCACCTCGGGCCGGCCCAGCACCTCCATCCAGCGCGGAAAGACGCGCA
>CAZLMZ010000396.1:0-3198 GCA_964560475.1 uncultured Anaerolineae bacterium
GCGCGGTCGACCATGCGGATCACGTCGATCGCGGTCTCCCGGTCGTAGCCGAGGGCGACGATCTGCTCCAGGCTGCGGTCCTCTTCGACGTAGGCGTGGAGGATGCCGTCGAGCACCGGGTAGGGCGGCAGGGAGTCCTGGTCGGTCTGGTTGTGGCGCAGCTCGGCGGTGGGGGCCTTGTCGAAAACACGCTGCGGGATGACCTCGCGCCCCTCGCGCTCGTTGACGTAGTGCGAGAGGGCATAGACCAGGTCCTTGGGCACGTCCTTGATCGCGGCAAAGCCGCCGGCCATGTCGCCGTAGAGGGTGGCATAGCCGACGCTCATCTCGCTCTTGTTGCCGGTGGTGAGGACCATCCAGCCGAACTTGTTGGAGAGGGCCATGAGGATGTTGCCGCGGATGCGGGCCTGGACGTTCTCCTCGGCGACGCCAGGCTCGGTCCCGGCAAAGGGATCGGCCAGCATATCGAGGTAGGACTGGAAGGTGCTGTCGATGGCGATGGTCTGATAGTCGATCCCCAGCGCAGCAGCAAGCTGGCCCGCGTCCTCCTTGCTGGCGGTCGAAGAGTAACGGGAGGGCATAAAGACCACAGTGACGTTGTCCTGACCCAGGGCATCGACGGCGATGCACGCCGTGAGCGCCGAGTCGATCCCGCCGGAGAGGCCAATCACCACGTGCTGAAAGCCGTTCTTGCGGACGTAATCCCCCACCCCGAGGACGAGGGCGCCATAGACCTCGGCGCGCCGGTCGGGACGGGGCACGAGGTGAGGGGGGAGCGGCGTGCGGGGTTTGAGGCGGACGGGCGGCGGGGCGAGGTCGACGTGCTGCACGGCTCCGGCGCCGAGCTGGGCGCGCTCTTTGCGGAGGCGCGGGTCGTGCAGGCGCTGGCGAAAGACGGCACCGAGGTCGAGGTCGGTGACGAGCATGTCCTCCTCAAAGAGCTGGGCGCGGGCAACGACGGTGCCCAGCTCGTCGACGACGACGCTGCCGCCGTCAAAGACGAGCTCGTCCTGCCCGCCGACCAGGTTGCAGAAGGCCATCAAGACGACATTGTCGGCGGCGCGGGTGGCGAGCATGCGCTCGCGCGAGAGGCCCTTGCCGGCGTGGTAGGGCGAGGCAGAGATGTTGACCACCAACTGCGCACCGGCGAGGGCCTGGGTCTTGGTCGGGCCGGCAGGGTACCAGATGTCCTCGCAGATGTTGACACCGATCTTGGCATCGGCGAGCTGAAAGACGAGCGGGCGCTCACCGGCGCGAAAGTAGCGCTCCTCGTCAAAGACGGAATAGTTGGGCAGGTAGGTCTTGTGATAGACGCCGGCAACCTGGCCGCGGTCGAGCACGGCGGCAGCGTTATAGATGTCGTCGTCGCGATCGACAAAGCCGACGATGACGGTCAGGCCGTCGGTGGCACGGGCGATGCGATCGAGGGCCTGCAGGTTGGCCTCGACAAAGCTGGGCTTGAGCAGGAGGTCCTCCGGCGGGTAGCCGGGCACGGCGAGCTCGGGGAAGGCGATCAGGTCGACGCCGAGCTCACGCGCGCGGTCGAGGTGGGACAGGATCTTGGCCGTGTTGCCGGCCAAGTCGCCGACGACAGTGTTGATCTGAGCCAGGGCGATGCGCAGCATGGGTCACTCTCCTGGGAAAAGATGTCGATGCGGGTATTATACCATGGTGGGAAAGGATGACCTATTCCCCGAATGGAGCAGACCTCCCCGCGAGGCGTGCCCTGGCCCCCGAGCTGGATGGCTGAAGCGCCCTACCATCGCAGCAGATCCTAGGGTTATCCCCTATAGACACACCCCGTTATATGCCTTATACTATTTATAGTGGGGGTCGAGCACCTATTCCCCGAACGTGACCCCCACGAGCCGCATCGCCGCCGCCCACTCGATGTCGCGTGTACACCTGGATCCAGTCCACAACGAGAGCGCCCTAGATCAGGCGTCGATATCCGACCCAATCCTCTGTACCGAGTCAAGAGGATCATGGGACATGGGAGGGGTAAAGAATGAACCATGTTACGATCAAGCAGCACCATGCGGATGGTCTCGTCGAGACGGAGACGTATGACACCGACACCAACGGGGTGAGCGGGATGACGATGAGGGCATGTGATCTGTGGCGATGGTTGTGGGCGCGCCGGCCCTGCCAGGTTCACCTGCGCGGGCGGAGCTATTCGTTGGAACACCCGGCGGCGCGCCTGGAGCGGCTGGTACCGCTCTATAGGTGAGAGGACAGGTAAGCAATGTTCGAGCACATCTTGGTCCCGCTGGATGGCTCGTCCCTGGCCGAATGTGTGCTCTCTCACGCGATCGCACTCGCGACTACCCACGACGCTGACGTCACGCTGCTCCGCGTACTGGAAAAACAGCCAGAACGGGATCGGGCGGCCTTTGTGAGCCCGCTCGACGCTCACCTCGACAACGTCATCGCGCAGGCCTACCTGGACGAGCTGGCACAGCGCCTGTCGCAGGCCGGCGTCCTGGTCGAGACGGCGATAGCGAGCGGATCGGCTGCCGTGCAGATCGTCGCCTATGCGGAGCAGAACGAGATCGATCTGATCGTGATGAGCAGCCACGGGAAGAACGGCTTGAGCAGTTGGAATATGAGCAGCGTGGCACAAAAGGTCGCTGCTCGCGCACACCGATCGGTGATGATCGTGCACGCGTACGTGCCGCCGAGCGAGGAGGTCGATATCTTGACCTATCGCCGCCTGTTGGTCCCGCTCGACGGCTCGCAGCGGGCGGAATGCGTCCTGCCTGTTGCAGCCTCGTTGGCACGCGCGCACGACGCAAAACTGGTGCTGGCACACGTCGTCCGCGAGCCGGAAATGCCGCGCCAACTATGGACGAACGACGAGGAGCGAGGCCTGCTAGAGCAGTTCACAGCATGCCGGCGCCGCAGGGCGGCATCCTACCTCGACGGAGTGAGGCAGCGCCTGCCCATCCGTGCCGACATCGAGCTGCGGGAGAGCGTCGACGTGGCCGGTGCGCTACAGGAAATGGCTGAAGGGGATGCCTTCGACCTGATCCTCTTGAGCGCACACGGCTATTCGGGCTCACCACGGCGAACCCATGGGAGTGTGGCCGCAAGCCTGATCGGGTACTGCAGCATGCCTCTGCTGATCATGCAAGACCTGGCAGGGGAGCAGCTCGTGCCCTCGCAGGCCGAGCTAGTCACTCGGGAACACCAGGGACA
>CAZLMZ010000397.1:0-1647 GCA_964560475.1 uncultured Anaerolineae bacterium
TCGATCGGCATCGGCTTGACCAACGACTGCAACCTGAGCTGTGCCCACTGCTACCGTCCCACCGACCAGGTCTACTGCCTGAGCCTAGAGGAGGTGCAGACCATCTGCCGGCACTTGCCCGTCAGCGCCATGGGCATGGGCACCGGCGAGAACAGCCTCCACCCCCAGTTCTTTGAGATCGTCGGCTATTTGCGGACCCAGGGGATCAAGCTCAGCATGGCCTCCAACGGCTACAGTCTGACTACCCTGCCCGAGGAGGTGCTGTGCGCCTTTCACGACGTGGAAGTCTCGATCGACTATCCGAGCGAGCGAGATCAGGACCTCTTTCGCGGGCAGGGCAACTGGCGCGAGGTCCACGCCGCGATCGAGCGCTGCCAGGCGCTCGGGATCGAGGTCTCGATCCTGGCCACGCTCATGAACACCAACTATGATCAGATGGGCAATCTCGCCCGGTTAGCGCGGTCGCGGGGCACGAACCTGCGCGTCAACGTCTACCAATCGGTCCAGACCGATCACTTTGCACTGAGTTACGAGCAGTTCTGGGAGGCCTACCGGCAGTTGTTCGCCTCGGCCCAACTGGTGAGCTGCAGCGAGCCCGTGGTGCGCGCTGTGCTGGGGCTAGAGCCGGTCTTTTCGCCCTGTGGCCGGCACAGCATCCGCTTCACCCCGCAAGGCACGATCACGCCCTGCGTCTACTGGCCCGGCAGTTCGCTCACCGTCGCGGACGTCCCTCGCCTGGGCGAGCGCATCCTGGAGACGCCCGAGTTCCAGGAGGCGCGCCAGGTGCCGCCTGCCGCCGCCGACTGCCCCTGCCAGGGCGGCTGCGCCAGCCGCCGGGCCCTGGCGGGCGAACTGAACCAGCACGACCCTTACTGCCCGTGGGCGCGCGGCGACGAGATCGCGCTGGAGGCCGAGATGGCCCCAGGCAAGGACCTGACCCGCGCGCGCAACGTCTGTACGACGATCGTCGTGTGACCGGCCAGAGGACAGACATGAAGCACGAGCCGTGGAAGACGCTCAGCAGCCGGCCCATCTACTCGAACCCGTGGATGAGCCTCCGGGAGGACATTGCCGAGATGCCCGACGGGCGCACCACCCTCTATGGCGTGGTCACCTTTGGCGACTGCGTGGGCGTGGTGCCCTTGCTCGACGATGGGCGGGTGCTGCTCGTGCGCCAGTATCGCTACGTGCAAAAGGATGCGCGCTGGGAGATCCCAACCGGCGGGTGCAAGGAGGGCGAGCCGCTGGAAGAAGCAGCGCAGCGCGAGCTCCAGGAGGAGGCCGGCTACCGGGCCGGGAAGCTGACCTGGCTCAGCAGCTATTACACCAGCAAGTCGGTCTGCGACGAGACGGCGCACCTCTACCTCGGCGAAGGCCTCTCCCCCGCTCCGCGCCCCGCGGACGAGACCGAGTTCCTCGAAACACGCGCCTTTCCCTTCTCTGAGGCACTGCGCATGGTCGTCGAGTGCGAGATCATGGACAGCATGAGCGTCATCGCCCTCCTCCACCTGGCGCGCCTGCGAGGAGAGCTGGGATGAGGGTCGCGCTGATCATCCCCGCGCTGAACGAGGAAGCGTCCCTGGTGCACGTCCTCCCGGGCATCCCGCGCGACCTGGTCGACCAGGTGATCGTGGTCGACAATGGCTC
>CAZLMZ010000397.1:1747-3198 GCA_964560475.1 uncultured Anaerolineae bacterium
CCTGCTCTACCGCCAGCGGCTGACCGACCTGCCGCCGCTCAAGGGGATCCGCCGTGCACTGTTGGACTCGCTGCACATGCGCGAGATGACCTATGGCTGGACGGTCGAGATGATCGTCAAGTGTGCCCGCCGCAAATGCCGCATCGTCGAGGTCCCGGTCACGGCGCGCCCGCGCATCGCCGGGCGATCCAAGGTCAGCGGCACGATCGTAGGTACGGTCCTGGCCGCCTATTACCTGCTGGGTACCACCATCCGCTACGCCTGGAGAGAATGAATGCCATTCCGGAGCCCGCGCGCCGGCGAGCTGCCGCGCCAGGTCTACATCGAAACGACGAACCGCTGCAACTCGCGCTGCCAGACCTGCGTCCGCACCTTTCACCCGCTAGAGCCGGCGCGCGACCTGTCCCTAGACGAGTTTGCCGCCATCGTGGCCCAGTTCCCGGTCCTCGAGCGGGTGGCGCTGCACGGCATCGGCGAGCCGCTGCTGGTCGAGGCGCTGCCGGCGATGATCCGCCACGTCAAGGAGCGGCACCCGGCAGCTACGGTGCTCTTTAACACCAATGCCATCCTGCTCGACGATGCACGCCAGCGGGAGCTGATCCGGACCGGGCTTGACGAGGCGCGCATCTCGCTCGACGCCGCCTCTGCCGCCACCTATGCCGCGATCCGCGGCGTGGATGCCTTCGATCGGGTCGTCGACAACGTGCGGCACTTTGCACGCCTGCTGGATGGCGGCGGGCGCCCGCGCCTGTCGTTCTGGTTCACGACGATGCGCGAGAACCTGGCCGAGCTGCCGGCGCTGGTCGACTTGGCCGGGCAGCTCGGCGTGCCCGAGGTCCACGTCCAGCGCCTGGTGCTGATCCACGAGGGGCTGGCCCAGGCCGACCAGTCGCTCTACCGGCGGCTGGGAGCGCGAGAAGAGGCCTACCTGGCCGAAGCGGCGCGCCGGGCACAGGCGCACGGCGTGCACCTCGGTGCCTCCGGGCGTATCTCGCCGCAGCAGAGCCTGGCGGGGGAGGGGAACACGGGCTTGGCCGCCGCAGATACCGGGGACGGGCCCTGGACGGCCTGCTACCGGATGTGGACCTCGACCTATATCACGGCCAACGGCAACGTGCTGCCCTGCTGCATCTCGCCCTTTTCCACGGCCGACTATGCGCGGCTCATCCTGGGCAACGTGCTAGAGACGCCGTTTGCCGAGATCTGGAACGGCGCCGGGTACGTCGAGCGGCGCACGGCGCTGTACACTGAGCACCCGCTCGATCCCTGCGCCCAGTGCGGGACGAATTGGAGCTTGTGACGAGGGGCCCTGAGCGGCCCAGAGGGTAGGAACCATGAAAGCGAACGCAGCACAATGGATTCGGATCGCCGTGCCCTTGATGGCACTCGCAGTATGGGCCGCCGGCTGTATGGCAGGGCCGACCGTCACCTCTACACTCCCGCCTGCCACC
>CAZLMZ010000398.1:0-3193 GCA_964560475.1 uncultured Anaerolineae bacterium
TCATCTATGCCGACCAGCACCGCTTTGACTGCCTGGGCGCGTATGGAAACCCCGACCTCCAGACGCCCAACATCGATGCTCTCGCTGCTGACGGCGTCCGCTACAGCCATGCGTTCTGCCCCTTTCCTGTCTGCACCCCATCTCGCTATTCGCTGCTTTCCGGGCTCTATGTCCACCAGCACCTGGGCTGGAACAATCGTTGCACGCTCCCACACGGGATCGCCACCTTCCCTGGGCTCTTGCGCGACAGTGGGTACCGTACGGCAGCCGTGGGCAAGATGCACTTTACCCCCACCTACCTCGACGTGGGTTTCGATCGGATGGTGTTGGCCGAGCAGGACGGGCCAGGGCGGTACGACGATGACTATCACAGGTGGTTGCGCGAGGAGGGGCTGTGTGACCGCATCGATCTGATAGACCAGGTCAGCGCGTACCGCGCCCAGGCGCCTGAAATCTACTGGGATACCTACGGTGCACTGCCTTCCGATCTCGATGAAGCACACCACTCTACGACCTGGGTCGCAGAGCGTGCCCTGGATGAGTTGGCCGCGTGGGACGCAGCGCCAAACCTGCTCATGGTGGGCTTTGTCAAGCCACACCATCCCTTCGATCCGCCGAGGCCATGGGACAGCATGTACGACCCTGAAGCGCTGACGATCTTGCCGGGGTGGACGGCCGAGCTGTCCTCGCCCGACCGCGGCTACCGCCGGGGATACTTTGACAACGAAGCCCTGGCAGAGCCGCAGCTACGGCGAGCCATGGCTTCCTACTATGCGACCATCTCCCAGATCGACCATCATGTCGGGAGAATGATCGCGCTGCTCAAGGAGCGCGGGCTGTACGACCGCACGCTCATCGTCTACACCGGTGATCACGGCGAGTACCTGGGCTTTCACCACCTGCTGCTCAAGGGCAACTATATGTACGACCCGCTTGTCCGGGTGCCGCTGATCGTCAAGTACCCCGGCGGCGATCGGGCCGGTGAGGTGTGTGAGGCGCTGGTCAGCAGCATCGACCTCGCCCCTACCCTCCTGGCTTGTGCCGGTTGTGCTGCGCCGCCGAGCATGCAAGGTCTGGATCTGGCCAAGCCAGCGCGGACGCGCGACCTCGTCCTGGCCGAAGGGCCCCGCGCAGACCAGTACATGGTTCGCTCTGCACGCCACAAGCTCCTGCTCTGTCGGAATCCGGCGCACTCGCAGTTCTTTGACCTCGAGCAGGATCCGCTCGAGCTACACAATCGCATCGCTGACCCGGCGTATACCAACGTCGTCGCCGCCTTCGAGGCCAGCCTAGCACAATGGGCCCTCTTTGACAGCCCTACGACTGTGCACCTAGATATGGCTGCCCCCACGATCGGTGGCCCGAACGTGCCCCGACCTGGTGATGGCCATGCAGAGGAGGCCATCCGTTACTTCCAGCGTAAGATGGCCGAGCCCTACGAGCCCCAGCTATGAGCGCTCTCGAATGGTAGCCTCGATGCGATCCCCCTCATAGTGCGTCCACGCGCGTGGGTTCACGCCAAAATACGCTGTCCGGTCCTCGTCAGTGAGCTCTTCGCGCGTCACACGGGCCGGCACCCCCTGCGCAAAGCAGTTCGCCGGGATCGCTTGCCCGACGTGCGTTGCGCTCCCATTGGCCAGCACGGCTCCCTCGCCTAGCCGCGTGTTATAGTCGCAGCATGCGTTCAGCCCAACTGCAGCACCATCTGCCATCTGGGTGCCGTGCATCGTGGCGCCGTGGTTCACCCAGCAGTCGCTGCCGATGACCGAGCGGTCCGGCACCGTCGCACGTGACGATCCCACTTGCGCCGGGCGCCCACCTTCGATGCACACCGAGTCATAGATGTGCGTATAACTGCCGATCGTGTTCCTTCCACGGATCACCACGTTGCACCGGATCAGCGTGTGGTGGCCGATCGTGACCTGTCCCGTGATCACCGTGCCGGCGTCTATCTTGGTAAAAGCGCCAATCGTGATTTTGCCCTCCAGGATGACGGAGGGATGTACGTCGGCGGTCGGATCGATGTCGATCTCGTGTGTACGTTCTGCCATGGCCCTTCTCCCCTTCTCAGCCCCCGTTGGCTCGCCGCTGCGTACGCGGCGCGCAGGCACGCTATCTCATCTCGATGAACGGCTCCTCCTCTTGCTCCCCCATGATCCCTGTATCCGGACGGGGCATCGGCGTCTCTCCATCACCTGACAGTGCGTCCGCCCCTACCTCTCCAGACTGCACCAGGCCCATGGACAACAGCACTCGCGCAGGCGCTGCCCACACCAGGAGGAGGAACAGGACATAATAGAGAAAAAAGCCCGAGGCGAGCCCGATCCCATAGTAGCCAAACATCGTCTGGCGCGTGCCCGCCACAGGCGCCGGGAATACGGTCAGGATGCCCGGCCCGACCAGCGCCGCGATGACCACAGTAAGGTCAGTCAACGTGCGCGGCTTGGTGTTCTTGCGCATCGTATAGTAGGTGATCCAGCCGATTACGGCGCCAAAACACAGCGATCCCCAGATGACAGAGGTGTCCACAGCTCCCTCCCGCTATCGCTCGGTGATGCCCTATCCCATGTCCACTGTGCCTCTCCCGGGAATGACCTGGCACAGCACCGCACCCGCCACGAGCCCCCATGCGTAGGCGATCGCGCCTCCCCAACCTTTCCCGAAGGACGACTGCAGCAGCGCGCCGAGCACGATCGCGATCAGCACCTCCAGCTCTCGCCATGCGGGTCTGCCACGCTGGTACAGGGTCGTGCACACCCAGCCCAACACGGTGCCAAAGCAGGCCGTCCCGAGCAAGACGATCACCCTCCGCTTCCTTTCATGGGCAGCAAAAAGCACGCAGCAGTGCAGGTATGCACCTAGCTACGTGCTTGGCTCACGAGTATGTATGCCCACGGCGATCTGTGCACACTCACAGATCACACCCCCCAGGTATCGTGTCGCACCGGCGACACACCGCCGCTATGTCAACTAGAACTATACATAGCATACCATCCTGGGAATGAGCTGTCAAGCTCGACGGCGAGCGTCAAAACTTGTCGAACACGACCTTGTAGGCCTGCTTGGGCTCGGCCAACAGCAGGTCGTATGCCTCCTGATAGTCATCCAGCGCGAAACGGTGCGAGATCATCCTCTCCATGTCGACCGTGCCGCTCTCGATCAGGCGATGCGCCTCCCTTTCATCGCGGTAGAG
>CAZLMZ010000399.1:0-3179 GCA_964560475.1 uncultured Anaerolineae bacterium
GACCGAGCGAGAAGAGATACGACGGGAACACGTGACCTTTCTGGAAGATATGGCCACCCTCAAAGAGCTCGGCAAGCGGCTGCTGTCCGAGCGGACGGTGGAGGGCCTGCTGCAGCGCACGGTGGACGCAGCGCGGCACCTGACCAGGGGGCAGTTGGCCGTCGTGGGGCGCGCCTCTTGCTGCGGGATTACCTACGAAACGGTCCTCTCACGAGACGCGACTGCCCCCCACTGGCCGGTGCCGGACACGCTTCTGATCGCGTGGATGCTGGACCCCACGCTGATCGCGGGTCGGTCTTCGATCCATCTCACCGGGGATGAACTAGAACGGCTCCCAGAATGGCAGATCCTGGCAGACAAGAATCCGATCGCGGATGTGGACCCCGAGGTGGCGGAGCGCGCTCTGCCGGGCGGGTTGCTAGTCACGCAGCTCACTCGGCCGGACGATCAGCCCACGGGTGTGATCGCGATCCTGGGCAGGATCGAGGGGGACTTTACCAGGGAGGACGAGACGCTGCTGGTCGAGTTGGCTTCCATTGCGTCCTTGCGGCTACAGCAGCTTGAGGCACAAGCCGAGGCCGAGCGCAGGGCCGACCAACTCGACGCCGTGATCGAGGCCATGACCGACCCGGTATTTGTGTACGATGCGGACGGCGCGCCGATCCGGGCCAATGCGGCGGCTATTGCCGCTTCGGGCAGCGTGGACCCGGTCGGCGCGGACCATGCCCAACTGCTGTGCGCATTCACCGTGACCGATCCCGGAGGACAGCCGATCGCTATCTCCGACCTACCGTCGAACCGTGCGTTGCGCGGCGAGACGGTGCGGAACGAGCGCTTGGTCGTTCATAGGGCGGGCGAGGAACCGCATACCATCGTCGCCACGGCAAGCCCGATCTACTACGGCGGCGCTCAAGATGGCGCCGTCCTGGTCTGGCGCGACGTGACCGAGCTGCAGACCGCACAGGAGGCGCGCGATCGGCTGATCGACATCCTGGAGCGGACGCCCGATCTGATCTCGACGGCGACACCGGATGGGCGGCTGCTGTACGCGAACCGCGCCGCGCGCGAGGTGATAGGGGTCCCCGAGACAGAGGTCCCAGGACAGCCTGTGGTGCGCGCACACCCGGATTGGGCGGCCAAGATCGTGCTAGAAGAAGCGGTGCCGACGGCGCTACGGGAAGGGGTGTGGCGGGGGCAGACGGCGGTCCTCAGCCACGACGGGCGCGAGATCCCTGTATCGCAGGTCGTCCTGGCCCATCGCGGGCCAGGTGGCGAGGTCGACTACCTTTCGACCATCATGCGGGACATCAGTAAAGAGCAGCGCCTGCTGGAAGAGAACCGCAGGCAGCGCTGGTTCCTGGAGCGGTTGATGGCGGCCCTGCCCGTCGGGATCGCGCTGGTGAGCGGACCCGAGCACCGCTACGAGTATGCGAACCATCACTACCGGGTGGTTATGCACCACCAAGAGCAGTCCCTGATCGGACGGGCGCTCGGCGAGATACTACCCGCGTACGCTGCAGCGCATGCGACCGCCATGCTGGACGAGGTATACCGGACCAAGGCCCCGCTCAGCACGCACAACCTCGATCTGCGGGCGACGCCTGAAAGCGAACCCCGGTACTGGGACATCGACCACGTGCCCTTGTTTTCGGAAGACGACGTCGTCGAGGGCATACTGATCCTCGCCTACGAGGTCACGGACGCGGTGCAGACGCACAAAGCGCTAGACGACGAGCGGGCCCGGCTGCAGGCGATCATCGACAGCGTGCCGGATGGGATCGTCGTGGCGGACGGGGAGGCCCGCCTTGCGTTGATCAACCGAGCAGGTAAGCGGATCTATGGGCACCCACTACGGCTCGGGGAACGCTACGATCGGCAGCCAGAGATACCTCTCTGCAAACCCGATGGCGTGCGCTACGATCCACGCGACCTACACATCGTCCGTTCGGCCCTCGATGGGGAAGTATACTGCGACGAGGAGGTGATCGTCGTGGACGCCGATGGCCGGCGACGCTACCTGCTGGTCGACTCGTCGCCGATCTGGGACAGTGCCGGCGCGCCCGACGGTGCGGTCATGGCCTACCGGGACATCACGGCGCGCGTCCAGCTGGAGCGCGCCCTGGAGCAGCACGCGGAGGAGCTGGACCAACAGGTGGCCGAGCGGACGGAGGCGCTACGCGCCAGCCAGGCGCGGCTGCGCGCGATCTTTGAGGGCGCGGCAGTGGGCGTTGGCGTCTCCGATGCAGAGGGACAGATGGTCGAGTGCAACCCAGCGCTCGCGGCAATCACGGGTTACTCGGCGGAAGAGCTGCTGGCAATGCGCTTTGCCGACTTTACCCATCCCGACGACGTGGACGCGGATATGGCTCTCCTTTGCGAGCTGATGGCGGGCG
Source organism: uncultured Anaerolineae bacterium (assembly GCA_964560475.1). Classification (GTDB taxonomy): domain Bacteria; phylum Chloroflexota; class Anaerolineae; order JAFGEY01; family JAFGEY01; genus BS750m-G44. Next base: position 2,394 of record CAZLMZ010000399.1, read on the forward strand.
AACGAGACGCGTACCAGCTCGAAAAGCGCTACGTCCGCAAGGATGGCGAGATTGTGTGGGTCAACCTGACGGCCTCGCTGCTCCGCGATGGTACAGACCAGCCGCCGCTTGCGATGGGCATCGTCGAGGATGTTACCGCGCGGAAGGAGGCCTCTGCGGCGCTGATCCAGGCGGAAAAGCTCTCTGCTGCGGGCAGGCTGGCAGCTTCGCTGGCGCACGAGATCAACAACCCCCTGCAGTCGGTGATCGGCTGCCTGGGCCTGGCCGAGCGCAAGCTCGCCAGGGGAGAAGACGTGGCACAGTACATCCAGGTCGCGCGGCAGGAACTGCGGCGCGCGGCACGCGTCGTCGCCCAGATGCGCGACCTGCACCGGCGTTCGCGGGTGGGGAGCCGGGAGCGCACAGAGATCGACCCGCTGCTGGAACAGGTGCTGCTGGTCACCGCCAGGCAGTGCGAGAACCAGGGGGTGGGAGTTGCCCTGCGCAAGCCGGATGCGCAGCCGGTCGTCTTGGCGGTGCCCGACCAACTGCGGCAGGTCTTTATGAACCTGGTGCTGAACGCGATCGATGCCATGCCGGACGGCGGGCTGCTGGAGGTGACCGTCAACTCGACGGTCGATCCGCCGGGGGTGAGCATACAGTTTCGCGACAGTGGCACGGGCGTTGCGCCCGAGGTGCTGCCCCGGCTGTTTGAGCCCTTTTACAGCACCCGAGCGGGCGGGCTGGGGCTGGGCCTGTTCATCAGCCGCAATATCATCGAGGACCACGAAGGTCACATAGAGGTGA
>CAZLMZ010000400.1:0-3161 GCA_964560475.1 uncultured Anaerolineae bacterium
CTGCACGACCTGGGGTACCAAGGCGAGGAATGTCGAGAGCAGCAGCGGGCCGCGCGCCCGACGGGACAGAGAGACCTATGCCACAGGAAGACCAACTCAAGTCCTATCGCGAGAAACGCGACTTTCGACGAACGGGCGAGCCACAGGGTGGGGAACATCCACCGTCCGACCAACCGATCTTTGTGATCCAGAAGCACGATGCGAGCACGCTCCACTATGACTTTCGCCTGGAGATCGACGGTGTGCTCAAATCGTGGGCCGTGCCCAAGGGCCCGTCGACCGACCCCCGTGTCAGGCGCCTCGCCATCCCTACCGAGGACCACCCGCTCGAGTATGCTGATTTCGAGGGCACCATCCCCGAGGGCGAATACGGCGCAGGCACCGTCCTCGTCTGGGATACCGGCCCCTACCGCAACCTGCGCGCCGGAAAGGAAGGTGACGGGCAGTCAATGCTCCAGGCCCTCAAAGAGGGCAAGGTCGAGGTCTGGCTGGACGGGATGAAGCTGCAGGGCGGCTATGTCCTGATCCGCACCGGCAAGGGCGACGACGCGCGCTGGCTCCTGATCAAGATGAACGATGACGAGGCCGACGCACGTCGCAACCCGACGAGCACCGAGCCCGAATCTGCGCTCACCGGCCGGACGCTGAAAGAGATCGCTGCGCAGCAAGAGGAGGATTGAGCGCCACCTAGGCCCCACCAGGTTTCTACACTTGAGCAAGGAAGAGCAATCATGATTGTCATTGGAGCAATGGGTCTGAATGGATCTGGCAAGGACACGCTGATCGACCATCTTTGCCGGCGCTGCGACGTGCACAAGTTGTCTGTGGGCGACATCGCGCGACAGATCGCCGAGGAGCAAGAGATCGAACCGACGCGCGAGAACCTGCACCACATCTCGCAACAAGCTATGGCCGAGCACGGCAAGGACTATTTCATGCGCCGCGTCATCGAGATCATTGAGGAGAACCGCTGGCAGGCGACGGGCGTCTCTGGCATCCGCACCCCGGAAGACGTGGACATTACACGCCATCACTTTGGCGACGACCTGCTGTTGGTCCACGTCCGGGTCAACGATGCGCGGCTGCGCTACCAGCGCCTCCTCGAACGCGACCGCCCGCGCGATCCCGACACCTTTGAGGTGTTCACGCAGCAAGAGCGGGAAGAAGAGGAGCAGTTTCACGTGCGCGAGGCACTGCGCCAGGCCGACCTGGTGATCAACAACTATCGTTCCCTGGAGGGCTTTTACCAGGCGATCGACTATTTGCTCATCGAAGGCCTCGTCAGCGAAGAGGTCGAGTGCAAGATGTAGCTCTTGCACCCGACAGACCAGCAGTCGAGGCAAGATTCCGTGTCCCCGGCCTTGGCACAGCCATCGAAGAGCCGTCCTCCCGGGGCGTCAGCACAATCAGCCGCGTGCCAGAGTCGAAAGCCGCGCGTTGGATACACCTTGTCGACCCCGAAGGCAACCGGTTGGCGATCAAGGAGATCTAGCGTACAATAGAGGTCCGTAGCACTTTGCGTCTGGTCCCCAGGGAGGAGGCATCCATGCGCCGGACCAAGATCGTCTGCACCATCGGCCCCGCCACCCGTGAGCACGACGTGCTCCGCCACCTGATCCGCGCTGGCATGGATGTGGCTCGCCTCAACCTCGCCCACGGCAGCCGCGAGGAACACGCCGAGAATGTCGATCGCATCCGCGCCCTGGCAAAAGAAGAAGGCCGCCCGGTCGCAATCCAGATCGACCTGCAAGGCCCCAAGCTGCGCATGGGCGAGATGGCCGGGGGCGGCGTGCGCGTGGGTGAGGGCAAAGAGGTGACGCTGACCACCGAGGATCTGGTTGGCCGGGGACCCAGCGCCCTGCCTGTCCAGAACGAGAACCTGCCGAGCCTGGTCCACCCTGACGACCAGATCCTGATCGATGACGGCCTGATCGAGCTGCGCGCGATCGAGGTGGGCGATCGCGCGGTGCGCTGCCGCGTTCGCGTCGGCGGCACGATCCAGTCCAACAAGGGCATCAACCTGCCCGGGGTCTCTGCCGAGCTGCCCTCCGTGACCGACAAGGACATCGACGACCTCGCGGCAGCGCTGGGCTGGGGAGTCGACTGGGTCGCCCTCTCGTTCGTGCGCTCTGCCGACGATCTGCACACGCTGAGACGCCTGATCGCCGAGCGGACCGACGAGCCGCTGCCGATCATGGCCAAGATCGAGAAACCGCAGGCGCTCGAGCACCTGCAGGCCATCATCGACGCCGCCGACGCGGTCATGGTCGCGCGTGGCGACCTGGGCATCGAGATCCCACCCGAAAAAGTGCCTATGGCGCAGAAACGCATCATCTCGGCCTGCAACGAAGCCGGCATCCCGGTCATCACGGCCACTCAGATGCTCGACTCGATGATCCGCAACCCGCGCCCCACGCGCGCCGAGGCCGCTGACGTGGCGAACGCCATCCTCGATGGCACCGACGCGGTGATGCTCTCCGGCGAGACCTCGATCGGCTCCTACCCGCTGCAGGCCGCGCGCACCATGGGACGCATCGCCGACGAGGTCGAGGCGCACCGCGACCCACCGTCCCCCCGCCCCTTTCGCCCCGTGCCCGGCGACCACACGCGCACCATCGCCAACGCCGTCGGCCACAGCGCTCGCGACATCGCACACGATCTGAATGCAAAGGCGATCCTGGCTCCCACGGCGTCCGGCTATACAGCGCGCGTCATGTCCAGGTATCGGCCCGACACCCCGATCGTAGCGATCACGCCCGACCTGCGCGTGCAGCACCGCCTCATGCTCTACTGGGGTGTCACTCCCCTGCTCGCCGATCGAGCCGATGACACCGACCAGATGATCCGCCAGGCCGTGCAAGCCGCGCGCGAGCACGCCCTGGTGAAGGACGGCGACACGGTGCTCATCACTGCCGGCGCCGCCCTTTCGCAGCCCGGCACCACCAACCTGGTGCGCGTCTATGTCATCGGCGAGGAGCGCTATGGCTAATTGCCCCCCTCTAGCTCCCACCCTCCCCCTGACGGGGATCTGCGATCGGGTATCTTCGACCCCGAAGGGGGGAGGACCAAGACTCCCTCCCCCGTTGGGGGAAGGTTGGGATGGGGACTGTCCGCCCTTTACCAGCGTCCCTGAACGACCCGCACCGTCCCCTCGCAATCGA
>CAZLMZ010000401.1:0-3157 GCA_964560475.1 uncultured Anaerolineae bacterium
GATCGCGACCAAGTTCGGCGAGACCTTTGACGAGGAGACGTGCGAACCGGTCGAGCAGGAGGTGACACCGTCCTATGTGTCGCAGGCGTGCGAGGCCAGCTTGCGCCGGCTGGGGACCGACTATATCGACCTCTACCTGCTGCACCTGCGCGACTATGATCTGGCTCGCGCGCCCGCGATCCGCGACGCGTTGGAGGACCTGGTCGCAGCGGGCAAGATCCGCGCCTATGGCTGGAGCACGGACGATCCGGCGCGGGCGCGCTGCTTTGCCGAGGGGCCGCACTGCACGGCGATAGAGCACCGGCTGAACGTCTTTGAGCCCAGTCCAGAGATGCTGGCGCTGTGTGAGGAACATGACCTGGCGAGCATCGACCGCATACCGCTGGTGATGGGTGTCCTGACGGGCAGGTGGTCGCGGACGACCTCGCTGCCAGAGACGGACCGGCGCAGCGACTGGTTCAAGGACGAGGGTTTCCTGGAGGCGATCGATCTTGCGGGGCACCTGCGCGAACCCCTGACCCGCGACGGGCGGAGCTACGTTCAAGGCGCGCTCGGCTGGATCTGGGCGCACAGCGCGCGGGCGATCCCGATCCCGGGCTTTCGCACCGCCTCCCAGGTGGCCGAGCTGTCCGGGGCGATGGCGTATGGGCCGCTGGCTGAGGACGCCATGGCCGAGGTCGAGCGGCGGATGGGACGCCGCCCGGGAGAGCGGGCGGCGCCGCAATGAGGGCGATGGATGTCTGAGCAAGACGAGGCGAGACGCCAGGGAGCGTGCACCCTCACCCCCCGCTTTGCGGAGGCACTCGCCTATGCCGCACAGCTCCACGCCGCGCAGACGCGCAAGGCCTCCGGCACCCCCTACGTCGCCCACCTGCTGGGCGTGGCCTCCCTCGTGCTCGAGAGCGGCGCGGATGAGGACGAGGTGATCGCGGCGCTGCTGCACGACGCGATCGAGGACCAAGGCGGTTCCACCGCGCGGCAAGAGATCCGGCAGCGCTTTGGCGACCGCGTCGCTGCGATCGTCGATGCGTGCAGCGACGCCGAAACGGTGCCCAAGCCCCCCTGGCGGGAGCGCAAGGAGCGCTTCCTGGCCTCGCTCAACCAGGCTGACCCGGCGACGCTGCGCGTGGTGGCGGCAGACAAGCTGTACAACGTGCGCTCGCTGCTGCGTGCCTACCGGCAGCAGGGCGAAGGCCTGTGGGCACACTTTCGCGGCGGCAAAGAGGGCACGCTGTGGTACCATCGCGAGGCAGCGCGCATCCTCTGCGCGCGCGGCCAGGGCTGGCTGTTCGAAGAGCTGGCGGACGCGGTGGAGGAGCTGTTAAGAGCTACGGGAGAGGATAGGACCCTAAAGGTCTCGGAAGACCTCTAGGGCCTTGAGCCTCGCCGCGCCTCTAAGCCACGTCGAGCCTGCACCAGGCATAGAGTGCATCGTACACATCAAATTGCCGCGCCAGGTTCTCCTCGTCGTGCGGGAAGCGCAGGCTGTACCCCACCGCGATCGCCTCCAGGCCTACGGCCAACGGATCGCTCTCCCGATCTTGAGCGACGTCGGCACAGTGGACGATACGGGCCAGGCGCAGCAGTGCCTTGTCGGTCAGGCCATAGTGCTCGATAATCGTCTCGAACGAGCACTTGCCATCCTTGTGTCCCAGCGCGACGCCCGGCGCATCAAACGGGGTCGCGCCGAGCTCTTCCGCTGCCTTGTTCACCTGGCTCGCAGGAACGAAAAAGAACTCGGCATCCGAGTCCACGAAACGGCTGATCAGCCACGGGCATGCCACCCGGTCCACGTGTACGTGAGAACGCGTCACCCACTTCATCGCTACGCTCCTTCCGCCATCAAGATGAACGCGACGTGCCCGCGTCAGGCTGCACACGCGGGGCACCCAGATCGCTGCCAAAGAGAGCAAAGTAGAACGTGCCCAGCAGCCCAAAGGCGAATGCGGCCAGGAAATTCGTCGCCGGCGAGGCCAGCGAGGCGACGGCCGACGGGAGACCCCCCGGCAGGCCAAGCATGCCGAACAGCCTCTGCGCCGTCGACGGATCCCACAGCAGTGCACCACCAAACGCTGCTACGGAGACAATGATGTCCCGCACCAGATAATACACCCCAAACGTGCCAGCCTTCTTTCCCTCTGGCGCCAGGTCCATGATCAGCGCCTTGCGCGTCGGCTCGCCAAACTCTTTCATGCCACGCACGACAAAGGCGACGACCAGCACCCAGAAGGAGCGGGAGAAGAGCAGCACCAGCGGAAAGAGGGTGAAAAAGCCGAACGTGGCGACCACGAACGGTTTCTTGGTGCTCTTGTCGGCCAGGTAGGCAACCGGGATATAGATCAGCATGGCCGTGACCATCTCGACCGTGGTCAAGACGCCGAACTGGAGGGGGGTAATGCCGTTGACCGTGACGCACCAGATGACGACGAACGCATAGGGGATCTGCTCGCAGAAACGGACCAGGATGTCAGAGATGAGCAGGCTGCGGAGCGCCGGGCTCATCAGCGACAGGGCGCGCAGCGGGTTGCGCTCTGGCTGGGGCCGCTCCCTGCGCTCCTCACCGATCAGCACCTGCTGCATGGCGAGCGATACCCCGCCCAGGGCCAGCGCGACCACAAAGGCCAGCCGCACGCCACGCGTCTGGCCAAACAGCCCGATCATCCACCCGCCCAGCATCGGCCCGAGAGCCATGGGTACGCGTCGCACCAGCGAGTGCATCGACACGCCCATCGTGCGCTTGTCCTTGGGCAGCACCCTAGAGACCATATCCATCGTTGCCGGCAGCGAGATCGCCGTCCAGGAGAGGAAAAAGATCGAGCCCACGATCACCGCCGGCCAGGTTGGGATCAGGATCACGATCAGATAGCCGGCCATGGCGATCAGATTGAACAGGATCAGGGCGCGCTTGTACCCCAGCCGGTCGCTGGCATATCCGCCGGGATACGAATACAGTGCGCTGAGCAGGTTATCCATCCCGTTCAGCAGGCCAATCGAGAACGCACCGCCGCCCAGCGCGACCAGGTAGATCGGCAGGAAGCGCTCGGCCATCTTTTCGCCCAGCCCAACCAGGACGACCATCGTCAGCAGGGCGACCATGTTCCGCCTCAGACCCAAGAAAGCGGCGAGCGCCCGACTGGTTCTTTGCCTTACTGCCATC
>CAZLMZ010000402.1:0-3153 GCA_964560475.1 uncultured Anaerolineae bacterium
TAGGAATAGATAGGTATCCGACGCTCCTCGGCGCAGATAGACCGAGGGCTAGATCGTACTCAAAGGAGAGTAGCGTGCCAGATCGTATGAACCCCTTCGAGATCGCGCAAGCGCAACTGGCCCAGGCCGCGGAAGCCATGGGATTGGACGAGACGACGCACGAGCTCTTGCGCTGGCCGATGCGCGAGTTCCACGTCCATTTTCCGGTCAAGATGGACGATGGCACGACTCGCATCTTTGAGGGTTTTCGTGTGCAGTACAACGACGCGCGGGGCCCGACCAAGGGTGGGCTGCGCTACCATCCCCAGGAGACCTTTGATACGGTCCGCGCGCTCGCCGCATGGATGACCTGGAAATGCGCGGTGGTCGACATCCCCCTTGGCGGAGGCAAGGGCGGCGTGGTCTGCAACCCGAAAGAGATGTCGCTCGGCGAACTGGAACGCCTCAGCCGGGCCTATATCCGCGCCCTGGGCCACTATATCGGGCCACACACCGACGTCCCTGCGCCCGACGTGTACACCAACCCCCAGATCATGGCCTGGATGATGGACGAGTACAGCCACATGATCGGGCACAATGTGCCGGGTGTGATCACCGGCAAACCGATCCCGCTCGGCGGGTCGGAGGGGCGCGGCGACGCCACCGCTCGCGGCGGTATGTACTGCATCCGCGAGGCGGCCAAGGCGCTAGGCATCGACCTCAGCCAGGCCGCGATCGCCATCCAGGGTTATGGCAATGCCGGGCAGTTCGCGCACAAGCTGTCGTGCGAGCTCTTTGGGGCGCGCATCGTCGCCGTCTCGGATTCGCAAGGGGGCATCTACTGCGCCGACGGCCTCGACTTTGACGACCTGTCGGCCCACAAGCTACACGAAGGTACGGTGATCAGCTACCCCGGAGCCAACTGCACGCAGATTCGCAACGCCGACCTGCTGGCCCTCGACGTAGATATCCTGATCCCGGCCGCGCTGGAGGGGGCCATCCGCGCCGACAATGCCGGCGAGGTCCACGCCCGGATCCTGGCGGAACTCGCCAATGGGCCCACCACGCCCGAAGCGGACGAGATTCTGCACCGCAACGAGGTATTCGTGATCCCGGACTTTCTCTGCAACGCGGGCGGGGTCACCGTCTCTTATTTCGAGCAGGTACAGAACGCGTACGGCTACTACTGGGATCTCGACATGGTCTACCAGCGCCTGAACCAAAAGATGACGGCGGCGTTCCAGGCTGTGCATCGCACTGCGCAGCACTATGGCATCGACAACCGCATCGCCGCTTACGTCGTCGCCGTGGCGCGCGTGGCCGAGGCATGCAAGTTGCGAGGATGGGTATAGGACGCTGTCGATGCCGCATGCCGAAGAGATGGCCGCGATCGGGGAGCAGCGCCTGTCGGCTATCTTTGAGATCGCCCGTCTCTTGGCCGGGCAGCACGATCTGGAGACCATGCTCTCGCGCTTTTTGTCGTGCTTGATCGCGACGCTGCGCGCGGCCGAGACGGGGATCCTGCTCCTCTACGAGCCCGAGCAGGACTGGCTGGTCGTCAAGGACGCACAGGGATACGATCTGCGCGTATTGAGCCAGATCCACATCACATCGGGCGAAGCGATGAGCGGGCGCGCCCTACAGAGCGGGCAGCCGGCGGTGTATCCCGACCCGGCGGCGATCGCAGCGGTGCGGGCGAACATGAGCCCGACCAACCAGCGCCTGTTCGAGCAGGCCACCGCGGCGCTGGACGGGCCGCAGTGTGCCGCCTGCGTGCCGCTGATCGCGGGCACGACGCGCGTCGGCGTCCTGATCCTCGAAAACCGCAGCGAGCCCGGCCACTTTCGCGAGGATCTGCCCTTCCTCGAAGCTGTAGCCCAACTGATCGCCGTGTCGATCGAGCACACCCGCCTGCGCGAGGAACTGCAGCAGGTGCGCGCGCTCGAGGAGGCGAACCGTCTCAAGGCCGAGCTGATCTCGACCCTGGCACACGAGATGCGCACCCCACTGACCTCGATCAAGGGTTTTTCCACCGCCCTCCTCCTGGAAGAGGCGACGTTTGACGCCCCTACGCAGCGCGAGTTCCTGACCATCATCGACCAGGAATGCGACGTGCTGACCGACCTGATCCACGACCTGCTCGAGTCGTCGATCATTGATGCCGGCCTGCTGCGCCTCGAACTGCAACCGGTGCGGTTGGAACGCCTGGCCCGCGATACGGCGGAGGATTTTGCCCGGCGCAGCTCCAAGCACCGCTTCCTGGTCGACGTACAACTGCCGATCGTCGACGCCGACCCACACCGTATCGAGCAGGTGCTGCGTAACCTGGTGGACAATGCTGTCAAGTACTCGCCAGGCGGGGGCATGATCGTCATCCGCGGCACAGTCGAGGAGAAACAGGTGACAATCAGTGTGTCCGATCAGGGCCTGGGCATCGCGCCGGAACACCTCAACCGGCTCTTTGACAAGTTCTACCGCGTCGACTCGGGGCTGGGCCGCCACGTGGTCGGCTCGGGGTTGGGCCTGCCCATCGCGCGCACGATCGTCGAGAGCCACGGCGGGCGGATCTGGGCCGAGAGCCGCCCCGGCGAGGGGAGCACCTTTTACTTTACCCTCCCCCGCCCCATAGACGAGGAGTAGCGGCATGCAGGAAAAGATCCTGGTCGTGGAAGACGAGCCCAAGGTCACGCTCCTGGTGCGCCAGGTGTTGGGGGCCTTTGGCTATCGCGTCGTCGCTGCCGCCAACGGCGAAACGGCGATCGAGATGGTTGCCCTCGAACAGCCCGACCTGGTGCTGCTGGACATCCTCCTGCCTCACGGGCCAGACGGGTACGAGGTATGCCAGCGCATTCGCGAGTTCTCGAACGTGCCCGTGATCATGCTCACCGCCAGGGCCCGGCAGAGCGAGATCCTGCACGGTTTCGAGGTAGGCGCGGACGACTATTTGGTCAAGCCTTTCGACGCCAAGGAGTTGGTAGCGCGGATCAGGGCCGTGCTGCGCCGCGCCAACAGCCCCCACCAGGAGGCCGTCCCCTGCCTGACCTGCGGCCCGATCGAGATCGATTTCGCCCGGCGCGTGGCCCGGATCGAGGGGGAGACGGTACACCTGACGCGGACCGAATACGCACTGCTGCGCGAGCTGGCCCAGAACGCGAACAAGGTCATGCCACACGG
>CAZLMZ010000403.1:0-3148 GCA_964560475.1 uncultured Anaerolineae bacterium
GGCTCACGAATCGTCTTCCGGGGAGAGATAGGGCGCAAGCGCAGGCCGGTCCGCACCTAGCGCCTGTGCCAGGTGAGCCAGGACGCGGATCTGCGCCCTCGGGGCACTCTGAGCGATGGCCTTCTCGGCCAGATCGGCGGCAGTGCTTGCAGGGTCAGGCAGCATGAGCCACTCGATCCGCGCACGTGCGGCATCCAGGTCGCCATCCAGTGCGTAGGCCCTGCTCACCATCAGGATGTATTCATCCCTGTAGGACGGGTGGAGATGGGCGAGGTCGGTGTCCGTGTAGGCTACCGGGTCGACCTCCCATCCATACCACACGCCCAGCCCTGCTCCGGCGACGAGCCCGACCGCGCCGAGCAGGACGGCAAGCCATATGCGTCGTCTACCCATAGGCCCTTCCACGCGCATAACAGGCAAAAGAAAAGGCTACTCCCTGCCAGAGGGACCAGCCATGGAGACAATCCCCGCCACAGTGACTTGGCATGAGGGAGCCAAATCATGTATAATGAGAGCTGATGCCGGAGGTGGGAATCGAACCCACAAGAGGTCTCCCTCACGCGAGTTTGAGTCGCGCGCGTCTGCCAGTTCCGCCACTCCGGCTCACGGTGCTAGTATAGAACGAAACATACCTTTAGTCAAGTTCAGTAGGTGCCTATGGAAGAGTCCGCGCTGCTCGTCGCCGCACAGGGCGGCGAGCGCGAGGCATTTAACCGCTTGATCCTGGACTACCAGGATCTGGCATATAACGTCGCTTACCGCATCCTCGGCGATCCAGATGCTGCTGCCGACGCGACGCAGGACGCGTTCATCTCTGCCTACCGGGCCCTCTCTGGGTTCCGCGGCGGATCGTTCCGCTCCTGGCTGCTGCGCATCGTGACCAATGCCTGCTACGATGTGCTGCGTGCTCACAAGCGTCACCCAACCGTCTCGTTGGACGCCGATCCCGAGCTCGATTGGGCAGAGTGGACAGAGGGGGACGAAGAGCCCCCTGAGGAGTTTGCCGAGCGGCAGGATCTGGGCCAGTTGATCCAGCGTGGCCTGCAAGAGCTGCCCGATGACCAGCGCGTGGTGATGGTGCTGTGTGATATCCACGGCATGGCCTACAAAGAGATTGCCAGGACGCTGGGCGTGTCGTTGGGCACGGTCAAGTCGCGTCTCAGCCGGGGCCGGGAAAAGATGCGCGAGTACTTGAGGGGGAATGCGGAACTTTTGCCAGCTCGCTACCGTCTATATAGCGAAGGGGGTGGAGCAGCAGGCTTGATGAGCCTACTCGTCGAATGGCTAGACGATGGCCTCCTGGGTCGATTGCTGCGACGGGGAGCGGGTAGATATGAGTAAGTTGGGGTCTGGTATGGGAGGACGTGAGCACGCGTACGTCGAGAAGCGGCTCTCGGCCTACGTGGACGATGAGGTATCCGGGCGCGAACGGCGACGGATCGAGGCGCACCTGGCGCATTGTGAGGCGTGCAGGGCCGATCTCCGGACGCTGCGCTGGACCGTGGGGTTGCTGCACCAGGCGCCCCAGGTCAAGGCGCCGCGCCGGTTTGTCGTTCGGGAGGCGGACCTAGCCGGGACATCGCGATCGATGCGTCGCATGTCACCGCTGGCGGTCACGCAGTGGGCGACGGCGGTCGTGGCCTTGCTGCTCGTGCTGGTGCTTGGTGGTGACCTGTTGGCTGGCCGGGGCAGGCTGCCGATCGGGAGCGCGTCGTTGCGTGGTGAGCATGAGAGCGTGGCTGCGGCCGTCACGCAGGCGGCGGCCACCGATACGGCCCGGACGGACGAGACCGCGCAGGCCGAGGAGCGGGTGGCACAGGCGCTGCCCGAGGCCACGTCCTCCCCTGCGCCGATGATCAAGTCACAGGCGGCAGCGCCGCCTACGGCGGAGGAGGCGCCCAAGGCGGCCGAGAGCGAGCGCGCTGGTGAGACGCCGATGGCAGCAATGAAGGCGCCGGGCGTCGAAGCCACCGAGGGGGTGACGGCGACGGGAGAGGCGGGGATCATGCTCGCCGCGCCTGAGCCGAGCCCGACTACAGCGGGCGGCCCGCAAGGCGAACCGCAGGGCGGCGGGGGCCTGCCGCCAGCGCCGCTGCCGACCGAGCCTCCTGCGATCGAGCCGCAGCAGACCGCGCAAGAGGATATGCCCAGGCTTGGCGCGCAGGCTGCCCCAACGCCTTCGGCGGTGGCCGAGCCCTACGGGCTCACGGCGCGAGCCGGCAGCGAGAACACGACCGTGCTGCTCCTCTGGCGCGGCATCGAGGCGATCTTGGGCCTGGCCCTAGTGGCGCTGCTGATCGCAGTGGTCTGGATGCGCAGCAGGCGCTGACCAGGGGCTCAGCGACATCGCGCTGCGGAGGGATTACTTTCCCTCCGCAGCGCGATGTGTTTTCTAGATGCCGACTTGCTCCCGCGCCAGGCGGGCGAGTTGGCGCGCCTCGCTCTGGTGCAGCAGTGCCATCAGCCCCAGGTAGACGCCGCTGCCGGCTGCGCTGCCCAGGGCGGCGAGCCACAGATCGCCGCGCCCGCGGACCAGCCGTGCCACGAGCCAGATGCTGCCCGCCATCCCTGCCAGGGCGAGGCCAGTGCGCCAGCACTGCCTCCACACCGGGCGCCAGTCAAAGCGCACGCGCAGCCGCCAGGCCAGCCACAACAAGATCCCCGACTGCAGCGTCACGGCGATCGAGTTGGCCAGGGCCAGCCCGGCGCTGCCCAGAGATGTCCCCAGGAGCAGACAGAGCGTGACGTTCAGCACAGTCGCCCCCAGTGCTACCCAGAATGGGATCACCGTGTTCTTGTGCGCGTAAAAGATGCGCGCCGCAAGCTCGAGCACCGAGTGTCCCACTAGGCCAACCGTGAACGCGGCTGTGACCCCGTACACCATATCCGCTGCCTGCTCGCTAAACGCTCCCCGCCCGAAGAGGACGGTGATGTAGGATCGCCCGAGCATGAGCAGCGCGAGCGCCGAGGGTAGGACCAGGAACAGCGTCGCGCGCAGTGCTGCCAGCACCGTCTCGCCCAGTTCGGTCGCCTGGCCCCGCGCGACCAGGCGCGACATCCTGGGAAAGGCGGCGGTAGCGATGGCCATGGCAAAGATCACTTCCGGCATCTGCATCATGGTCCAGCCCATGTTGATCGCCGTGATGCT
>CAZLMZ010000404.1:0-3123 GCA_964560475.1 uncultured Anaerolineae bacterium
TTCCACCGCCCACTGCGAAATCGCAGGTAAAAGATGACCCCCCGTACGACCAGGTCGGTGGCCATGCCCAGCCACGCCCCGGCCAGGCCCATGCCCAGCACGACCCCCAGCAGCAGGGCCGTCGGCACGCGCACGGCCAGGATCACCGGCCCGGTAACGTACATCGGAAAGCGTGTGTCGCCCGCGCCGCGCAGGCTCCCGGCAAAGACCATCGACGCTGCCAGCAGCGGCTGAACGAAACCGATGATCCGCAGCGGCGCGACGGCCGTCGCGATCACGTCCTCCTCGGCGGTAAAGAGGGAGATGAGCGGGCGAGGCAGCAGGATAAAGATCAGCCCCATGGCCATCATCAGCACGGCGGCGATCTGGTAGGTCAGGTAGCCGCTCCGCTCAGCACGCTGGGGATCGCGGGCCCCCAGTCCCTGCCCGACCAGCGTCGTGCCGGCGATGGCAAAGCCAAAGCCCGGCATGTAAGAGATCGACTCGACGCGCAGCGCCACGGCGTGAGCGGCCACGACGACTGTGCCCATGCTGGCCACGACGCGCACGAAGGACATCATGCCCACGCGCATCAGCAACTGCTCGCCCCCCGTAGGCAGGCCGACGCGCAGCAGGCGGCGGATCGTCTCCAGGTCGGGGCGCCAGCCGCGCAAGTCGAGCTTGAGCCCCGAACGTCCCTTGAGCAGGATGGCCAGGGCCAGCAGGCCGCCCGCAGCGCGTCCCGCTGCTGCACCCAGTGCAGAGCCAGCAACGCCCAGCCTGGGCAGGCCAAGGGGGCCATTGATCGCCGTCCATGCCACGACGACGTTGACCACGTTGACCACCAGCATAACCTTCAGCGTCGTGCGCGTGTCGCCCACCCCGCGCAGGCAGGCGTTGCAGACGAACATCACCGCTTGCAGGGCAAAGGCCATGCCGGCGATGCGCAGGTAGGTGATGCCCTGCTGGAGCGATGCCGGCTCGGCCCCCATCAACGCTACGGCTGGCCGGGCCAGCAGCACGGCCAACGCGGTTGCCAGCAGGCCGACGGCCAGCCCCACGATCACCGACTGCCGTGCCGTGCGGTTGGCCGTCTCCATATCTGCTGCGCCGGTCGCTCTCGCCACCAGCGCCACCGAGCCGGTCGAGATGGCGCTAAAGAGCGTGCTCGCCATAAAGACCCACTGCGTCGCCAGGCTCACGCCGGCCAGCGCCTCTGCGCCCAGGTGGCCGACCAGCATGGTGTCGACGAGGCTGACCATTAGGCTCAGCATCTGCTCGCCCATCGCCGGCAGCGCCAGCCGCAGCACCTCCTGGCGCAGGCCGCGCTCGGCTGCCGCGCGGTCGGCCCGATCGCGCGTGAACTGGCGCAGGCGCTGCCGGGCCTGCACGAATGCATTGGACCGACCCGCGATAGCAGGCATCGGCTCGCGCTACTCCAGCAGCACGTAGCCTGCCCCGAGCACCTGCTGCGGCGGCCCGGCACATTCGAGCTTGAGCACCGTGATCCCGGCGATTTCGGCGGGGTTGTCGTGCGGCAGCCCTTTCAGGATCAGGCGGTTCTCGCTCTGCTCGAACGCGACCGGTTTCCCTGTTGCCAGGATCGATGCCTTTTCCACGGGGGTTCGCAGCCCGCCGATCACGAGCTGCTCACCGGGCCAGCGCGTGCACCAATAGTAGGCCGTGTTGCCCTTGACCGTCCATTCGCCGGTCGGCATCCATTCCATGCGGTCCCGATCGGCGCGGTCCATCTGCCCGTACAGCGCCTCGCCGTTCGCTGTCACCCACTTGCCGACCGCCTCCAGGCGCTCGATCGCCTCCACCGGTACCGAGCCATCCGGCGCCGGGCCGATGTTGAGCAGCAGGTTGCCCTGCCCTGCTGCTGCCGTGCGCAGCATGCGGATCACTTCGCGAACCGAGCGCCAATCGGGTGAGATCGGCATATAGCCCCACGAGCCGTTAAAGGTCATGCATGCTTCCCATGCCCGGCCCTCCTCGGCGGCGGTGACGTGCTCTTCGGGTGTGCCAAAGTCCTCGTCCAGCTTGGAGCGGTTGTTGATCAGGATCCCCGGCTGCAGCTCGCGGATCATGCTGTTCAACTCGACGCTTTCCCACGCTTCGGGGGTGGGCAGGGGCCAGGAGACGTCGTGCCAAAAGATGTCGATCGGACCATAGTTGCTGCACAGCTCGCGCGCACAGCCCTGGATATAGTCGAGGAAGCGGCGCCGCGCGGCCTCGTCGTGCGCGCAGCGCGCCCCGTCTGGGTGGTGCCAGTCCATCAGCGAGTGGTAGAACCCGATCTTGAGGCCGAACTCGCGGCACGCCTCCACGTACTCGCGTACCAGGTCGCGCCCGGGACCGTGCTGGACCGCGTTATAGCCGGTCATCTTGGAGTCCCACAGGCAAAAGCCCTCGTGGTGCTTGGTGGTCATGACCATGTACTTCATGCCGGCCGCCTTGGCCAGCCGGGCCCACTCGCGCGCCGGGCGCGGCTTGGGCTTCCACGTGTCGGCCAGCTTGACGTATTCCGCGACCGGGATGCGCTCGCGGTTCATCACCCACTCGTGCCGTCCCAACTGGGCATAGAGCCCCCAGTGGATGAACATCCCAAAGCGCGCCTCCTGCCACCAGCGGATCCGTTCCGGCCGCGTTGCGGCTACTTGCTTGAGGTAAGTTTCTTTGTCCATTTGACCTCCTTCGCCGGCCTGGCGGCCGGGCTATTCCAGAATCAGCTTTCCGATCGTCTCCCGATCGTGCTTTACGTAGTCATCAACGAATCGCTTGTACGCACCTGATGATGCAAACTGCGACAGCACGGTCTCTGAGCTAGGCAAGGTTCCATGACGTAGGCCGACATACTCTGGGTAGCTCAAGAACTCCCAGTCCTCTGGGTGCTCTACCAGTCCCGCCAATACTGGGTTGAGGTGCATATATCTGGAGAGGTGCAGGAGTTGTTCATCCGTTTCCACCAGTACTGTCCTGAACCGGCCCTGAAAGAGGGATCCGGTGCGCCCGTATCGTTTGTTGATCGCCTTGGTGTACGAGACTGAAAGCCTCATCATATGTCTTGACAGGTCATCATCGTTGGGGCGCAAGAGGAGATGATAGTGGTTGGGCAACAAGCAGTAAGCGACAACGATGACT
>CAZLMZ010000405.1:0-3122 GCA_964560475.1 uncultured Anaerolineae bacterium
GTCATCGATCGCGAGACGGGGCTCATCGTGTGGGCGTGGGGACCGGGGGAGCTGGATGGACAGCACAAGCCGCACCTGCTGCCGAACGGCAACCTGCTGATCTATGACAACGGGACGCTGCGCGGCTACTCTCGCGTGTTCGAGCTGAACCCGCTGACGGGTGAGATCGAGTGGTCCTACACCGCCGAGCCAAGGGAGGCGTTCCTCAGCAAGTACATCTCGGGTGCGCAGCGGCTGCCGAACGGCAATACGCTGATCTGCGAGGGTGCCAAATGCCACCTGTTCGAGGTGACGCGCGAGGGCGAGGTCGTGTGGGACTATGTCAGCCCGTTCCAGGAACGCGGTGCCTTGAGCGTTTACCGCTGCCTACGCTACGCATCAAGCCACGTCCAGCCCTTGCTCTAGAGCCCTTGAGGGACCTGGCGGTCGCAGTCCGCCGCGATCACATCTGCAGCGACTCCCGGTGCCGGCTGGGGCTGGCACAGAAGCGGATCCAGAAAAGCAGCGCCCCGGCAGCGGTCGCTACGGTGCCGGCGAGAAAAGTGGCACGGTATCCGGCCACATCGATCAGGTATCCGCCGATCGCTGCCGTCGCCCCCCAGCTAATCGCCGCCGACATGGTCGTCATCGCCGACACGGTCGACCGCCACCGCGGGGCAACGGCCTCCATCCCATAGACGATGAATGCCGAGCGTGCGATGGCGGCACAGGCCGTGAGCGCCAGGAAGCCGAGCCCGGCGCCGATCCAGTGAGGCACGAGCGCGAGCGGCAGCAGGCTCAACGAGACACCCAGCGCACCGAACGCCACCGTCCGGCCATTTCCCCATCGCGCGGCAAAGAGGGGCATGAGCAGGCTGGCCGGGACCGACAACAAGCGCCCGGCAGCGACCAGGACGCCGATGTGGCCTGTGGACAGGCCGAGGCCAGCATCCAGGTACACGTTGAGAAAAGCACGCGGGGTGCCCTCGCCGATCACTCGCAGGAAACTCACCAGGGCCAATATGGTCATCAACCCAAGCGGGACTGCACCACGAGAGACAGCACCTGCGCGGGCATCGAGTGCCTCCTCGTGCCCTGCAAGCGGCCGGTCCGATGCCCTGCCGGTCGCGATCATCGTCGGGATCGCCGGAACGAGCAGGACGGCGGAGGTCAGCAGCGCATAGCGGTAGGGCACGGGGCTGCCTGGCGCATCGCCCAGGAGGGCAGCATAGAGCCCGGGCAGCAGCCCGCCGACCAGGCTGCCGGCAAATCCTGCAAAGGGCAGCGTCGCCACCCGTAGCGAAAAGGCGTGGTTTCGCTCAGCAGGCGTCGTGGCATCGATCAGGAACAGGCTTACGTTGACCAGGTACAATGCCATTCCGGCGCCACCGATCAGGTACGTAGCCAAGATCCACGCCTCGCGCAGTCCTGGGGGAGGCACCAGCAGCGGCAGCAGCCCGTTGCCAAGCAGAGACAGCACGATGCCCGCCGTCATCGTGCGAACGCTGCCCCACCGTTTGCCCAGGGCGCTGGCGGGCAGGGAGAACAGAAGGTTGGCCAAGGGCGACATCGCGTTGACCACGCCGATAAACTGCGTCCTATAGCCCAGGCGCAGCAAGTACAGGTTCAGCAGCACGCCGTAGCTGCCGCCCGAGACGGTCAAACCCAGCAGTGCAGAACCGAGCAGGCACAGCCGCACGCTCTTGTTGAGGGAGCGGAACGACCGGGCATACGAACCGAGTGTCCAAGCTGCCATCACGCTACTCATTCCTACTATGGCGGTCCGTTCTCCCGCGCTGCCGAGGCAAAGCGTACGAACCACTTCCCTGCACGGCACGACGGAAGCCAGTATCCGCCACCCGTCGGGCATGCTATCACAAAGCCCTGGAGGCAACAAACTGGGCGCGGCTGACAGGGCTCGGGTCGCTGGCTGAGACTGCGCTTTTGACAACGCCTTGCTTGTGTGGTATACGTTGGGCATTGTGAAACATGTTTCCCACGCAGTCCCTGTCGGCTGTAACAAGCCGGGCGAGGAGAATCGGGCGTGATCCCCATAGCTGATGAGATCCGCAGCCGGCGCGTCCCGCTGGTCACGTACGCCTTGATCGCGATCAACGCGCTGGCCTTCCTGTTCGAGCTCTCCCTCGGCCGGGAGCTGGATGCCTTCCTGATGAGCTTTGGGGCCGTGCCAGCGCGGATCACGAGCCCTTCGAGCGGCCCACTCGTCTACATCACCCTGCTGACCTCGATCTTCCTGCACGGTGGCTGGATGCATCTGATCGGCAACATGCTCTACCTGGGCATCTTTGGCGACAATGTCGAAGATGCGATGGGGCGCGGCTGGTATCTGCTCTTTTACCTGGCAGCAGGCATAGCGGCGGGGCTGGCACAGGTCGCGATCGCGCCCTCTGCATCGATGCCTGCCATCGGCGCGAGCGGCGCGATCGCAGGCGTCCTGGGCGTATACCTGGTGCTCTACCCTACCGCCCCGGTGCGAGTCCTGATCCCGATCTTCTTTTTCGTGCGGATGGCGCGACTTCCAGCCGTCCTAGTGCTCGGGATGTGGTTCGTGATCCAGTTGTTCAACGGCGCCTTGACCCTCGGCGTTCGCACAATGTCCACTGGGGGGGTGGCGTGGTTCGCACACATCGGGGGCTTTGCCAGCGGCCTGCTCATTGGCGCCGCACTCCGCATCGCCAGGGCGCCACGACGGCCGCAGCCGCCAGATCCCTTGTCCTATCGCCATTAGTAGGGAACACGGGCAGGAACGGGAGGGAGCTTGTTGAGCGAGACAAAGCAGCGCCTGTGCCCTGGCACCTAGTACAGAGGAGGCCCACGGTGAACTCTCGCGAACGCGTACAGATCGCCATCGAACACGAGGAACCAGACCGTGTCCCACTCGACCTTGGGGCAAGCGCGGTGACGGGGATCCACGTCAGCAGCGTCTACCAACTGCGCCAGGCGCTGGGTCTCGACGCCCCCGGCACCCCGGTCAAGGTCGTCGAACCCTACCAGATGCTTGGCGAGGTCGAGCCGGACCTGATGGGTGCGCTCGGCGTGGATGTCGTCGGCCTCGCCAGCGAGAAAACGCTCTTTGGCTTCAAGAACGAGGGCTGGAAGCCGTGGACGCTCTTTGACGGCAC
>CAZLMZ010000406.1:0-3114 GCA_964560475.1 uncultured Anaerolineae bacterium
AGCTGGACCTCGTACTGGACGGACAACCGCGCCCAGTGGTACCTCAACCCGGATATGCCGCGTGTGGCCCCCTGGCTCGCCAAGGGCACGCTCAACCTCGAGCTGTTCCCGATGGAGCGCAATCCCTACTTTTTTGCCACCGATGCCGAGGGACAGCAACTGCCCTACATCGACTCAGTCACCCACCGCCTCTACGACCAGCCGGACGTCTTTAACCTGTGGATCGTCAACGGCGAGATCGACTTCCAGAACCGCCACGTGTCGATCGGGAACTATACCCTGTTCAAGGAGAACGAGGCCGGCGGTGACTATCAGGTGCTCCTGGGGATATCGGCAGGCCACGTGTGCATCAACTGCAACCACACCACCAAGGAGCCGCGCCTGCGCGAGTTCATCCAGGACCGCAACGTGCGCATCGCGCTCTCGTTGGCCGTGAACCGCGACGAGCTGAACGAGCTGGTGTACGACGGCCTGCTCACGCCGCGCCAGTACAGCCCGATCGATATGTCGCCGCAGGCCTACCCCAAGCAGGCCAACGCCTACATCGAGTTCGACCAGGAGCAGGCAAACCAACTGCTCGACGATGCAGGATACAGCGAAAAGGACGCCGACGGCTTCCGCCTGTGGAAGGATGGCAGCGGCGAGACCATCAACTTTACCATCGAGGGCACCGACATGCCGGGTACACAGGGCGAGGATGCGGTGCAGCGCATCGTCCAGTACTATGCCCAGGTGGGCATCAAGTGTGCTTACAAGGGCGTCGAGCGCTCGCTCTACCAGGAGCACTATGCCGCCAACGACATCGAGATGGCCTACTGGGGCGGCGACCGCACGGTGCTGCCGCTGGTAGCGCCCATCATCTGGACCTGCCGCCAGCCGGACCGTCCATGGGGCGACGCGTGGGCGCTGTGGGACGCCGATCCCAATGACCCCAACGGCGAAGAGCCGCCGGCCGGTCACTGGGTCTGGACGATCTGGGAGCTGTGGGACAAGATCGTCGCCGAGCCCGACCCAGACAAGGAGACGGAGCTCTTCCAGCAGATCCTCGACATCTGGGCCGAAGAGCTGCCACAGATCGGCTATCTCGGACAGGCCCCTGCGCCGATCATCGTCAAGAACGGCTTCCGCGGCTACCTGGGAGGCTTCCCGGTCGACGACCCGACCGGTGACGAGCACCTGCTCCAGACCGAGACCTACTACTGGGAGGACCCCGAGAACCACACGGGCTAGCCTAAACGGGAGGGCGGGGCACGTGTCCCGCCCTCCCATCCAGGAGGCGATATGGCGTTCTACATCCTGCGTCGCGTTGGCATCATGATCCCCACCTTGTTGGCGGTCTCGATCATCTCCTTCATCGTGATCCAGCTCCCGCCGGGTGACTATTTGACCACGTACGCCATGCAGCTTCGGCAGCAAGGTGACGCGGTCGACGAGGCCGAGCTGGCCGCGCTTCGCGATCGTTACGGCCTCGGCATGCCGGTCTATGCCCAGTACTGGAAGTGGATCAGTGGCATCATCCTTCGCGGCGACTGGGGCCAGTCTATGGAGTGGCGTAAGCCGGTCAAGGAGCTGATCTGGGAGCGCCTGGCCCTGACCATGGTCTTGTCCGCCAGCGCGCTCTTTGTCAGCTGGTTCATCGCCATCCCGATCGGGGTCTACTCTGCCACGCACCAGTACTCCATTCCCGACTATTTGATGTCTGCGATCAGTTTCATCGGAGTGGGCACGCCGGGCTTTCTTGTGGCCCTGGTGGTCATGTGGTTGGCCATGACCAAGCTAGGGCTGAACGTGGGCGGGCTCTTTTCCCAAAGCTTTATCCTCGCTCCCTGGAGCTGGGCCAAGGTCGTGGATCTGCTCAAGCATGTCTGGATCCCGCTCTTGATCCTGGCCCTGGGCAGCACCGCCGGCTCGATCCGCACTACGCGTGCCAACCTGCTCGATGAGCTGAGCAAGCCCTACGTGACCACTGCTCGCGCCAAGGGGGTCAAGGAGAGCAGTCTGATGTGGAAGTACCCGGTGCGCGTGGCCATGAACCCCTTCTTTAGCACGGTCGGCTGGTCGCTCGCCAGCCTGATCTCGGGCACGACCCTGGTTTCGATGGTCCTCAGCCTGCAGACCACCGGCCCAATGATGCTGCGCGCGCTGCTATCGCAGGATATGTACCTGGCTGGCAGCTTTCTCATGCTCCTGAGCGCACTGACGGTGATCGGCACGCTGTTGTCTGACATCATACTGGCTGTGGTGGATCCGCGCATCCGCCTGACCGGCTAGGGCGTGTTGCATAGCAGTTGTTGTCGTATCGCGTGTGGGTGGCTTGTGTCCTATTGGTGAGGGGCAACCCACTGTCGTTGAGCTATAGGTGAGGCAGAGTCCCATGACCACAACCCTGGAAGAGGTCGTTGCACGCAGCGAGGAAGAGGAAAAGGCATTTGTCGCCACGCAGTGGCAACTGATGTGGTGGAAGTTCCGCAAGCACAAGATGGCCATGATTGGCGGCGCGATAATCATCATTTTGTACGTGGTTGCCGTGTTCTGTGAGTTTGTGGCCCCCTACGCGCCCGATCTGCCCTTCATCAAGTACAAGTTTGCGCCGCCGACCAGGCTCCACTTTCGCGACGCGGACGGCAACTGGCACGCGCCCTTTGTCTACCGCATCGTGCGCACCAAGGATCCAGAGACGCTGCGCAACCTGTACAACGAGGATACCACGACCCGCTATCCGCTGCGCTTTTTCGTGCACGGGACGACCTACAAGCTTTGGGCACTCTTCCCGGCTGACCTCCACCTTTTTGGCCTGGACGTGCCGCAACAAGAGCAGGGCATCTTCTTGGTGGGCGCCGATCGCCTGGGGCGCGACCTCTTTTCCCGGCTCTGCTACGGGGCGCGCATCTCGCTCTCCATCGGCATGGTCGGTGTGATCCTCAGCCTGACGATCGGCATCATGTTGGGCGGCGTCTCCGGCTACTATGGCGGTACGGTGGACACGATCATCCAGCGCGTGATCGAGTTCATCCGCTCTATGCCCTCTACGCCGCTCTGGATGTCGCTCAGCGCGGCGCTGCCGGCCACGTGGCCGGTGGTGCGCATCTACTTTGGCATTACCATCATCCTCTC
>CAZLMZ010000407.1:0-3109 GCA_964560475.1 uncultured Anaerolineae bacterium
CACCTGGCCGCCTGGGGAGGGAGATGTCAGGGCAAACCAGGCGTGGGCCATCTACCCTATAGACGCCAACGGAGACGGAATGGTTCCCCTGGCACACAACGACCTCCGACGTCTGCTCTTGGACGTCGGAGGTCTGAGACCGCGCGTGGCACACGCGCGCTGCGGGGGCTATTCGGCCGGAGTGCCCACCAGTCGCACCCACGGTAGGTCGACGGCACGATGCAAGCGTTGGTCGGCCGTCCACAGCTCACACCCCAGCATCTCTGCTAAGGCCAAGTAAAAGCTGTCGTATGCCGTGGCACGGTCGAGGCGCAACGTCCAGTCGAACGCACCCCGGACCAACTCGTCGTGCGGGGCCACCAAGTGCATCCCCAAGTGCTGCGCCAGCGTCAGGGCGCGTTCCACTTCGCCTGCTGTGATGTCGCCAAAGTGTACCGTCTTGCAGAGGGCAGACGTGAGCTCGTAGGCCCACAACGTAGGTGCGTGCATCTCACAGCCATCGGCCAGCCACTGTCCGACCAGTGACTCCACCTCAACCTGGTGAGGACCCGGGAGGATCAGACGAAAGGTGAGGCTAGCATCAACCACCAGCGGCTTGGGCATCCCGCGCCTCCAGGTCGGCACGCGTGGCGTCCCACAGTGCATCGACGTCCAGTGGCTCGCGGCCGCGCCGTTCCAGGATCTCGTCCGCCAGTGCCTCGCGCTCGGCTACCCAGATCTGCCAGTGGGCCAGCGCGGTCTCGTCCTCCATCCGCTCGAGCTGCTCGTAGTCCTCCAGGCTAACCAGGGCCGCTTTGGGCTCGCCGCGAGAGGTCAACACGATCCGCTCGTGGCCATAGGCGACACGGTTGACTAGCTTGGAGATATCTCTCTTGACTGTCCCAATAGGAACGTGGGTCTCTGTCATGGCACAGCTTCCTCATTTGGATGTTGCACTATCCTGATGAGGAGTATAATGCAACGCATCCTGGGTGTCAAGAGATCAAGACCGATGGTCGCCGCGTGAGGGAATGCGCGCCATCTCGCGATCGCGGTCCTGACAATACGAGGAACAAGGCTTACCGCTCCGTATCGCCGGCTCCAAATGGAATCTTCTCGGGCCGTCGCCAACCGTGTAGACCGGGCTTACTCATGGCGGCGCCAGATGACCTCCGGCCCGCTCCGCGTACGTCCGGTTGCCTCGTCACGCTCCGTGACTCCTCCTACGTCCTAGACAGATGCGCGCCGATCGTCGCCACCAACGCTCTCAGGCTCACCGGTTTGCTGATGTACCCATCCGCGCCCGCTGCCAGGCAGCGCTCCCGATCGCCGGGCATGGCCAGCGCCGTCAGGGCAATGATCGGCGTCTTTGCCAGGCTGCTGTCCCCATCCGCGACGGGATCGGCGTGCTGGCGCAGGTGCCGGATCGCCTCCAGCCCATCCATCCCCGGCATCTGGATGTCCATCAAGATCAGATCGGGCCGCTCCTCGATCGCGCAGCGGACCGCCTCGGCTCCATCTCGCGCCACGACGATGCGATACCCCTGCGCCGCCAGGTAATCCATCATCATGTTGACGCTGATCTCATTGTCGTCAGCCAGCAAGATCGTGGTCACTGGGGCAGCAGGCGCGGCGTTCTCTCCTGGCGCGTCGGCATCGCCGCCGACCACCATTTCGGCCTCCCGCCAGGGCAGCGTCACCGTGAACCGGCTTCCTTCTCCCGGCACACCTGCGCTCTCGACCGACACGCTCCCGCCGTGCATATCTGCCAGCCGCTGTACGAGCGTCAGCCCCAGGCCAGTCCCTGCGTACGCTCGAGTGAGGCTACTGTCAAGCTGCACGAACGGCTGGAACAGCCGTGTTATGTCCGCTTTCGCGATGCCGATCCCGGTGTCCCACACGCTGAAATGGACCATCCCTTTCTCCGGGTCACCGATCACCTCCAGGCCAATTTCGCCGCCTTGATCCGTGAACTTGATCGCGTTGCTCAACAGGTTCACCAGTATCTGCTTCAGACGGCGCTCGTCCGCCTCGATCGTCGTCACTGCGCCGCCCAATGACCACGAAAGCTCGATCTGCTTCTCCTGGGCCTGGTGTGCCACCAACTGCAGGCTGGCCTGACAGACCGACGCAACCGAGACCGGGCCCAGTCGTAGGGCTAGTTGGCCGGCCTGGATCTTGGCTACGTCCAGGATGTCACTGATCAGCGACAGCAGGTGGCGCCCACTCCTCTCGATCGACTCGATGGCTTCCTGTTGCCGCTCTCCTACCGGACCATAGATCCCCTCGCGCAATATCTCTGCCAGGCCAAGGATCCCGTTGAGCGGCGTGCGCAGCTCGTGGCTCATCGAGGCCAGGAACTCGTCCTTCGCCTGCATGGCGCGGGCCAGATCGGCGTTCGCCTGTGCCAGCGCCTGGGCCTGCTGCTGTAGTTGGACGTTGCTTCTCGCCAATCGCCTCTGGAGGCGGCGCAGCGCCAGGTGTGTGCGCACACGAGCTGCGATCTCTCCGGCTTGAAAAGGCTTGGTGACATAGTCCACCGCGCCTATCTCAAGGCCCTTGACCTTGGCCCTTTCGTCATCCAGCCCGCTGACAAAGATTACCGGGATGTCCCACGTCTTTTCACTCGCCTTGAGTGCCCGGCAGACCTGAAAGCCGTTCATCTCTGGCATATCCACGTCGAGCATGATCAGGTCCGGTAGCTCGCTTTCTACCGCCCGCAGCGCGAGCTTGCCGTTGAGCACCGGGCGGATCCGGTATCCCTCTGCCCCCAGTATCCCACTCAGGACGCGCAAGCTGTCGAGAGTGTCATCGGCGATGAGGATGCTCGCTCGATCCACCTGGTCGTTTCTTTCAGTCATCGGCACTCGTCCCCTTCAAACAAACAACCGCACTCGTCTTTCGCTCTCCTCGAGTGCGGCTTCTGCGCGCTCGCGTGCTGCCTCTGCAGACCCGAGCGCCGCCCGGTGCTAGTAGAGTACCTCGTACTCGCTCACCTGTTGGTGCCCCCTTCCTTTCCCTTCCATCGCCTCTCGTGCCCCATCAGGCGATGGCACAGGAAATCAGCGTCTCCCTCGACCTCCCATTTCATTCTAACACGGACGCGCTGCCTGGGCAACCTGCCTTTGCG
>CAZLMZ010000408.1:0-3106 GCA_964560475.1 uncultured Anaerolineae bacterium
GAAAGGTGCCACAGGAGAGCTTCAACCTCAGAGAAGCCGCGTGATCTGGTCTTGGTCAAAGCGGGGCAGCGGCCGCGCACCCTCCGGTGTATGTAGCGAGAGTCCTCGCTCGAGCGGGACGGCACGTCCGATCTTGGCGACCGAGACTCCGGCCTCACGGAGCGCCTCGCAGATGGCCACCGCATCGTCGGGTGCCGCTGCGATCAGCAGCGCGCCCGAGGCGATCACACCGAGCGGATCCAGATCGAACTCCCGGCACAGCTCGCGCGTCTCGTCGAACACGGGGATCGCGGTGCCATCGATCTCAAGCCCCACGCCGGACGCCGCCGCCAGCTCCCACAGCCCTGTGGCGATCCCGCCCTCCGTCGGGTCGTGCATCGCGTGCACAGGTGCATGGGCCGTCGCGATCCGCGCCTCGCGTACTATGCTGATGCCGGGATCGTGCAAGAAACGCTGGCAGCGTTGCAGGAAGGCCTGGGAAAAGCGGTTCTGCAGTCGATCCGCCATCTCACGTGCAATGACCGCTGTCCCCTCTACCGCCACGCCCTTGGTGACCAGGATTTCGTCGCCCATCTCGACACCAGAGCTCCGCACCACCCCTCCCGGCTCGACTTCGCCCAGCATGAAACCAACCACGATCGGACGCTCCAGCGCGTATGTTATCTCAGTGTGCCCACCGCAAGGAACGACGCCCAGCGAGCGGCAAGCCTGACTGATCTGCGCCATGATCGTGTCGACCAGTGCCTCATCCGCCCGACCTTCAGGCAGGAGCAGTGTCGATAGGAACCACCGCGGAACGCCCCCGGCCACAGCCACATCGTTAGCATTGACCTGGACAGCGTACCACCCTACCTCATCGGTCGCGAACGTGATCGGATCTGTCTTGGCGACCAACCAACGTGGCCCCATATCGATGACCGCAGCATCCTCTCCGATCCCCGGATGAACCACCACGCGGTCATCTGGCAAGGAGAAGGTATGACGGCTAAGCAGCCTCTCTAGCAGCTCGGGCGTCAGCTTGCCCACCGGCAACGGTTCCCGTTCAGGAACGTACCCTTTCGCGCGGGAACTCGTCTCCTTCACGATGCCCTCTCTACCTTCGCACATCAGAATACACGCGTCAGGACCAGAAGCAGCACACGCTCCACGACCCACAACAAGAGCAGGGCAATCATGGGGGATAGATCCCACCCCATCCCACCTGTCTGCAGCATCGGGAGCCAGCGCCGGATCGGTGCCAGCACGGGCTCGGTGATGGCGCGCAAGAACACGACCACGCTGTGATACGGCCCAAGCAACATCTCTAGAAACACGCGACCAATAATGCAAATACTATACAGGCTGAACAGCCACTGAATCAAGCGAATTGCCAGTCCCAAGACCTGCTCCTCATCGTCGCGGGCCAAAGATAGCGCGTCCGATGCGTACCATCGTGGCCCCTTCCTCAATCGCTATTTCGAAATCGTCCGTCATCCCCATCGAGAGATGTGTCCAACTAGACGCCGGGAAGCGCATCCGCAGATCGTCGCGCAATGCTCGCAACTGCGCAAACACCAGGCGCACGGTCTCAAGATCCTCCGCGATCGGCGCAACCGTCATCAAGCCTTCCACCTGCAGGTGAGCCAACGACAGCATCTCGCCTATTGCGCGATCGAGCGCGTCCCGATCTCCGAACTCAAAGCCGTACTTGCTCGCCTCGCCCCCGACGTTAACCTCGATCAGCACAGGTAACGGTGCCTCACGTCCCTCGACGGCCCGATCCAGGTAGCGTGCGATCTTGACCCGATCGACCGAATGCACCACGTCAAAGCATGCTGCTGCACGCTCGGCTTTTCGGCTCTGTATGTGCCCCACCATGTGCCACGTCGCACCCAGAAGGTCGAGCTCGGGCTGCTTGACCTCGGCCTCCTCGACGCGGTTCTCGCCGATGTGGCGGATGCCGGCCTGGTATGCAGACTCGATCTCCTCCGGCGTCCGCGTCTTGGTCACGGCGACCAGGGTGATCTCCTCCGGGTCGCGATTCGCGCGCGCAGCCGCTGCAGCGATGCGCCTACGCACCTGTGCCAGGTTCTCGGCGATCTGCTCGTTCACCTGCTCCTCACTCCCGCAGCGCAACTAGTGCGCCCATGCGTCCCGTTCGGCCGCGCTCTGCCCGATGGGAGAACCACTCTTCCGTGTTGCACGCTGTACACGTGCCAGCTACCTCGATCTGCCTCACCCCGGCTCCTACCAGTTGGTGCCGGTTCGCAGCCCACATGTCCAGGTGCCACTTGCCAGCAGTCCGCGGCTGGAGTAGGGACTGGCTCTCCTGGCCAAAGGCGCGCCCTACTGCCTGTACCACGTCCGTCCCCACCTCATAGCAGCATGGGCCGATCGAGGGGCCAATGCCGGCGAGCAGGTCACGCGGGCAGCAGCCAAATGCCACCTGCATCGCATGTACCGTGGCTCCTGCTACGTCAGCGACAGTTCCGCGCCAGCCGGCGTGCACCAGGCCGATCGCGCCTCGCCGTCGGTCGTACAACCAGATCGGCGTACAGTCAGCAAAGCGCAGCATCAACACCACGTCGGGGACATCGGTAATCAACGCGTCGGTATCGGCGATTACCTGCCCGCACTGCTCGGGGCCGACGGCAGCAACGCGAGCGCCATGTACCTGGTGCGGAGAGACTAGCTGCGCCATCTCGACGCCGAGCGCCTCGCAGATCGCGCGGTGGTTACCCCGCACTGTCTCCAGCGCATCGCCTACCGTGTGCCCTGTATTCAAGCTCTCCCACGGCGGGCTACTATGCCCTCCCAGCCGGGTAAACATGCCGTGTACGATCCCGTCCTCTGCAGGCAGGCTGCGAAATCGATAGTAGACCAGCGGCCCGTGTGTGATGCGCTCCATATTCAAGATGCTCCTATGAATGTGCAGTGTAGCATAAAGAGAGGGGAAAAACAAACACCCGCCTTACCTCGTGGCCGCTGGCCTTGTCATGGCTCGTCGCGCATGGTATACTCGCTCCGGAGGAGGTGAGATACGAATGCGCGTTCTGTATGGCCCGGTTGAGTCCTGGCGACTGGGTCGATCGCTGGGGATCGACCCACTGGCCGCGCGTGGCAAGCA
>CAZLMZ010000409.1:0-1323 GCA_964560475.1 uncultured Anaerolineae bacterium
AAGCTCGGCATCTCGGACGTCACGTGGCAAGACACGCGGAAAAAACTCGAAGCCCTGGCTTCTGACGACTAGGACGACCACCCCACTGAGGAGAAGGAGACACCCGGTAATGACCACCAAGGAAGAACTGCTGGCCAAAGCGGCCAAGCCCGCCGAGGATGCAATGCGAGCGCATCCCTTTTACCAGGGCAAAGTACAGATCGCACCCAAGGTGCCTGTGCGAGACGTCAGCGATTTCTCGATCTGGTACACGCCCGGCGTGGCAGCGCCCTGCCGTGATATCGAGGCAAACCCAGAAAAGTCGTGGCAGCACACGAATCGCGGCAACACGATCGCCGTAGTCTCGGATGGGACGCGCGTGCTCGGATTGGGCGACATCGGTCCTGAGGCGGGCATGCCGGTCATGGAAGGGAAGGCGCTGATCTTCAAGTACCTCGGTGGCGTCGACGCTGTGCCGCTCTGCCTCGGCACCAAGGATCCTGACCTCCTTATCCAGACCGTCAAGTTGCTCCAGCCTTCCTTTGGTGGGATCAACCTAGAGGACATTGCCAAGCCCAAGTGTTTCCGCATCCTCGATACGCTTCGTGCCGAAATGGAGATCCCGGTGTGGCACGACGACCAGCAAGGTACGGCCTCGGTGACGTTGGCCGGGCTGGTGAACGCCCTGAAGGTCGTGGGCAAGTCGTTGGACAATATGACGCTCTCGATGATCGGTGCAGGTGCAGCCAATGTGGCGATCCTCCGCCTGCTGTTGGCCGCGGGCGCGGACCCAGAGCGGGTGATGATGGTCGATACGAAAGGCATCCTCACCCGCGATCGCACAGGCTTTGCCCCGGACGATCCGCGCGCCGAGTTTGCGCGCACCACCAACGGCGAGGGGCGGCAGGGCGGGATCGCCGAATCGCTCGTCGGTACCGACGTGTGTATTGCCCTCTCGCGGCCCGGACCGGACACGATCCGGGCAGAGTGGCTCAAGGCAATGAACCAGGACGCGATCCTCTTTGCCTGCGCCAACCCGATCCCGGAGATCTGGCCGTGGGAGGCGACGAATGCGGGCGTGCGCGTGGTTGCGACCGGGCGCAGTGATTTTCCAAACCAGGTAAACAACTCGCTGGGCTTTCCCGGCATCTTTCGCGGCGTACTCGACGTGCGAGCGCGGACCATCACCGACGAGATGGCCATCGCGGCTGCGTACGAGATTGCGGCTTGTGCCGAGGAAAAGGGTCTCAGTGAAGAGTATATCATGCCGACCATGGACGAGTGGGATGTCTTCCCGCGCGAAGCGGTAGCGACGGCGCTCAAGGCACAGGAGCAAGGAGTGGC
>CAZLMZ010000409.1:1423-3087 GCA_964560475.1 uncultured Anaerolineae bacterium
GCTCTCACCTGGTATCATGAGGATGGTTACGAACCATCGTTTGCAGGAGCAGAGAGGTGGGTATGCGCATCTTTGGCGAGATCCTGGAAAGCATCGGCTCGATCGGGGCGTCGATGGGGGTGCAGTTGATCTGCGCCCTGATCGCGGCGGCAATCATGTCGGGCAAGGGCAAGCCCTGGCTTGCCGGCGCTTTCCTGGGCTTTTTCCTGGGGCCAATCGGCGTGTTTATCGCGTTCTTTGTTGCCAACAGCGGCCCTCGTCCTCGCCGCAGCTACGCGTACACGCCGCAGGCATCGACCATTCCGGCACCCAAACAAAGCAGAACCTACCGGCTGCCTGGGCGCTGCCCGCACTGCAACGGGCCCGTCCACGCGCGGGAGGCAAGCAAACCCTCGGCAAGCTGCTGGTACTGCGGCGCAGAGATCGAAGCAATGCCGGTCGACTGACGTTATACCTAACCTTGCGAAGGCGGCGCATCGGAATGCGCGGAACCCTTCGTAAGGTTACGTTCACCATTCACCTGCTGCCTGCACCAGCGGTGTAGCGAGGCGCAGGCTGTTCTCCTTGTAGCGCTGCGCGCCTGCTGGGTCGTTGCGTCGCCAGCGGTGAATGATGATGTATTTCTGCACCTCGTACAGGAGGTAGAAGCGCTGCCGGACGCGCGCTTCGATCGAGTCGTCGCGCGACCGGCCATAGCCGCGCCAGAAGGCCGGTTCAGAGATCCCGCAATAGTCGAGCACTGCATACTCGATCTCCGGGTCGCCCCACAGAGCACGGTCCAGATCGACCAGGCCGGTCAAGTTCCCTTCCCTGTCGACCAGGATGTTCTGGCTCCACACGTCCATATGCAGGAGTGAAGGCTCGACCGGCCGGTCAAAGGTCTCGCGGTACGCGTCGAGCGTGCGGCGCAGCACCCCTGCTTCCTTTTCCGTATAGCCGCCCGAGGCGACCACATCATCGAGCAGCGCGTTCCACATCGTCTGGAACGCCGTCCACCACGTCGGCTGCGGCGGTATCGGGTGATGGGCGCCGATATAGCCATAGCTGTCGGCAGTCAGTGCGTGCATCTGACGCAGCGCATCCCCCACCTGCTCCAGGACGCGGTCGTAGAAAGGGCGCGAGACGCGCACGTCGGCCAGGGATTGGCCCGGCAAGCGCTCCATCAGCATGTAGCTGCGATCGATGCGCGTGTGTGAGTCGTCGTAGGCATAGATCTCGGCGACCGGGACGGTGGTCTCGGCACGGAGCAAGGCGTGGATCGCGGGCTCTTGTGCCATCATGTTGCGCTCGTAAAAGATCATGCCCTCTTGCGGAGGCGCGATACGCAGCACCGCGTCCCCCTCATCCGTGTGGACAAAGTAGGACCGGTTGTGCTTGCCGGTGCGGATCGGCTCCAGCTCCACCTGGTCGGGATCGACTGGCATATGTGCCGCCACAAGTTCGCGCGCTGTCCGTTCGTCTAGCTCCTGGCTCATCGTCGCTTCCTATCGCTCTCTGCACTCGCTTGGCTCCAATGTGGGCGGTATTATACTCGCTTTGGGGCACCCTGCAAGGACAGCTACGTCGCGCACTCTGGATTGCCTTGACCCGTCTCGTTCTTGCACGGCGAGCGTGTTCCGTGCTACAATCTCAGCATAGTGGCGGCATGCGGCTGGGTATGGTGA
>CAZLMZ010000410.1:0-1751 GCA_964560475.1 uncultured Anaerolineae bacterium
CGCGTTGTCGAGCAGGTTGGACAGCGCGAGCACGATGCGCGTGCGATCGCAGCGCACGGCCAGTGGCTCGTCGGGCAGCCTTGTGGTGAGCGCAAGCTCTCGCTCCTGTGCCAGCGGTACGAACGGGCCGGCAGCGGACTCGATCAGCTCGCTCGCGCTGCAATCGTCCAGGTCCAACGACACCAGGCCGGCATCGAGCCGCGAGAGGTCGAGCAGGTTGGCCGTGATCCATCCCAGGCGCTCGATCTGGGCCTGGCTCTCGGCCAGGAACTCAGCTCGGGTTTCTGGATCGTCCGCGGCTGCGCCCTGCAGCAGTTCGGCAAAGTTGCGCAGGGCCGTGATCGGGGTGCGTAGTTCGTGGGAGGCGTCAGCGATAAAGCGGCGCAGTGTGTCGCGCTCGGCGGACAGCTCGGCAAAGCTGGCTTCGAGGCGTTCGGCCATGTGGTTGAACTGCCTGGCCAACTGCCCCATTTCTCCTCTCCCACGTGCTGGTGCACGAGCGGAAAGGTCGCCTCCGCTCATCTGCCCGGCCGCTGCCGTTAGTGCACGCAGCGGCGCGGATAAGCGCTGGCTGACCAGCAGGCCCATCACGACGGCCACGAGCATCGCGCCTCCGCCCGACATGAGGAGCGCTTGGCGCGCTGCCCTCAGCGCCTGCGTACCGAAACTCGGTCCGCTGCTGATCTCGACGTATCCCTGCGGCCTGCCTTGCGTGCCGATTGCGGCGAGGATGGTTCGTTCCGAGCGAAGTGGCGCCTCTTGATCCAGAGGCACGGCATTGCTCGTGGCTTCGGGAACGGTATAGAAGACAAAGCGGCTGCCCCACAGGCTGTCCCAGCGACGGACACGGGTGAACGTCGTGTCGGGTGGCAACTGCTCGAATAGAACGGACCTGCCGTCCGCGGTGTAGGGGATGCTTCCCTGGCCGGTTGGGAGCATGGCAAGAACAAAGGGCAGGAGCGGGTCGCCTGCTGCCTGGGCGCTCGCTTCGAGCGAAGGCAAGATCCAGACGTACTCATCCCCGCCGGCACTGGGCCGGGCATCTGCCAGCACGTGCTGGCGCGCATCGAGGATACGTACGCGCGCATTGCCGAGAAAGGACGAGGTGCGCGCCAGTTCTCTCAGTTCGGTCTGGCGGATGGTGGGCCAGATCAAGGGCCATGCCTGGCGGGCGATGGCCTCAGCGTTCGACGTGAGCTGCGCTCGTTCCTGCCGGTCCACATATCTGCCGATCAGCGAGAGGGTCAGCGCGCCGACCAGGCTCACGACGAGCAGTGCCAGGAGCACGTGGCTCAACACCAGCCGCCAACGGATTGAACTGAACATGATACACCGTCCACTCTACGGCGATGGCGATACGGGCATGCGCTCAAGCCACATGCCCGTATCAAGAGAGAAAGGTTTGGGCGGCAGCTCCCGTGCTGGAACCCGGACCTGTGCCGCCGGGCGACAGCGGATCAGAGGCTGCCTACATCGTCATCCGAGGGCGCGCCGCGCGGGCCTGTCGGCGGCCAACGGAACTGAAAGCCTCCCGATCCGTCGTCCCCACCAGAGGGCGGGCCAAAGAACCAGCGCTGCTGCATCCCCTGGCCTTCTTCGGTGGAGGGCATCTGGAAATAGCTGCCGAGATATACCCCCAGGTAGGCCTTGCTGCTGTCCTCAGGGTGTTCGGCCAACGTGACCTCGACCTGTCGCTCGTTCCCGTCATTGAGGTGGACGACGGTCAGCACGACCACGTCGCCAGGCGTGTG
>CAZLMZ010000410.1:1851-3066 GCA_964560475.1 uncultured Anaerolineae bacterium
TCTGCTCGTCGGGGGTCAATGACAGGGTCCGCTGCTCGTCGCCGTGCAGGACTACCATCTTGACCTCGCTGCCCGCTTCGAGGTCTCCCAGGACGCGGACCAGGTCGGCCGTATTCTCGATCCGCTGGCCGGCGACCTCGAGCAGGACGTCACCTCTGACGATCCCCGCCTTGTCCGCCGGGCCATCGACCTCAACAGAGGCGACGACGACGCCATATCCGGGGTCGCGTGCCTGCGCAGCAGCAGCAAAGGGCAGCCTGCTTCCGCTCCGGGTCAGCGCATAGACCAATCCACCACCTGCAACCGCGCCTGCGCCCAGGGCCAGGCCGAGCGCGGCTAGTGCTCCCAGCACCCACCAAACACGTTGTCCTCTCACGACGATCCTCCTCCATGGGAAAGATATGAGTGTAGATGTGACACTGGCTCATTGTACGCGATCTAGGTTATGAGCAAGTTGTGGTTGTGTTAAGAGGTCTTAACGTTGAGGGCACCTGTGCGAACGAAGGAGGGTAGACCTATGGCTCAAACTTGTAGCCGGCCCCGCGCACGGTCACCAGCCAGCGGGGTCGGGCCGGATCGGGCTCCAGTTTCTCGCGCAGGTGGCGGATGTGCACGTCGACCGTACGCTCGCTGCCGACGACGGTGTCATAGCCCCACACGGCCTCGATCAAGGCTTCCCGGCTGAGAGGCCGGCCGGGATGGGTGACCAGGTAGCGCAGCAGGCGGAACTCGGTCGGCGTGAGGTCGACCGGTTCTCCATCGCGATAGACGAGCCAGCGTTCCAGGTCGACCTCGATCGGGCCAAAGGCGATCCGTCCCTCCTGCTGCGAGACCACCAGGTCGCCGTACGTGCGGCGCAGCAGGGCGCGGATCCGGGAGATCAGTTCGCGTAGACTGTAGGGCTTGACCACATAATCGTCGGCGCCGAGCTCGAGACCGAGCACCCGGTCTACCTCCTCGTCGCGGGCGGTCAGCATGAGGATCGGCACGCGGCTTCCCTCCCCACGCAGTTGGCGACAGACGTCGAACCCGCTGATATCGGGCAGGCGGATGTCGAGCACGATCAGGTGCGGGTCCTGGCTGTGGGCCATCTGCAGCGCCTGCTGACCGGTGCTAGCCCAGGAGACCTCATATCCCTCGTGGCGGAGGGCATATTCCAGGCCGCGCGCCACGGCGCGCTCGTCCTCGACGATCAGGATGCGTTCTCCAGACATA
>CAZLMZ010000411.1:0-3062 GCA_964560475.1 uncultured Anaerolineae bacterium
CCAGCCGGGCGGCGGCCACGGCCACCTGGCCCAGGGCGATGCAGCCGTCGTTGGGCGGCGTCAGCTTATGGGTGAGCACCTCAAAGCCCCGGGCCGCCAGGCTCCGTTGCAGCCGGGTGAACAGCAGGGCGTTCTGAAAGGTCCCGCCGGACAGGGCCACCAGCCCCAGGCC
Organism: uncultured Anaerolineae bacterium; assembly: GCA_964560475.1. Taxonomy (GTDB): domain Bacteria; phylum Chloroflexota; class Anaerolineae; order JAFGEY01; family JAFGEY01; genus BS750m-G44. The sequence goes on from CAZLMZ010000411.1 coordinate 173, forward strand.
GGTCCGCTCCCGAATCAGGCCGCAGGCCTCGGTGAGCAGCCGGACCAGGGAGTTGTGGAAGCGGGCGGCGATAACCCCCGCGGCGACGCCGGCCAGGCGGTCGGTCACCACCCCGCCGAAGACGGCCAGGGTGTCGAGAATCAGGGCGTCCCCTCCCCTTTTTATGGAGGCGGCATAGAAGCCGTCTTCGTCCTCATCGGCGGCCATTTCCAGCTCCATGGCCGGCTGCCCTTCGTAGGTCCGGGTGCGGCAGACGTTAAGGGCCCCGGCCACCGCGTCGAAGAGGCGGCCGGCGCTGGAGGTGAGGGGCGAATTCAGCCCCTGGGCCAGCTGGCGGCAAAGGATGCGCTCTTCCAGGGAAGCAAAGCTCAGGCCCAGCCGCCGGGCCTGGCTGAGGAAATCCTCCCGGTAGAGGCCGTAAAGATAGGCGGCGGCCATGCGGCCCGGGTCCCGCACCGCGGCTTCGCCGCCCGGGAGGCGGACGCAGGCGAAATGACCGGCCCGGGTGAAGCCGGCCAGGTCCGCCACCAGCAGTTCCCCGCCCCAGACGGTGCCGTCCGGGCCGTAGCCGGTGCCGTCCAGGGCGATGCCGATACAAGGCTCGGTGCGGCGGTTTTCCGCCATGCAGGCGGCGATGTGGGCGTGATGGTGCTGCACTCCCACCCGGGTCACCCCGGAGAGTTCCCGGGCATAACGGGTGCTGAGATAAGCAGGGTGAAGATCATGGGCGACGATGGCCGGATCTTGGCGGCACAGGCCCTTAAAATGGCTGATGGCGTGGCAGTAATAGTCAAAAGTCTCCACGGAATCCAGGTCGCCGATATGTTGGCTGAGCAGGGCGACGCCGTCGGCGGCCACGCAGAAAGTGTTCTTTTGTTCGGCGCCGACCCCCAGAATGGGCGCCGATAAAAGGGGCAGAGAGATGGGACCGGGGACGAAGCCCCGGGCTCGCCGGAGGGGGATCACGGCCGGCGCCGCCACCGGGCGGACCACGGAGTCGTCACAGGGCACCTGGATGTCCCGGTCATGCATGAGGAAGGCGTCGGCCAGGCCCGATAATTTGTCCCGGGCCTCCTGGTTCCGGTACACCAGGGGCTCTTCGCTGAGGTTGCCGCTGGTCATCACCAGGGCGGCGGGGGCGTGCTCCATGAGCAAAAAGTGCAGGGGGGTGTAGGGCAGCAAAAGCCCCAGATATTTATGGCCCGGGGCCACCTGGGCCGAAACCTGGCTGTCCGGCCGCCGGCGGGCCAGGACGATGGGGCGTTCCCGGGAAAGGAGCAGCGACCGTTCCAGGTCGCCCAGATGGCACAAACGCTCGGCCTCAGCCAGGTCCCGGACCATGAGGGCAAAGGGTTTGGCTCCCCGGCCTTTGCGCTCCCGGAGGGTTTGGACGGCATCGTGGCGCCGGGCGTCGGCGGCCAGATGAAAGCCCCCCAGGCCCTTGACGGCCACAATCTTGCCGAGGGCCAGGAGTCGGGCCGCGGCCGGGAGGGCCTCCCGGTCCCGGCGCCGGTCTCCCTCTTCCAGCCAGACCCGGGGGCCGCAGACGGGACAGGCGGTGGGCTCGGCATGAAAGCGCCGGTCCTCGGGATTCTCATATTCCGCCCGGCATTGGGGGCACAGGTCAAAGACGGCCATGGTGGTGTGGGGCCGGTCATAGGGCACCTGCCGGATGATGGTGAAGCGGGGGCCACAGTTGGTGCAGTTGGTGAAGGGATACTGGTACCGACGGTTTTCGTGGTCGGTGATGTCGGTCAGACAGTCGTCACAGGTGGCCACGTCCGCGGGGATCAGGGCCGCGGTGGCGGCCAGATGACGGCTCTCCCGGATGGTAAACCCGGGGCGGCCCTGGGGCCGGGCTGCCCTACTGACCACTGCCTCGATGCGGGCCAGGGCCGGGGCCTCCTGCTGCAGCCGGCCGATAAAGGTGGCCAGGGAGGCGGGGGGGCCTTCGATCTCGATTTCCACGCACTGGGAAGTGTTGCACACCCAGCCGGCCAGGTGATGCAGCCGGGCCAGCCGATAGACAAAGGGCCGGAAACCGACGCCTTGCACTATGCCGGTCACCTTCAGCCTTTTTCGGGTCAGAGTCTCTGGAATCGCCATCCGCCGCCTTACCTTCCGGCCGGGAACCCCCCGAATTTGCGCCTGATTATTTCTCAGTACCGCGGTTCATAAATTCGGTAACTATTTATTCTCATTGCAGATTACTTCCCCCTCACCCTTACCCTCTCCCCCATTGAGGGAGAGGGGATAAATAAGGACCTCCTGTAATGCTCCCTCTCCCCCCGCCAGGGGAGAGGGCTGGGGTGAGGGGGGCGATATATTTCGTTATCGTATTTATGAAAAAGTTCTAAAATTATAACAAATTTTTAGCTATGCAGGCGCAATTTGCTCGCCGCCGGGGAAGGGGAGAATTGGGGCGGAAACGCCTGGGGGATAACCGCAAGGCAGAAGTCGGCCGCACCGGATAAGAGCCGGCCCCGCCTGGCGGCCATTCTCCCTTATGGGGAAGAACTTTGCGTTGGGGCCTGACGCCCGTCTGGCAGGCGGAGGAAATAGCCCCGGAGGTATTTCGGAATTTTTTTTAGGGCTTTTTTAGGGCATCAAAGGAATTGTATGCTTAATCCCCTCTCCCCCACTGTGGGAGAGGGTTATGGGAGGGAATGCAATTGGTATTCCGCTCCCATTAATAACTACCGGAAGGCCCTGATCGCCAGGATGCCGTTGTTGCAGGAGAACTCGAGCTGCTCCCGGGAATAAGGGCCGGGCAGGAGGACCTCTTGATAGTATCGTCGGCCGCCCCGGGCCGCGGCGATGCTTAACAGGTCATCTTTGAGGGTGAGCTTGATATCCTTTTTGGTGATCCCGGGAAGCTCGGCCAGGATCA
>CAZLMZ010000412.1:0-3053 GCA_964560475.1 uncultured Anaerolineae bacterium
TCGAACCAGCCCTTGTCCGCATAGTAGGTATAGTCGCGGTAGCCCTCGTCAAGCTCCAGCCGCATTTTCGTCCGGCCCAACCTAAAGATCGCCAGTTGGATCCACGTCGGCACGGGATAGCCCGGCTGCTCCAGTTTCGTATAGTACCGCCTGGCCTGCGCGGCGAGCGCCTTGTCTATCTTTGTCTGCTGCTTTCCCGTCATCGGGTCCAGCGTCATCAGGCAGCTACCCTTTACGGTGTCAAAGCCCAGGCCGCTGCCTACGAAATCGAGATAGTCGACGATCTTACCTCCGCCATAGATGCCCTGCGTGACGATGCTGGTGTAGGTCTTGCCGAAAAAGCGCGGGCGGTGAAAGGCGAACCCCAGCCTGTCTAGGAACGTTTTCATCAGGGCGGATACCTGGAAGGAGTAGTTGGGGGACGCGAAAATGACGCCGTCAGCGGCCATCATCTTTTCGAGGAGCACGTCCCGGTCGTCCTTCAGCGGGCAGTATTCCTCGCCCTTGTCGCAGCACAGCTTGCACCCTCTGCAGGTCTGGAGCTGATAGTCGCTCAGGCGGACGATCTCGGTCTCGATCTCGCCCATGGCCTGCAGATTGTTCAGGAACTGCGCGACGGCGTCGTATGTGTGCTTTTTGCGGGCGCTGCCAACGAACGCGGTGACTAGCTTCATGTGCTGACCTCCTCATCGGACGACTGTGTGGATGGACCGCCGCTGGTGACCGAGATCAGTCTCAGGTTGAGATCGCGGACGCGCTCGAGCAGCCCATAGAGTGCGGCCTGGTCGGGCAGCGAGCCGGAAAGCAGTGTCTCGTTTTCGTCCAGGTGCGCCAACTCGAGGCCGGCAAACCAGCTCGCCCAGTGGGGGTCGAGGTGACCTCCGATCCTGATCTCATAGTATTCTGGCACAGCAGCGCTCCTCTTGAGTGATTGCCTGTAGTGTAGCACGCGGCAGCCAGGCCCGCATCTGGCAAAAGGGATATCCGGGGGTTTAAACGCAGGGTTTAGCTGCGCCCGTGTACCGTGCTTGTGGTTACGCGTATCTTCGTGGAGGCGTGGGAACCCTAGGGGAGGATGCCGAGCTGCCTGGCGCGCGCCACCGCCTCGGTCCGGTTGGCGACGTCCAGCTTATGATAGATGTGGGAGGTGTGGGCTTTGATGGTGCCCGGGGCAACGACGAGCTGTCCGGCGATCTGTTTGTTGGTCCTGCCCAGGGCCAGGAGATGAAGCACTTCTAGTTCTCGCGGGCTGAGCGGCTCGACCAGTGCCTGTCCATGTGGCTCGACACGGCTCACCACGTGGCTTGCCGACGGACCACCGGCCGGGGAGGCGCTCTGCTGCGGTTCCGCGATCACTCGTGGCTCGGAATCGAACTGGGAGAGCAAGTGGACGGCATAGTCCTGCAGGGGGCCGGCGTCAGCACGGGCGAGCCACTGAGCGAGCAGCATCTGCATGGGTTGGCCCTCGTCGAGAAAGAGCCGTACATAGCCTTCCGGCTCAGCCAATGCCAGGCATTCTGTCAACGCCAAAAGTGCACGTCCGGGATCACCCATCTCCCGCATCGCCAATGCCTCGAGGAGCAGGATCTCGAGCACGCGGCCCCTCCTGCCGGCCGACCGGGCCGTATCCTCCAACCGCGACAAGAGCGCGATAGCTTCGGCGGGCTTGTCCTCAGCGATCCATACGCGTGCCCGGGTGATGTGAGTAAGCTCATTCTCGAATCGGAATCGATCCTCCTGGGATGCAGCCCAACGGCTCGCAGCCTGTAGGTCGCCTTGAGCCAGCCACAGCCTGACCTGGGCACGCTCGAGCTCGTGGCGCGCTTCTGGGAAAACGCCCCTCGTCTGGACGAGCCGGACCGCGTTTCCTACCGCCTGTGCCGCGTCACTCCTGTTCGCTTGCGCCAGGTGAATCCGCGCCAGGGTCACGTAGGCCAGGATCAGGTCGTCGGCCTTGCCCCAATGAGGAAGCAGGGCCAGGCCTTGCTTCACGTGAGCCAGGGCACTCTCCAGGTCATTCCACTCGCATAACACGTCGGCCATTCCGACTTGTACCAGGGCCGTGGCGTCGCGATGGTCTCCGCTTGCCTCAAGGATCCATTGCGCAGCTATCTGGTACGTGTCATAGGAACGATGCAACAGGCCCTGGACAGCGTACAATCTCGCCACAAAGCACGATGCGGCCACGCCGTAAATGAGCGCGCCAGCGGCGATGCCTGACTGAATCGCCTCGCTCAAGATCTGGCTCGCGTGGACATCATCGCCAACCATCGAGTACTCATATCCGAGTGTGACACGGGTGTCGAATTCCAGGGCCAGGTTGCCGGCAGGGGCATATTCACGAGCCTCAAGACAGAGTTCGATGGCTCGACCGATGTCACCGCGCATCGCAGTGATGCGGCTCTTGACGTAGGCTAGGTGCGCCCGCATCGCACGAGCTTCAGGAGCGGAACTCTCGGATGGAACGTGCTTCTCGGCCTCTCCTAGCAATCGATCTGCTTCCTCTAGTTCCCCGAACCAGGAGTGACTGTACGCCTCATAGATGCATAGCCAGGGCCGGCGATGAACCAGTTCTTTGCTCAACCTACCCGTCCAGAAACGGTACCCAGACATCTCTCCCCGGGTCACCATCTCCCGATAGTGCTGCTCGATCAAGCGCTCAACCCGCTCATCGTCCGAGGCTGCGGACGCGTGATGGATCGCCTCCAATATCGAGCCACGTTGTCCATGCCAATCCGCAGCGCGGACGTGTAAACCGGCAACGCCTTGGGCACCGAGCGCCCTCTGGAGCTGTGCGCGTAATAGGTCGGCGAAGAGATGATGATAGCGGTACCAGATCCGCTCATCATCCAGGGGCACCAGGAAGAGATTCGCCCGCTCCAGGTACTCCAGGATGGAGGCTGATCGGCCTGCGAACGCCGATGCCGAGCCAGCCGGTCGATTGCCACCCTGGCTTTCGACCGCACTGTCGTTTGCCAGGACCGCGTCGCACAGCGGGGCAGTCAGGCGTTCCAGAATCGACGTGTACAGCAGGAAATGCTGGATCTCCGGCG
>CAZLMZ010000413.1:0-3051 GCA_964560475.1 uncultured Anaerolineae bacterium
CCGTACACGTCGGCCATGTCGAGCGGGCGCACCACGTTGCCCAACGACTTGCTCATCTTGGCCCCGTCATAGACCCACCAACCGGTGGCAAAGATCGCCCGCGGCTGCGGCAGGCCGATGGCACGCAGCATGGTCGTCCAGTAGACGCTATGCGTGGTCAGGATGTCCTTGCCGATCAAGTGCAGGACAGAGGGCCACAACCGCTCGAAACGCGCCGGGTCGGAGAGATAGCCCGCTGCGGTGACATAGTTGAGCAGCGCGTCGAACCAGACATAGGTCACGTAGGCGGGGTCAAAGGGGAGCGGGATCCCCCAGCTCAGGCGCGCGGCGGGGCGCGAGATGCACAGGTCGCCCAGCGGCTGCCGCAAAAAGCCCAGCACCTCGTTGCGTCGCGCCTCTGGCTGGATGAAATCGGGGTGGCCCTCGACGTAGCCGATCAGCCAGTCCTGGTAGCGGCTCATGCGGAAGAAATAGTTGGCCTCCTCCACGCGCTCGACCGGCCGGCCGCAGTCGGGGCAGTGGCCGTCGACCAGGTCCTTGTCGGTCCAAAAGCGCTCGTCGGGCACGCAGTACCAGCCTTCGTAGCTGCCCAGGTAGATCTCGTCGCGCTCCCACAGCGTCTGCAGCACCGACTGCACGACGCGCACGTGGCGCGGCTCGGTGGTGCGGATGAAATCGTCGTTCGAGATATGCAGCCGCTCCCAAGCGCGCTGGAAGCGCAGCACCATCTCGTCGGCCTGCTGCTGAGGCGTGATGCCGCGCGCTGCAGCCGCGCGCTCGACCTTTTGCCCGTGCTCGTCGGTGCCGGTCAGGAAAAAGGTTTCGATCCCGCGCAAGCGGGCATAGCGGGCCAGCACGTCGGCCAGCACGGTGGTGTAGGCGTGGCCGATGTGCGGCTCGTCGTTAACATAGTAGATTGGGGTGGTGACGTAAAAGGGGCTTTCCATCGCATCCTCCTCGGTCCTGGCACAAAAAAAGGGCCTCCCGTCAGGGAGGCCCTCGATAAACTATGAGATGGGTAGACCCTCATCCACTCCCCAACGGCACATCGCCATGGCTGCTCGCCATGGCGCCCGACATATCCATGCTGTTGCGGAGGGAAAAGCGATCGTTCATCCTATCCTCTTTTATCTTGAGCCTATGATAGCATGGTTTGGGGCGGCAGTCAAGAGTTTGCGAACTAGCCGGGGGGTATGTTATAATAGCTTGCTCAGAAGGAGGACAGCCGGATCTCGGGGAAATCGCCTGCATGACACCACCGCAACTCTTCTTGATCGTCGTGGTCGCCGTTCCTTTGACGCTGGTCGCCCTGGACTATTTGCGGATCGACGTGGCCGCACTGCTCATCGCTGCTGCGTTGGGGATCGCACAGTACCTGGGCATGGCCGTCCTGGGGACGGCTCACACCCCCGGCGACGCGATCAGGGCGATCACAGGCTTTGGGGAGCCGGCCGTCCTGACACTGCTGAGCCTGTTCATGATCACGCGCGGCCTGGAGAAATCGGGCTTGACGCGCTGGATCGCCCGTTATCTGCTCAAGATCGGCGGTCGTTCCGAGCGGCGCTTGATCGGGCTGTTTGCAGGTACGACCGCGCTGCTGTCGCTGTTTATGAACAACCTGGCAGCCGGAGCACTGGTTCTGCCCATCGCCATAGAGGTCACGCGCCGCACCGGCGTCAAGCCCAGCAAGCTGCTCATCCCCGTGGCCTATGGCAGCCTGTTGGGTGGAGCGACGATGTACTTTGCTGCGACGGCCAACATCATCGTCAGCAACCTGCTGGAAACGGCCAGCCCACCCCAGGCACCCTTGTCCGTCCTCTCCTTCACGCCGACCGGCGGGCTGATTGCCATTGCCGGCATCGGCTTTCTCACGCTCTTTGGCCGGCGATGGCTGCCCGACCGGGACCCCTCGCCCGAGCAGATGATGGCCCGCATGACGGGAAGTGACCTGGAAAACTACTACCGACTGGATGAAAGCCTGTGGGAAGTACGGGTACAGCCCGAGTCCTCGATCGCTGGCAAGTCCCTGTTCGAGAGCGATATCGGCCGGCGGTTTGGCCTGACTGTCGCTGGCATGTTGCGCGGGCAACAGTCCACCTTTGCCCCACCACCGGACCAGGTGATCCAGGCCGACGACATCCTGCTGATCATCGGCCGGGAAGAGCGGGTGAACGCGCTGGCTGAAACGGGTGTGACGATCGGGCGAGAGAATTCCAACGGAACTATCAGCGAACGCGGCGTCTCGCTGATCGAAGCCATGGTGTCGCCGCGCTCACAGGCGGTGGGACATACGTTACGCGAGCTGGAATTCCGCGCCGAATACCACTTTACGGTGTTGGCGCTCTTTCGCGGCGAGCGGAGCCACCGCACCGACGTAGGCGACATCCCCTTGCTGCTGGGCGACTCGCTGCTGCTCATTGGATCGCGCAGCCACCTGCCGCGCCTGCAAAGCAGCCCGGACTTTATCGTGCTCGAGCCCGATCTCAGCGATCAGCCTGTGCACCGCGTTCATGCCGCCCTGACCCTCGGCATCTTTGCGGCAGCCATCGCCTCATCGATCCTGGGCCTGCCCGTTTACCTGGCCATGTTGACCGGAGCGATGCTGCTGATGCTGGCCGGGGTGCTGGACATGGAAGAGGCCTACCGGGCGATCGAATGGCAGGCCATCATGTTGATTGCCGGCATGTATTCGGTGAGCGTGGCGATGACCAGCACCGGCCTGGCGCAGATGATCGGTGAACGCATGCTCTCTCTCGTCGCCCCGCTCGGCCCGGTGGGCCTGGCGGGCGGCGCCTACATTCTGACCACGCTGCTCACGCAGGTGATGGGCGGCCAGATCAGCGCGCTGGTCACCGGGCCGATCTCGATCAGCGCAGCGATCAGCATGAACACCAACCCGCAGGCCATCGCCGTCGCGACGGCGATCGGCTGCTCGGCCTCATTCTTTACGCCGATCGCCCACCCGGTGAACCTCCTGATGATGGCTCCGGCCAACTACCGGTTCGGCGACTTTTTCCGCATCGGTTGGCGACTGACGATCGTGTGTTTCGT
>CAZLMZ010000414.1:0-3046 GCA_964560475.1 uncultured Anaerolineae bacterium
CGAACCCGCATCCAACGGGTCGGGGCATAGTGAGGCAGCTATGAACACGCCGATACTCAGGACAGAAGAACTGAAAGCTTACTACGTGCTCGACCTGCACGGAACTCAAAAGGTAGTGAAAGCGGTCGACGAGGTCAGTCTCGAAATCCGGGAGAACGAGGTCTATGGGATCGCGGGCGAAAGCGGCTGTGGCAAGACGACGCTCCTGAAGACGCTCGTCGCCTCCATCGAGCCACCGTTGAGGCTGATCGGAGGGAAGGTCTACTACCGGGTGACCGATCTCGACGGGATCGACTTGACTACTATCAGCCCCTCTTCCTCGCCCGGTGCTGAGGGGGACAGATGGTGGACCAGTGGTGAGGTTGATGTCTCTTCTCTCAGCCCAGAGACCAAGAGAAGGCTGCGCTGGGAGTACATTTCTTACGTTCCACAGGGCTCGATGAGCGTTCTCAATCCGGTGACCAAGGTGAAAGAGACCTACCGGGACTTCATCAGAAGCCACGCGAGCGGAAAGACCAGAAAGGAAGCCTTTGAGCTGGCCAAAGAGCAGATTACAGAGTTGGGACTGCCGCTGAAGACGTTGGACGCTTATCCACACCAGTTGTCCGGTGGTATGAGACAGCGGGTCACGATCGCCCTGGCAGCGCTCCTGAACCCCCGGGTCATTGTCTGTGATGAGCCGACCACAGCGCTCGACGTCGTCGTTCAGAGGGGCGTCGTGCAGCTTCTAAAGGATATCCAAGCGAAACTGAACAACACGATCGTCGTGGTAACCCACGACATGGGCGTTCAGGCCAATATCGCCGATCGGGTTGGCATCATGTACGCCGGAAAGATCGTCGAAGAGTCGACGACCGAGAGGATTTACGGCAACCCGGCCCATCCCTATACCCAGTACTTGATCAACTCGCTGCCGAGGTTTGGGGACAAGACGACGCGAGAGAGCGTACCCGGAAGCCCGCCCTCTCTTGCAGACCTCCCCGGCGGCTGCCCCTTCCACCCAAGATGCCCTTATGCTCTAGATATCTGTGGCGAGCAGATGCCGAGCTTTACGAGGCTGGAACCCAATCACAGAGTTGCCTGCTGGTTGGTCGGAGAAGGAGAAGATGGAAAAACTGCTTAGAGTCGACAATCTGACCAAGGTCTTCTCCTTGGGAAGTGTGCTCTCGAGGATCAGAATAACGGCAGTTGACCATGTGTCCTTTCATATCAATCCGGGAGAGATCTTTGCTCTGGCCGGTGAGAGCGGATGTGGAAAAACGACCGCCGCCAAGATGATACTGGGCTTTGAGAAGCCAACCTCAGGTGACATCGTGCACAAAGGCAAGAGGGGCGAGAAATCGACAAACGAAAAGGTCTGGTTTACAGAGGGTGTGCAAGCGATCTTTCAGGACCCGTTTGGCACATTTAACCCGCTCCGAATCGTCGACCGGTATTTCTTTGAGACGATCCACAACTATGGTTTGGCAGGAAGTAGAGAGGAAGCGATCGCCCTGATCGAGGAGAAGCTACATGCCGTCGGCCTCAACTATGAAGAGTTCTCTGGCAGATATCCGAGCGAGTTCTCCGGAGGGCAGTTACAGAGGATCTCCATAGCCAGGGCCTTGTTGACGGACCCAGTTCTTCTGATTGCGGATGAGCCCGTCTCCATGGTAGATGCTTCCTTGCGAATGTCGATCGTCAACCTATTCAAGAAGCTTAGGGACGAGTCGGGCGTGAGTGTGCTGTACATCACCCACGACCTGGCAACCGCCTACTATGTGAGCGATCGGATCGCCATCATGTTCCGAGGGCATATCGTCGAAATGGGGCCTGTAGAGGACGTGTTGATGAACCCCAAGCATCCATATACCACGCTGCTCAGGGAATCGGTGCCCGAGGCAGACCCCACCAAGCGCTGGTCTGAGAGAATCTCGCTCACAGAGCTGGAACACGAGGAATACCTGAGACAGGGCTGCAAATACGCAGGAAGATGCCCTCACGCTACGGACATATGCATGAGCGAAGTGCCCAAGGACGTCTACGTCGGCAATGTGTTCGTCAAGTGTCACAAGTACAGCGGGGACGCGACCCCTTCAGCAGTGGTCTAGAATGAGGGTCCACCACAACACTCCACACATCAAGCGTCGACGCAAACGCGGCGACCCACCGGATCCGTGTCCGGTTCCTGGTGAGCATCGCTATCCGGCCAGACGCTGGGTGGTGGAGCGAACGTTAGGTTGGTTGGTCAAACGTCGCAGTATTCGGACTCAGTGGTGCAAGAAAGCTGGGAACTGGCTCACGCTACTTCAGTTCGCCTGTGCTCACATCCTGCACGACATAGCACTCTACGGATAGATCCCAAGATGCGATTGCCCTGGCACTGAATTGGCAGCGCAAGGCAATGTGGTATAATGGTTTCGGCTGCCACGGCGGGATTGGCAGTTGTGGCGCTAGATTTTCATAGTGCGTCGCTCGCCACCCCAGACAGAGATAGCCACCAGGAGACATCACGCGTCATCACTCAGCGAGGAGGTAGACATGTCCGACAAGACGACCCTAGGCGTGATCATTGGCAACAGGGGCTTTTTCCCCGATCACCTAGTAGAGACAGGACGGAAGGAGATCCTGCGCGTGCTTGAGGAAGAGGGCATCGCGCCTGTGGTGCTTGAGCCTGGCGACACCCCCCTCGGCGCCGTCGTGACTCTGCAGGACGCGGAAAGGTGCGCCGCTCTGTTCCAGGCTCATCGTGAGGAGATAGAGGGCATCCTGGTCACACTGCCCAATTTCGGCGAAGAGCGAGGCGTGGCCAACGCAGTGCGCATGTCCGGGCTGAACGTACCGGTGCTCATGCAGGCCTTTCCAGACGAGCTCGGGAAGATGACCGTTGCCGACCGACGCGACAGCTTCTGCGGCAAAATGTCGGCCTGCAACAACCTCCGCCAGTACGGCATCCCATATTCGCTCACCACGCTCCACACCGTAGCGCCCGATTCGAAAAGCTTCCGCAGTGACCTGCAGCAGTTCGCAGGCACATGCAAGGTGGTCAATGGCTTGCGTGGCGCCA
>CAZLMZ010000415.1:0-1350 GCA_964560475.1 uncultured Anaerolineae bacterium
GCTCGATCAGGGACCGGTCATAGCCGATCAGGATCAGGCAGACCGGGCTTCCACGCCCCTCGACGATCGCATTGGTCGCCAGCGTGGTCGACAGCCCTACCATCCCGATCTGCGAAGGCGCCACGGGGGCCGCCCTGGTACGAAGCGAGCGATCTGGCTCGCTCTCCGCACCCCCATCCGTGGATGAATGCGCCACAGCCGAGCCTGTATCTACCGCCCCCCGCTGCACCAGCGCAGAGATCGCCTCCCGGATCCCGATCGATAGATCGTGGTGCGTGGTCAGTGCCTTGGTGGCTGCGATGACCGATCCACTGTCGTGGTCAACCAGCACAGCATCCGTATACGTGCCCCCCGTATCAATCCCCAGCGCAACTCTCATCTAGTTCTCTGCTCCCAGCAGTACATGAACGAGTTCCCATCCCTCTCCGACCCAGGCCACCCCCGTCACCCCAGCACCACCTTCTCTGGGATCCCTGCCCTGGGACCGCCAAGCTCCAGCCTGGCTACTTCCCCGCCCGGTTCGCCACGCAAGACTACTCCCTCCGCACTCGGTACCAGTAGCGATACAGATCACCAAACCCCAGCTTGCGATACATTCCCTGCGCCGCCTGATTCGCCTCGGTCACCTGCAGGTACACCCAGTGCACGCCTCGCCGCTTTGCCCGGCACAGGATGTGACCGGCCATGGCCGTGCCATACCCTTGCCGTCTGAACGCAGGACCGACGTACACGTCAAACAGGCCCAGCCGCTCTCCGTCGAGTACGCCGAGCGCACACGCCACAGGTACGTCCTGCACATCCAGCAGATAAAGCTGTACTTCCGCAGCGATCGAGCTCAAGATCGCCCGGTGTGTCTGCCGGCTCTCTATCGACTCGCCATGGAGATGCGCAAACAGCATCAACCACGCGTCGAGTTCCTCTTGGCAAAGCTCGCCCACTAGATTCGTCGCGCATGAGCTCGTATCTATCCCTGGATCCCCATCTGGCGCCCGCAGGCTCGCGCCGAAAGGCAGGCCAAGGCCAAGCGGATGAGAATCCGCCAGATCGAGCACCATCACCCGCGTCGGGTCCAGTCGCGCGTACCCACGTTGCTCTAGAAAAGCATCCAGGTCGCGAGGCACGGAGAACGGAGTGATTCGGAAGATGACCGGCATACCGCGGTCGCGATAGCACTGTTCAGCGAACTGGACCTTTGTCTCCGTCTCAGCAGTCCCACTCGGTAGCTTTGCCTCGTAGAGCGAGTTGACCGAGTTGGCACGCTTTGTATACCCGTCTGAGAAGCGCAGGACCCACCCATCGTACAGGATCTGCTCCAATGCCGGCCACGCGTTGAGCGAGGCCGCTTCGATC
>CAZLMZ010000415.1:1450-3026 GCA_964560475.1 uncultured Anaerolineae bacterium
GAGATTGGGCACCGCGTAGAGTGCTTCAGCAGGAACACCGGTGCCTCGTGGCTCTCTTGCACGAGGCGCTCGAAATCCTGTTCTTGATCGAGGTCTCTGATCATCTCTCTCCTCATCTGCCGTCTTTTTTTCCATCCGCATCTGGATTTGCCTAACGCGAGGCTGCATCCGCCAGGCGCCTTGCATCTGACAGCGTACCCCGCCATGGCCCGGGCTGTTCCTGTTTGAGCGACGTAATGGCTGCCGCTAGTCGAGCAGCCTCCCCGGGCGGCGCGCCCAGCCGCAGCCCGACGTAAGAAGCAAAGCAGGTATCGCCGCGACCAGTGCGCCCGCGGAGGTTCCGCGACACGAAAGGCGCTTCGTACAGCTCTCCCTGCGCGTACACCGTTACGCCTGACGACTGGGTGAGCACGACCTCCTGCGGGCCGTATGCTGCCAGGGCTTTCGCAGCGCGGTGCAGCTCCCGTTCCCCTGTCAGCAGCTCTGCCTCCGCCCGGTCGGCCTTCAGATAGGTCACGCACGCCAATCCTTGTACCATCTCTGCCCAGGGCCGGAAGACCAGATCCTCGCCCGACCGCACGCGGACAAAGCCCTGCACGTCGAGCCCGACCGGCATCCGCTCTGCAAGCCACGAGAGCAGATCCAGATCGACTTCGCCGGCCACGATCGGCACGACTAGACACACCTTTGCCCTCAGGTCTGGAACGTCCTCCCGGCGAAAGGGGCCCGCAAAGCCGAGCAACCGGCACGTCCGCCGCTCCATATCCTCCGAACGGTAGACGTTCTCGATGCCCGAGGTCTCCTTCGCATCCGTGGCATAGACCTCGATGCCCAACGCGTCCAGCTCGTCCAGATAGGCCCGATCGTCCGGCTGCACGCGGGTCACTACTGCGACGGACAGCGGATTCCCATCCGCAGAACAGAGCTGGCGCAGCGCCGCTCCGCCATAGTAGACCGCGCCGCCCGAGGCGCTCGTCGCCTGCCCGTCCACGACCAACAGGTCACGGGCGAAATGCCCAATCATCATCACATCTACGTCGTACATTGCCACCCCAGTCACAGCTATTCAGGTCCACCACGACAGAACGACCTGGCAAATGGGCCATCGTCCAGCCGTCGATCCTGTTGTGCGCTCTCGCCCACCACAATGTCAATCTGTCGGTGCCACCTGCAGCCGCCCTTCCTGACCACAAGGCAGCTCGATCTCCAACACGCCGCTTCGCACGCTGCGCGCCATACGCGGCACATCATTCCACACCACGCGATAGTGCCGATCTGCTGCCATGCTCGCGATCACGTAGAGGCTGCGCCCGCGCTGCCCGTATGTCACCAGCTCGGCATCGAGCGATCGCCTATCTGTCTCCCATTGAACGTGCCGCGCCCACACGTCGAAGCCGGTCGTGAGTCGGCCCGCTCGATAGTACGCCGCATACCAGGACAGCACAGGTGTCGACAGCCCGCCGAACTGGTGCCATCCGGCTCCCCGACCCGTGCCGATGATGAAATGCTCGCAGCAGTTGTACGACGCATCCACCTCGCGCCGCCACACTTCCAGCCCGGTCTCGGCAATCTGGCG
>CAZLMZ010000416.1:0-3017 GCA_964560475.1 uncultured Anaerolineae bacterium
ATCATGCGCGGCAGCCAGACCGACCTGTTCGTCGCCGAGGCGGGCGTGGACATGGACTTTTCCGCGATCGACGAGCGGGTGGGGGCGCGGCTGGCGCTGCGGCCCGACATAGCCGCCGTGTCGGGGATGTTCTGGACGGGAACGATGACGGAAGACGCGCCGATGCTGATCGTGTACGGCTATCACCCGCGCGAGTACGCGATCCGCCGCTACCGGATCATCGAGGGAGGCCCGCTGGTGGGCCGCCGCGAGGCGATCGTGGGGCGGACAGCGGCGGAGCAGATGAGCGCACGCGTCGGCGACACGATCCGCCTCTTTAACAGCAACTTTCGTGTAGTGGGAATCTATGAGACCGGACAGGCCTTTGAGGATGCGGGCCTGGTGATCGGCCTGCGAGAGGCGCAGGCGATCACGGGCAAGCTGCGCCAGGTGCAGTTCTACCTGATCAGCCTGCGCGACCCAGGGCAGGTGGATGTGGTCAAGGCCGACCTGGAAGCGGCTTATCCCGAGCTCGATTTCTCGCTCACCTCCGAGCTGGCCGAGAATACGAGCGACTTTCGGGTCGTGCAGGAGATGGCGGACCAGATCTCGCTGGCAGCGGTGTTCATCGGCGCGGTGGGGATGCTGAACACGATGCTGATGAGCGTGCTAGAGCGGACGCGCGAGATTGGCGTGCTGCGCAGCCTGGGATGGCGGCGCCGGCAGGTGTTGTGGATGATCCTAAAAGAGTCGCTGCTGTTGGGTGTGGTGGGGGGTCTATGTGGCATCCCCATTGGGCTGGGATTGGGGGCCCTGGTCGGCGCGGCAGGGATCTGGGGAGGGGCGATCGAGCCCACGTACACACCGCTGCTGTTCGTGCGGGCGGTGGCCGTGGCGATGGTGGCGGGGACGATCGGCGGGCTCTATCCGGCCTGGCGCGCGACGCGCATGCGGCCGGTGGAGGCGCTGCGGTACGAGTAGGGGACCGACCTCCGAGGTCTGTTCTCGACCTCGGAGGTCGGTATCCCGGCCTTGGTCAGGCTCGCGGTTTCTTGATTCGTCTGTGGAGAGCTGTACCCATCGCAAGGAGAGTCAGTCCCGCCAGGATGGCCATCTCGGCGTGGGACGTGGCGTGCGCCGATTGTCCCGTCTCTGGCAGCACCTCGGCCACTGTGGGGGCGAGACACTCCTCTGGCGTGCCGACGTTAGAGGCCTGTGCCTCGACGATCATGCGGTCGGCATCCTCCTGCAGGAGGTAGCCATCCGCCACCAGTTGCTGCGCAGCCTCGCTGAAGCGGCGGACATAGGTCTCGTGATCGGGGAAGCGGGCGCTGCTGTCGGCCTTGGGTGTACACGCCAGGTCCTCTAGCCCGCCAAACATGGGTAGTCCTAGAGGGTAGGAATCCTCCGATAGGCCGGCGGACGCGGGTGGTGCGGAAACGGCTAGCGCGATATAGCGCCGCCTACCGACCTCCAGGTCGGGGAGGCGGATCCCGCCCAGGGCATTGCCGTTCTCATCGCGGGCGATGCCGTCTGTGGCATTCGCATCATTGGCCAGGACGGCGCTGGGAGGTGGGTCGGCCACCCCCGTGGCCCAGCGGTCCCCGGCCACGAACAACGCGCGCAGGACAGGCGCCCAGTCGAGCGCGGGAAAGTCAGGCACGCCCGCCGCATGTGGCGCGCCGGCGACCTCGTACGAACGATACGTTGCCGCTGTCCCGCGCAGCGCGGAGGCGTTTACGGCAATGACTTCGGCCTCCGAGGCAAGCATCATAACCAGGCCGGCATCGGGCTCGGGTAGCGTGTGGATGCCTCCCGGCCAGAATACGCCTTCGAGAAGCGACATGTCGAACAGGTTCGCCCCCGACGGCGAATGCAGTATGTCCTCCAGGATCATGGCGGGTGCTGAAGCCCCAGAGCTGTAGAGCTTGAGCGGGATCCCGATCAGACCGTGTGCCACGGGATCGTCGCGCAGGGCACGCGCAAACGCGGCAACGATCTCCGCCGCGTCTCCCTTTCCCTCGATCCAGATGCCCTCTCGGGTAAAGCCGCCTCGGCCTTGAAAGTCAGTGCACAGGTGTCCAGGAAAGGCACCGGGCCAAGGGGGTGTGAAGCAGATCCCGGCATAGCTGAACCCACCTCCGAAGAGAAGCTCGGGTGTCAGGCGGGAACCGACTGCTGAGCCCTCGACCTGGTTCAGCGGCTCAAGCAGGACGCGCCTGTTGCCCTGGCTGGGATCGGCGGGGACGATCAGCTCGAACGGGGCGCTGTACGGGCCGCCGGCCGCCGTACCCGCAAACGTGCCCACGTGCCGAACATAGTCTACGCCGCCGTAGGTGCCGTATGGGGTCGTCTCGATCCCCTGGAAATGGCCTGCATCGCTCAGTTGGCCCACGTATTCGACCCAGCCATCCGCCATCCCGACCCTACCCCGGCAGTCGATCTCGCCGCCCAGACCGGCCAGCCCATCGTAGCCCTGCCCGATCACATAGGAACCGGAAAAGGTCTGCTGTGGCGAGGGCGCGGGCGTCACCTCCCACGCCCCGGCAAAGTCAAAGCTGCCTTCGCGTAGCTGGCCACCAGCGCACGTCTCCCCATCCCAGGCACCGCCCAGGCACAGCTTGCCGGTGAACGTGCCTTCCCAACTTAGCTCTTCGCGGAACTTGTTGGGTTCTTCTTCCTCGCACGGTCCATAGACGACGATGCGTACGTCAAAGACCTCCTTGCCGCGAAAGGAGCCGTCCCACTCGTGCCAGCCACTGCCGGTCAAGACGCAGGTGTTGCCGCTGGGTGTAGGTTGTGGGGGATCGATCCACCCGGAATCGACAAAAGACCCGCTTACCGTGGTTGGGCCATCCGCCGATACGGGCGGGACGAGAGCCGCCATCAGGGCACACACGCACAATACGGTGATCAAGAGCTTTTTCATCGAACCCTCCTTCTCAGATCCCGTTCGCCGGGATACGTGCCGTGGAACGCAAGAACAGTGAGCTGCATACGGCCTCCTTTCCCTGTGCTGGATAGCAGATGCGACGCCC
>CAZLMZ010000417.1:0-3015 GCA_964560475.1 uncultured Anaerolineae bacterium
AGGCTGGAACGCGCCAATCTGTTCGTGATCCCCTTGGACGATAGGCACGAGTGGTATCGCTACCACCATCTCTTTGCCGACTCGCTGCGCGTATGCCTAGGTCGGGCGTGGCCGGACCAGGTCCCAGAATTGCACCGTCGGGCCAGCCGATGGTACGAGCAGAACGGGTATATGGCCGAGGCGATCGAGCATGCCCTGTCTGCAAGTGATTTCGATCGGGCAGTGTACCTGATTGGACAAACCGCGGAAGCCATCCTGATGCGCAGCGAGTTCACCACCTTCCTGAGCTGGGTAGAAGCGCTTCCTGATGACCTCGTGCGTGCGCAGCCTCTCTTGCACGTGTATTATACCGGGGTCCAGCTGATGAGCGGCTTGCCGCTGTACATTGCCGAAACGCGGCTTCGAAAAGTCGGAGAAGCTGAACCTTCCCGGGCTGCATCCGGCGCAGTGGCCGCATTTCAGACGCTGATCGCTGCCTACCGGGGAGACACGCGCCAGAGCGTCGAACTGGCTCAGCAGGCACTGGCACTTCTGGCTGAGGACAACCTGTTTCTCCGCAGCCTGGTCGCCGGGTTCCTGGGCATTACCTACATGTGGAGCGGTGATTTTGCGACTGCGGCCAGCGCCCTTGAGGAGGCAGTCCGCGTCGGCCGGCAGATTGGCAATCTCACGATCACCGTATTGGCACTCTGTCATCTGGCAGAGCTACACATCGTACGTGGTCAGCTCCACGAAGCCAGGGCGTTCTACGAGCAGGCGTTGGAGCGGGCCACGGATGGCCGGGGGCGTCGCCTGCCTATTGCCGGGGTAGCGCTCATCGGGATGGGCTATCTGCTGCGAGAGTGGGATGATCTGGAAGCGGCGCGGCGTTGCCTCGAAGAAGGCATCGAACTGGCCGCTAGGTGGGAAAAGACGGGCACCTTCACCGGCTACATCACTCTGGCCTGTGTGGAACAGGCGTTGGGCGATCCAGAGGCCGTGCGTGTAGCCATGCGCCAGGCGCGGGAGGTGGTGGCGGCATTCGACGGCATGAAGGTAGCTGCCATTGTCACAGGTGTGTATCAAGCGCGCCTTTGGATCCAGCAAGACGATCACAACGCGGTTATCCGCTGGGCCGAGGAACGGCGGCTGGAAGAGAGAATCGACGCCGGCGAGTTGGAGGAAGGGAGCCGCACAGTTCCTTTCCTCTATGCTGCACTCGAGTACCTGGCCTATGCCGAGGCGCTCATTGCCCAGGGCCGGCCCGACGAAGCGTTGGCCGTACTGAGTCCGCTGCTCCCGGTGACAGAGACCGGCGGATGGACGATGTTCACCATCGAAACCCTGGCGCTCGAGTCGCTGGCTTTCCAGGTGCGGAGCGATACCCCCCAGGCCATGCGCTGCCTGGAGCAGGCCCTCTCCTTGGCCGAGCCAGAAGGTTTCGTGCGCACTTTTGTGGATAGGGGCGCACCGATGGCAGCGCTGTTGAGGCAGATCCTCAAAGCGCAGCAACACAGGCACCAGGCCCCATCACGTACCGCCGCGTCGAGCTATGTGCGCAGATTACTCGAGGCATTCGGCAAAGGGGAAGAGACAGAACCAGAAGAACCCCTCCCATCCCGCTTTGCCCCCGCCCCCGTAGAACCTCTCAGCAGGCGCGAAACCGAGGTGCTACAGCTGTTGACAACGAACCTGACGAGCGTCGAGATGGCTCGAGAACTCGTCCTTTCCGTGAACACTGTGCGCTCTCACATCAAGAACATATATGTCAAGTTGGACGCCCACAGCCGGCACGAGGCCATCGCGCGAGCCACAGAGCTAAACCTACTATAACCAACGCAAGATCTAGTCTCCAGCTCCACTGAGCCACTCGGCGATTGCCTTTTCCAGCCTGCAGGACACTGGTTATCTCTCCCTGCGTTTTTCCACCCAACCAATCACCTATTCCTCTCACCTATTTGGGGAAGACAACTCACCTACGCCTGGAGTATGCTGTAGATAAGTTGCAGGCTGCCGCTCGGTATCGGGAAATCAGGGATCAGTACCAGGAGATAGGCGTGATGAGTAGTGAAACGCATGCTGACGAACAGCAAGTCTATCAGATCCGAGTCGAAGGAAGGCTCAACGAGCGTTGGTCGGATTGGTTTGAGGAGATGGCGATGGGCTTTGAGAGGGCAAGCGATGACACGCCTATCACCACGCTAACCGGCGTAGTGGCCGATCAGGCCAGGTTACGCGGCATCCTGTCCAAGTTGTGGGATCTGAACCTGACGCTGATCTCCGTCACCCGCATCGTGACGCGCGAAAGCGAGGCGAAGCACGGTCAAGCTGAGAGGTGAATGAAATGGGAAAACTCGTCAGAATGGCGTGGCGGAACGTCTGGCGCAACAAACGGCGCACGCTGATCGCATTGGTCGCCATCACGCTGGGACTGGTCTTCTTGGCTTTCATGGATGGCTCCATCGCCGGGTTTCAGCAAGCCATTTTCGGCAACGCGGTGCGCTTGCAGGGGGGCAACGTGCAGGTGCACGCGCCGGGGTATCGGGAGAAGGCCAAACGATTGCCTCTGTTGCCGTTGGTGGATGCGGATGCGGTCGTGCAGGCGGCACAGGTCCAGCCACAGGTGGTGGCTGCCTCGCGGCGCATCAACACCGGTGGCTTTGTCAGCAGTCGCGAGGCCACGATGCCCGTGATGATCAGCGGCATCGAGCCAGAACTCGAGGCACCGGTGGGCCTGTTGGCACAGAACATGGCCCGAGGCCGGTACCTGGCCGCCGACGATCAGGACCTGATCCTTATCGGCCAGGCGATGGCTGCCCAGTTGAAGGTAGATGTGGGTGATCGCATCACCTTGCTGGGCAGGGCTACCCACGAGCAGATGCGCCGCCGCACGATGACCGTCGTCGGCGTCTACGATCTGGGACTCCCAGAGGCAGAGAAACAGATGGTGTACATCTCGTTGGCCGAGGCACAGACGCTCTTTGACCTACGGGATCAGGCAACCGAGGTGGTCGTCGCCCTACAGAGCGTGGGGCA
>CAZLMZ010000418.1:0-3013 GCA_964560475.1 uncultured Anaerolineae bacterium
GCGCTGCTGACCCGGAAGGCGATGCGTGTCGACATGTTGCCGCGGATCAGCGTGGACAGCACCTCCGCCTTGGGGTTCTGTGTGGCCAGGACCAGGACCAGGCCAAAGGCTGCTCCCTTGCTGGAGAGGCGGATCAGGTTCTGGTAAAAGGTGCTCCGCAGCCCGCACTGCAGGGCAATGTCGGTCACCTCGTCGACCACGGCGAGGATCAGCGGCAGCGCCTCGCCGCCCGCACGGCGCATGCGCTCGTTGTAGGTCGAGAGGTTGCGCGCATAGACCCCGGCGAACAGATCGCGCCGCCGGTCGATCTCGGTCACCAGCCCGCTCGTCACCGCAGAAGCGGCAGCGGGCGTCACCGCCACCGGGCGCACCAGGTGCGGGATCCCGTCATAGGGAGTAAACTCGACCCCCTTGGGATCGACTAGGGCCATCTGCAGCTCTTCCGGCGTGTGCGCGGCCAGGAGCGCGATCAGCATCGCGTTCAGCCAGGTAGACTTGCCGCTGCGGCTCTCACCGCCGACCAGGATGTGCGACGTTTCGAGCAGACTGCGCCATTCCGCGCCCTCCAGCCCCTGCCCGATCGGGATCATGTACGGGCCCTCCGGGCGCTCCGCCAGGTCGAGCGGGACGCGGCGCGGCAGGCGCCGCGCAGGTCGTAGCTGCAGCTCGACGCAGTAGGTCAGGCCAGTGGTGTTGAGCACGTGCACCGGCTTGCCCACCACTGCCGTCAGGTGATGCAGCGTCTCGGCCTGAGAGAGCCTGTCGATCCGCACGCGCGGCGGCAGGCGCTGCACGTCGATCTCGAGCAGGCCGTAGCGATCCCCCACCAGGCCCAACTGCCGGTAAGAGACCTCGATCAGTTCGCCCGATTTCGTCTCGTAGCAGTAGCCGAGGCGCGTCAGCGCGTCGCGAATGCGCTGTGCCGCGCGATGCACCTCGTCCTTCGGACCGAGCGGACCTTGTGGACCTTGTGGACCGAGCGGGGCCTGCGCGTCGAGCGAGCCGCACGTACGGACCCGATCCCGATCAGGCTGCATCGTCGCCGTCCACGATCAGCAAGCGCTCGACGTGCGACGGCTCCAGGTCGAGCGAGACGACCTCGGGCAGCGGTCGCGAGACGCGGTGCCCGGCGAACGTGCCCGCTGCGAGAGCCCCACCAGCAGGCAGGCTCCTCCCGCCGCTGACCGCAGCGCGTATGGCCTGCGCCGCCTGCGCCTGGCCCGTAACCTGCCCCTGCACGTATGCCCCACCCTCGGGCAGCGCGTGGTCGACGTGCAGGCCGGGCTGGCCTGTGACATAGGCAGTCGTCGCGCTGGGGGCGCGGTTGGGATCGTGAAACACGTGCGTCCGGCCGATGCGCCGCTCGCGGATCGGATACAGGCCGGCGCCATCCGGATAGATGGTGTCGACGCGGCGGTGCACCCAGCGCACGATGCCCCACCCCAGGCCGCCCATCGTCAGCAGCAGGACCGCGCCCAGTCCTACACGAAAGGCAAGCCGGTACGGCAGCAACGTCTGCGCAAACGCAAGCTGCATAGAGGAACGCTCCAGCTCGTACGCCGTCGGTGTGCGCGTTGCCGGCGCGCGCAACCGCCCTCCCAGCCACAGTCCAATGACGACAGCAGCAACGAGCAGTACGATGTAGGACTGGTGGCGTCTCATGGCGCATCTCCTCGAGAATACTGGGCCGCGCGGGCCAGAACGCGTACCCGGCTGCCTCGTCCTTTCCTCACCTGTGCTTGTCGGCGCGCTGCAGCAGGGCCAGCACTGCTGCAGCGCGGAGGGATCGTCCCGTAGGACGACCGTTGCCTTCCATCATAACACATGATCTGCGTCTTGTCAATGATTTCCATGCCTAACATTGACAAAACGCAGAAACATGGTATACTGGTACTACCTGGCAAACAGCAGTCTCACGTCCGGCGGGGGACACGATGAGCACGTTTGGCATCCTACTCAAGAACTATCGC
Organism: uncultured Anaerolineae bacterium; assembly: GCA_964560475.1. Lineage (GTDB taxonomy): Bacteria > Chloroflexota > Anaerolineae > JAFGEY01 > JAFGEY01 > BS750m-G44. Next base: position 1,971 of record CAZLMZ010000418.1, read on the forward strand.
GAGCGCGCTGCGCTCTCGCAGAACGACCTGGCCGTCAAGGTGGGGTTGAGCGGCAGCACGATCAGCCGCGTCGAGAGCGGCACGCGCGCTCCCCTGCACCGGCGAAGCCAGATCCTGGCCCTGGCACGCGCCCTCGACCTGGATCAGGGCGAGACCGACGCACTCCTTTCGGCGGCCGACCTCGCCCCGAGCACGGCGCCCGAGCTGTCGCTTCACCCGCGCGACGAGACGCTCTACCGCATTGCCCAGGAGCTGGAGGCGCTGCGCCGCGACCCGCAGATCCTGCCTGCCCAGGTCCGCTTTGTGGAGGAATCGCTGCTGCTGCTGCTGCGTGGCGCGCGTACGGCGCTGCCGTCCGTCGACCTGGCAGTCGTGCCCAGCGGCGCGCCCAGCACGCGCTCGCTCAGCGAGGAAGAGCGCTACCTGGATGACCTCTTGGGCGACTGTATCGCGGACCCGTCGCCGCAAAGCAGCCTCCCCTTTACCGTGCTCGCCGCCGTGGCGCGCAGCCCGCGCTGGGAGCTCAAGCGGCGCCTGGCCGAAGCCCTGCCCGCACTGCTCGAGGTGGATGCAGCGCGGACGGTGGCGCTGATGGAAGCCTTGCGCGCTGACCCGCCCGATCCCGAGTGGCGCACCGACATCCGCCGGCGGGTGATCGAGGCCCTGCCCGCGCTGTGGCGCGTCCGCCCGGAGGCCGTCGCGCCGCTGCTGCACTGGCAGGAGGGCGACGAGGTCTATGCCGGGCTGGCGACGCTCGACGCGCTGGTCGAGATCGGGGATCCGGCGCTGGCAGCCGAGGTCCGGGCGGATCTGTTCGCGCACACCCCTTCCCGCGCCCCCGGGCGTGCTGGCCCGATGCGCGCGCTGCGCCTCTATGCCGAGATCCTCGATCGCTGCGCCGACGATCCGGATGGTGCGCTGGCCCTTATCGCCGCGCATCGCGAGGACGAGGAACGACTGATCCGGATCTGCCTGGCCCGTGCGCTGCACCGCCTGCTTTTCCCCCGCCCGGCAGAGACGCTCAAGCTGATGCGCTCCTTCCT
>CAZLMZ010000419.1:0-3013 GCA_964560475.1 uncultured Anaerolineae bacterium
ACTCTGATGCTGTTCTAAGGCGATTCTAATGTACTTCTAATGTGGTTATGGTATACTTGCTCCACGATGAGCTCTAGCAGATGACACCTCGCCCTGTCCGCGGGTCATCCACCGAGGGCACCGCAAGCGCGGTACGGCCGATGGCGGACGTAATCTCCCCACCAGATGGAGCGTCATGTTAGGTAAGGACAGTTTACGGGACTCGGCGGCGGCGTGTGGTCCTCGTGAAAGTGTGTTGTCTGTATGGGTGAAGTAGAGTATAATGTGGATGAGCGACTTATGCTTGTAACCGTCTCTTCCGTGGTATCGGACCCGCTGGTCCGGACGCGATGTAGGCGAGTACGCGTATAGTAGAGGTTAGACCTATGGTGATGAGATACGATCGTTTTACTGAGCGTGCCCAAGATGCAGCCATGCGCGCCCAAGAGATCCTGATGCGCTACAGCCACAACCAGATCGATGTGGAGCACTTGCTCCTCGCCCTTCTGGAACAGCCAGAGGGGGTTGTGGCTGAGATCATGGAGACGCTGGGTGCCGACGTCGAAATGGTCAAGCGACGGCTCGACGAGATTCTGCGCGCCAGCCCCAAGGCATCGATCTATGGGGGCGGCGCGGGGCAGATGTTCATTACGCCCCGCGTGAAGCGGGTCTTTGACCAAGCAAACCGGGAGGCTAGCAGCCTGCGAGATGAGTACATCTCGACCGAGCACATCTTTCTGGCCATTGCCGGCGAGCGTGGGACGCCGACCGATCGGCTGCTGCGCGATAACGGCGTCACCAAGCAGCGCATCTATGACGCGATCAAGGAGATCCGGGGTGGGCAGCGTGTGACCAGCCCGCGCGCAGAGACGCAGTACCGGACCCTGGAGAAATACAGTCGTGACCTGACCCAACTGGCGTTCGGTGGCAAACTCGATCCGGTGATCGGCCGCGACAAGGAGATCTTGCGCGTGATCCAGGTGCTTAGCCGCCGCACCAAGAACAACCCAGTGCTGATCGGCGAGGCGGGCGTGGGCAAGACGGCGATCATCGAGGGGCTGGCACAAAAGATCGCCAACGAGGACGTGCCCGAGATCTTGAGTGGCAAGAAGGTCGTGCAGCTCGACCTGGGCAGCATGGTCGCGGGCTCGCGCTTCCGCGGCGATTTTGAGGAGCGCCTCAAGAACGCGATGTCCGAGATCCAGCGCTCCGAGGGCGAGATCATTCTCTTTATCGACGAGATCCACAACGTCGTCGGGGCAGGTTCCGCGACGGGCGCGCTCGATGCCGGCAACATGCTCAAGCCGGCCCTGGCTCGCGGCGAGCTGCAGTGTATTGGAGCGACGACGCTCGACGAGTACCGTCAGTATATCGAGAAGGACTCGGCTCTCGAGCGGCGTTTTGCGCCGGTGTACGTGGAAGAGCCGGACGTCGAAGAGACGATCCAGATGCTGCGTGGCCTGCGCGACCGCTACGAGGCGCATCACGGCGTGTCGTTTACCGATGGGGCGCTCGTGGCTGCGGCACAGCTCTCGCACCGCTACGTCACCGATCGGCGCTTGCCGGACAAGGCAATCGACCTGATCGACGAGGCGGCGGCCAAGGTGCGGATCGCGATCTATGAGATGCCGCCTGAGCTCAAGGCGATGCGCAAAGAGATCGCGCGCCTGACGGCCGAAGAGAACGCGGCCAGCACCGATCAGGACTATGAACACGCCATGCAGTTCAAGGCCGATCGACTCAAGCTGCAAGAGGAATACGAGCTGCAGCGTGATGCCTGGCAGCAGGAGATGAACCTGGACGAGCTGGTCGAGGAGGCCGATATCGCCCAGGTCGTGGAGAGCTGGACCGGCATCCCCGTCTCAGCGATGATGGAGACAGAAGCCGAAAAGCTGCTGCACATGGAGGATCGGCTTCGCGAGCGCATTGTGGGCCAGGAGGAGGGGATCGTCGCCGTATCGAACGCGATCCGGCGCGCCCGTTCCGGGCTCAAGGACCCGCGGCGCCCGATCGGCAGCTTTATCTTCCTGGGCTCCTCTGGTGTGGGCAAGACCGAGATGGCCAAGGCGCTCGCCGAGTTCATGTTTGGCGATGAGGAAGCGCTGCTGACGATCGACATGAGCGATTTTCAGGAGCGGCACACCGTGTCGCGGCTGACTGGCGCGCCTCCCGGCTACGTAGGTTACGAAGAGGGAGGCCAGATCACCGAAGCGGTTCGGCGGCGCCCGTATCAGGTTGTGCTCTTTGACGAGATCGAGAAGGCACACCCGGACGTCTGGAACTCACTGCTGCAGATCCTGGAAGAGGGTCGGCTGACCGACGGGCAGGGACACGTCGTCGACTTTCGGAACACGGTGCTGATCATGACGTCGAACATCGGCACGCGCTTCGCCCGCAAGGGCGGCACGATCGGCTTCCCGCACCCGAACGGGGAGGTGAGCAAAGACGAGGAGAACTTGCGCGACGAGATCCGCGATGCGCTGAAAAAGACGTTCCGGCCCGAGTTCCTGAACCGGATCGACGAGATCATCATCTTCCACAACCTGACGGAAGAGCACATGCTCCAGATTGTGGATCTGCAGATGCACGAGGTAGGCGCACGCCTGCTCGAACAGGGCGTGCAGCTATCCCTGACCGATACGGCACGTGCGTGGCTGGCGGACAGGGGGTACGACCCGCAGTTCGGGGCACGCCCGCTGCGGCGTGCGTTGCAGCGGTACATCGAGAACCCGTTGTCGATCCAGCTTTTGAGCGGCGAGCTCTCGCAGGGGCACGTGCTCGCCGACGTAGAGGACGACGCAATCGTCTTTCGCGCAGCAGAGCGTGCCTCGATAGAGCAGGTCCCGGCCGACGAGGTCATGTCTGAGAGTAGCGCCTAGTCCGTCTTTCTCAGCGACAGCTCTTCTACGCGGGTGGTGATACTGGAAGCGACCGGGCCATCGAGCCCGGTCGCTTTCTAGAAGGAATTGGCCGTGCCCTTGCCTCACCTGAGCGTGATCCTGACTCACGAGAATGCCGATTTCGACGGCATCTC
>CAZLMZ010000420.1:0-3011 GCA_964560475.1 uncultured Anaerolineae bacterium
GCAGAGCTCAACGAGAGCGCGACCGCGCAGCAGGTGTGGGAAGCCCTGCCGATCGATGGCCGGGCGAACACGTGGGGAGACGAGATCTATTTCGAGATCCCGGTGACGGCAGAGCAGGCACCGGACGCGCGTGCCGAGGTGGAGGTGGGAGAGCTGGGCTACTGGCCGGTCGGCCGGGCCTTTTGCATCTTTTTCGGGCCCACGCCGGCCAGCCGCGGGGACGAGCCGCGCGCCTACAGCCCGGTCAATGTGCTGGGACGCATCAGCGGCGACGCGACGGGGTTCCGCGCCGTTCCCGGCGGCGCGGCGGTGCGGATCGAGCGAGCGGAGTGAGGGCCGCACGGGTTTAGCCGTGCCTGAGCATCGAAAGGAGCAGGCCCGATGCTAGTCGTTCATGTGCACGTGCACGTCACGGAGGATCAGATCCAGGCGTTCAAGGAGGCGACGGTGGCCAACGCACGGCAGAGCGTGCAGGAACCGGGCATCGCGCGTTTTGACGTCGTGCAGCAGCAGGATGATCCGACCCGGTTCGTGCTGGTCGAGGTCTACCGGACGGCAGACGATCCGGCCAAGCACAAAGAGACGGTGCACTATCAGACCTGGCGCGACGCCGTCGCGGATATGATGGCAGGGCCGCGCAGCAGCGTCAAGTACGGCAACATATTCCCTGGCGAGGACGGCTGGGATTAGCCAGAGCGAGGTCTGATTCGCCTGTCTACGAGGTGCCGGGTAGGGGGCGCGGGCGATCGCGCCGCCTCGTGCCTGTGCGCTGGGAAGAGAGCGAGTTGGATGGTAGAAGCAGAACAGCCGCAAAAGGTCGAGCAGTGGGGCACGTTCGAGGTCGCGCTGGAGGGACCGAGCCGGGGCAACCTGTTCGCCGAGGTGAAACTGCAGGCCCAGTTTACGCTGGGCGAGCGTACCGTGCAGGTAGATGGTTTCTACGACGGCGAGGGCACGTACCGGGTGCGCTTTATGCCCGACGCGCCGGGCGAGTGGACGTACGCGACGACCAGCAGCCAGCCAGAGCTGGACGGCCGGCGTGGGACGCTGCGCTGCGTCCCTCCTTCGCCCGGCAACCATGGCCCGGTGCGCGTGGCAGACACGTATCACTTCCGCTATGCCGATGGGACGCCCTACTATCCCTTTGGCACGACCTGCTACGCCTGGATCCACCAGGAGGAGGCGCTGCAGGAGCAGACGCTCGAGACGCTGGCCTCGGCGCCCTTTAACAAGGTGCGCATGTGCGTCTTTCCCAAGGACTATGTTTACAACCGCAACGAACCGCCCCGCTATCCGTTCGTGCGGCTGCCGGACGAGACGAGCGATTTCGATCGTCCTGATCCGGCCTTTTTCCGTCACCTCGAGCGGCGGGTGACAGACCTGCTGGCGCTGGGGATCGAGGCAGATTTGATCCTCTTTCACCCCTACGACCGCTGGGGCTACAGCAAGATGAGCGCCAGGCAGGATTTCCGCTACCTGCGCTACGTGGTGACGCGCCTGGCTCCCTACCGCAACGTGTGGTGGTCGATGGCCAACGAGTATGATTTCCTGCTCGAGCGCAAGCCGATGGAGCAGTGGGACCTCTTTTTCCGGATCGTGGGCCAGCACGACCCGTACGGTCACCTGTGCTCGATCCACAATGGCTCGCTCGACATGAACTATGACCATACGAGGCCCTGGATCAGCCACGTCTGCATCCAGAACCCCGACGTCAAGCGGGCCAGGGCGTGGCGGCAGGCATATGGCAAGCCGGTGATCGACGACGAGTGCGAGTACGAGGGCAATATCCCGCTGCCGTGGGGCAACATCTCGGCGCGTGAGCTCGTCCACCGCACCTGGGTGATGGTGGCGAATGGCGGCTACGCCGGGCACGGCGAGACCTACCTTCACCCGCAGGATATCTTGTGGTGGTCCAAGGGGGGCATACTGCACGGCGAGAGCTGGAAGCGCATCGGTTTCTTGCGCGAGATTATGGAGTCTGGCCCTGGTCCATTGGAGCCACTGGAAGAGTCGTGGGTCTGGACCCGTGTCTCAGGAGCGGGTCACGGCGATTACCGGCTGATCTACTTTGGCGAGCACCAGCCGGGTGGCTGGCGGTTTGGCCTCCCTCGCGGCGTGGCCTTTCACGCTGACCTGATCGACACCTGGGAGATGACAATCGAGACGCTGCCCGGCACGTACCGTGCCGAGGACGAGATCCCGCTGCCTGGCAGGCCATGGATGGCGCTGCGGCTACGGCCCCTGCTTGGGGAGGCGCCATGAAGGACGTAGAGGGCGTTGTCCTGGCCGCTGGGCTGTCCACGCGAAGTGGCCAGTTCAAGATGACCCTCCCGCTTGGGTCCAAGACGGTCCTCGAACGCGCGATCGAGGGCATGTCGCCCTTTGTGGAGCGGGTGATCGTCGTTACTGGCTGGCAAGCAGAGCGCCTCCGGGCGCTGCTCGCAGGCCGGGCAGATGTGACCCTGGTGCACAATGCGCGCTACCGGGAGGGGATGTTCAGCTCGGTGTGTGCGGGCGCTGCTGAGGTGAGGGCCAGGCGCTTTTTTCTGCTCCCCGGGGATCAGCCGCTGGTACCCGCCCAGGTCTATGCGCGCCTGTTGGCGGCAGAGGGCACGGTCGTCCTCCCGACCTACCACGGCAAGAAGGGCCATCCGGTGCTGCTCGATCGCAGCCTGGTGCCCGAGATCCTGGCGCAGCCACCCGGGACGACGCTGCGGGACGTCATCCACCGCGCCGGCCATACTGCCGTCGAGGTGGATGAGGAGGGTATCCTGATCGACTTGGACACGGTGCAGGACTACCAGGCGATCCTAGACAGAATTCGCGATCGAGGCGAGATTTCAAAGGGGCAAGATGGCTGACTTATCCGAGACAAGCCGGCCAGGGTCAAAAGTGCGGGTCTACCTCGACCGCCAGCAGCCGCTGCGCCGAATCTGGCGCTACGTCGGGTACGACGAGCCGAACTACACGTACACGGCGAGCGGGCGCGAGCTCCTGGCAAAGCTGGGCAG
>CAZLMZ010000421.1:0-2986 GCA_964560475.1 uncultured Anaerolineae bacterium
GCTCTGATTTGACGAAAGGCCGTTTATGCGATACAATTAGTCTTCACGCTACAAGGCGTATCGATATCATGGCGGAATGTAATCTGAAGGGTATTACCAGTCGTGTTTGAGAATCTGACGGCCAAGTTACAGGCGACCTTTGAGCAACTGGGCAAGCGGGGTAAGCTCACCGATCGAGACATAGATACCGCGTTGCGCGACGTCCGGCTGGCCTTGCTCGAGGCGGACGTCAACTACAAGGTCGTCAAGGCGTTCGTCGGCCGAGTCAAGGAACGCGCGATCGGCAGCCAGGTCATGCGCAGCCTGACGCCTGCCCAGCAGGTGATCAAGATCGTCAACGAAGAGCTGATCGAGACGCTGGGCGAGGCTGCGCCGCTGAATCTGGCCGGCCCGTCGCCGCACGTGATCATGTTGGTGGGCCTGCAGGGCTCGGGCAAGACGACCGCTGCCGCCAAGCTGGCCGTGCGCCTGCGCAAGTCGGGGCAACGCCCGCTCATGGTGGCCGCGGACACCTACCGGCCGGCGGCGGTCGACCAACTGGAAGCCCTGGGACGCCAGATCGACGTGCCGGTGCACAACGAGGGGACCAAAGTCCCCCCGCCAGAGATCTGTACCCACGCGATCCAGCACGCCCGCGAGGCAGCCTACAGCGTCGCCCTGCTCGATACGGCCGGGCGCCTGCAGGTCGACGACGCCATGATGCGCGAACTGGAAGAGATCAAGGCCCGCACCAAGCCCGACGAGGTGCTCCTGGTAGCCGATGCGATGACCGGGCAGGAAGCGGTCAACGTAGCTTCCGAGTTCGACAAGCGCGTCGGCTTGACCGGTGTCATCTTTACCAAGGTGGATGGCGACGCGCGTGGCGGCGCCGCGATCTCGATCCGCGAGGTGACGGGCGTCCCGATCAAGTTCCTGGGGACCGGGGAAAGGGTGGGTGACCTGGAACCCTTTTACCCGGATCGCTTGGCGTCGCGCATCCTGGGGATGGGCGATATCCTAACCCTAATCGAAAAGGCCCAGTCGGCGGTCGACCAGGAAGAAGCGGTCGCCACGGCGCAGCGCGTGCTCGAAGGGAGCTTTACGCTGGAGGATTTCCTGGGCCAGATGCAGCAGTTCAAAAAGATCGGGCCGCTAGGGCAACTGATGGAGCTGATCCCTGGCATGTCCCGGTACAAGGACGAGCTCTCGTCCGAGATGACCGACGAGCAGTTCAAGCGTATCGAGTCGATCATCCAGTCGATGACCCGGGAGGAGCGCCACAATCCGCGGGTGATCAATGGCAGTCGCAGGCGGCGCATTGCCAGGGGAAGTGGACACACGGTCCAAGAGGTCAACCAATTGTTACGTGAGTTCCGTGAAGTGCAGCGCATGATGAAGCGCTTCTCTGGGAACAAGCGAAATATGCGTAACCTGATGTCGATGTTCCAGTAGGACGCGGCGTCTGGGAAACGATCAACTCTAAGGAGAAGTCTGTACATGGTTCGAATTCGTCTACGACGCATGGGAAAACGACATCAGCCGAGCTACCGCGTGGTGGTGGCCGATTCAGAGTCGCCCCGGAATGGCCGGTTCATCGAGAACATAGGCTTTTACAACCCCCGGAACGAGCCACCGACGATCGAGATCGACGCCGAGCGCGCGCGTTACTGGCTGTCGGTGGGCGCACAGCCCAGCGATCCGGCGGCGCGCCTGCTGCGCAAGGTCGGCGTGCTGGGCGGGGCAGCGCCGGCAGAAGCAGTGGTCGCAGAAACTGCGGTTGAGGAAGCTGCGACTGAAGAAGCCGTGGCCGAGGAAGCTGTGGTTGAAGAAGCCGCGCCTGAGCAAGTCGCGACCGAGACCGCCGAGGCCCAAGAGGCCGCGCCCGAGGTCCCGGCCGAGAGCACAGAGACTGAGGAGGCGGCAGGATAGGCCGTATCCTTGAGCCCTATCGGGAGATCCACTGCAGCCGGTTTCTCTGGCTCCCCACGTTAGGCGAGAGAGCGGACAGGTGTCTCTAGAGCTGCAGGCATAGCCTAGGTGAAAGGTGGGAGACCATGAGCGCTGTTGACATGCAGGAATTCGTCGAGTACGTCGTCCGATCGATCGTGGATGATCCCTCTCAAGTGCGCGTCACCGAGGTTGATGGAGGTAACACCGTCATCTACGAGCTGCAGGTTGCTCCCGAGGATATGGGGCGCGTCATCGGCAAGGGCGGCCGGGTCGCGAACGCGATGCGCACGCTGCTGCGTGTCGTGGCGACCAGGCAGAGCAAACGAGCAACGTTGGAGATTGTTTCATGAGCCATGACCGGGGTCATCCGGTCTCGCATGGTACGCGTGGCTCAGATGGGTCCGAACTCCCATCTGAGCCAGCTTTTTTGGCGATCGGGCGCATCCTGCGTCCCCACGGCGTGCGCGGCGAGGTACGGGTCGAGATCCACACCGACTTTCCCGAACGCTTTGGCGTCTACCGGCGGGTGTATCTGGGACCAGGCCACAGGCCTTACGAGATCGAGGGGCATCGCTTCCATCAGGGCAGGGTCCTGCTCAAGTTCCGCGAGGTGATCGACCGCACGGCGGCCGGGGAACTGCGCGGGCAGTGGGTTTATATCGCGGTCGAGGATGCCGTGCCGCTCGCCGAAGGCGAGGTCTACCTGCACGACATGCTAGGCCTGCGCGTGGAAACGGTCGAAGGGGAAGAGTTGGGCGAGGTCGCGGACATCATCGAGACTGGAGCCAACCCAGTGTACGTGGTCCGCGGCTTGCAGGGAGAGATCCTGATCCCGGATATCCCCGACGTGATCGAGACGATCGACCTGGAGGGGGGCGAGCTGATCGTTCGCCTGATCGAAGGGCTGCGCTAGGTGATCGTCGATCGAAGCGGCTATCCGCCGCCGCTGATGACCTCGGAACCGGGCTCTTTTGCGCGCAAGACGATCGTCGAGCGCAAGCCACAGATCCTGCGCGAGGTCGGCGCGGCCTATCCGTATCCGGCCGAGATCGAGGCG
>CAZLMZ010000422.1:0-2974 GCA_964560475.1 uncultured Anaerolineae bacterium
AGCAGGATCAGCACCGCGAAATAGTGCGTGTACAGGGCACCAACAGCCGTGAGGACATAGGCCGCGAGACCCCAAAGGTCGCGCCCGCCACGTGCCAGCCGGATCAAGCTGTACGACGACAGCGCGACCAGCAGCATCAGCAGGCTGTACATGCGCGCTTCTTGCGCATAGTAGATCAACAGCGGCGAACACGCTGCCAGGAGCGCTGCCGCCAGGCCGCCGGCCGGCCCGGACAGCGCGCACCCGAGCGCGTACAGCGCCGCCACCAGCGCGGTGCCCAGCAGGACCGAGAGCATGCGCACGGCGAAATCGCTGTAGCCTGCCACCTCGGCCAGGGCCTTGACCGTCACATAGTAGAGTGGAGGGTGATTGTCAGGCACCAGGACGCGCCATATCTCACGCCAGGTGTGGTGGATAGCATAGCTGGTCCAGCCCTCGTCGAAGGCAAAGGACTGTGTATCGAGGCGGTAGACGCGCAGGCCAAAGGCCAGGAGCACAATGGCCAGCGCCAGCACGAACTGCGTACGTGCCTGCCGGTCGTGGATGCCATTGCTAGGGCGGCTCACAGGACACATAGACGGCACGACTTCTCCCGAAAGAAAAAGTCCTGAACCAGGTATGGTTCAGGACCCCAGTGCCGAAGGTGGGATTTGAACCCACATGAGGGTAAACCTCACTACGCCCTGAACGTAGCGCGTCTGCCTGTTCCGCCACTTCGGCTCACCGACGGCGCGTATGATATCACGGTTCCCCCCGCTTGTCAAGTGAGTCGCCGACCTGATCGTTGAGCTCCGCGAGCGGGATCTCTTGCTCGCGCACAGCCCATTGGGCCACGGTCCGGAACCGGCCGCTCGGGTCTAGCATCGGCGCGATCTGCACGTTGCGCACCCGCGCGTCCACGCCGAAGGTATAGACGGGCTGGTAGAGCAGGATCGCCGGCACTCGTTCGGCGAACACCTCCTGGAACTGGGCATACAGCTCGGCACGCCGCCCGTGGTCGGTGAGCTGCCGCGCGACCTCGATCGCCTCGTCTGCATCGCGATCCACGAATCCGCCATAGTTCTGCCCGCTCTCGGCCTGCGTCGAATGCCACAGCGGATAGGGATCCGGGTCGGTGCGTACCTGCCACTGCACCAGCGCCGCGTCGTACTCCCGCGGGCGCAGGTGGTCTTCCATAAGCTCCGACAGGCTCACCGCCTCGACCTCGACGCGAACGCCGAGCTCGCCCCACTGTCTGGCGATCGCATAGGCCAGTGCCACCCGGTCCGGCACATCGCTCGCCAGGAGGGTGAACTCGAACGACTCGCCGCGCTTGGTGCGCGGCTGCACCTCGTCCGACGACGACTCGACGAGGGCCAGCTCTGCCGGATCGGGAAGCGTCCAGCCCGCTTCCTCCAGCAGCTCGACGGCGCGCGCGGGATCGTAGGGATAGGGCTCCAGCGAGCTGTCATAGGCCCAGGATTGGGGCATGATCGGGCTGCTCAGCACCAGCCCGCGCCCGTCCAGCACCGTGTCGACCAGGCCCTGGCGGTCCAGGCCGTAGAGCAGCGCCTGCCGCACGCGCTCGTCCTGGAAAAAGATGGCTTCGGGGTTATTGAGGTTGAGCAGCACCATGCTCAGCCCCGAGAGGTGGGCTGACAAGAGCTGCAGATCGGGCAGCTCGCGCGCCCGATCCAGGTCCTCGGCCAGGATGTTGCTCACGCCCATCACCTGCCCCGCCGCATAAGCTTCCAGCGCACGCTCGAAACTGGGGTAAAAGCGAAACTCGATCTCGTCGAGCATTGTCTGGGCCCACAGGCGATGGTATTGGTTCGCCGTCAGGACCAGGCGTTCCGGCGTCGAGATAGAGGCCTCCACGCGGAACAGGCCCGTGCCCACCGGCGCGTGGTTGAAAGGGTCGCTCGCCAGATCGGCCGGGGGCACGTCGCGCAGCAGGTGCTCGGGCAGCAGGCCGATCGTCGTGTACTGGAGAAAGGGCGCGTACGGCTCCATGAGCTGGAACTGCACCGTATAGGGATCGACCGCCGAGACCTCGATCGACTGCCACAGCCCGGCATACGGCGAACTGGGCGTCAGCTCTTCGCTCTGCAGCAGGCCGATCGTAAAGACCACATCCTTGGCCGTGAACGGCTCGCCGTCTTGCCAGCGAACGCTGTCACGCAGGTGAAAGGTATAGGTCAGGCCGTCGTCGGAAACGAGCCAATTCTCCGCCAGGAGCGGCACGACCTCGTTCCGTTCGTCGATCTGAGTCAGGCCCTCAAAGACCAACGCGCAGAGATCGCGGTCGACGTCGTTCAGGTGGCTGAAAAGAGGGTTGATCAGGTGAGGATAGCCGGCGGTGCCCTCTGTATAGGTCCCGCCGCGGACCTGGACGACGCGGGTGGGCGTGTCCTGCGTCGTCTCGGTGGAAAGCAGTCCCTGCGCGTCCGATCGTAGGCCGATCGAATCCGTATTCGCCCGCCGCAGCGCCAGTTGGAACAAGATCGCCGCGACCAGCACGATGCCCAGGATGGTGAGCAGGGCCTGCCAGCGAATGTACTTGCCCAATCGGGGATCTCCCTAGCGACAGAAAACACAAGAATGGGTGCACGACCGCCCGGCTGCCGTTACGCCCGGAAGCATAACAGCAACCACACGGCACCCATTCGCTGGCATCGCCAAGGCCGCGCCCCAACGCCGCCGCACGGTACCGCTTCGGCGCTGCTGGGGCTCGACGAGCGGGCCGTCAGCTAGGCTACACCCAGAGCGCTGTCGCGAGCGCGCTCAGGAAAAAGGCCACTGACAGGCCTATGGTGATCTGAAACAGTGTCTTTTCCACCCCCCTGCGGCGATGATACACGCTGCCCTCGCCGCCGAACAGACTGCCCAGTCCCCCCTTGCTCTGGAACAATACCAGGACCACCATGGCGATAGATAGGATGATCTGGACGATAAATAGACTTGTGCTGATCTGCACGCTCTGGCTCCCTCCTTC
>CAZLMZ010000423.1:0-2973 GCA_964560475.1 uncultured Anaerolineae bacterium
GCCTCTTTGGTGGTGAGCGACTGGTTTGCGTCGACCATGATCCGCGCGTGTGGGCCGATCGCCTGGCGCACCGTTTCGACGCGGCGGACATCCTCCTCCAAGGTTGGGTAGCCGACCTTGATCTTGACCGCGCGGAACCCCTGATCGACCGCTTGCCTGCAGATTCGCTGCACCTCTTCATCGTCATAGTTTAGCCAGCCGACCATGGCGTAGGCGGGCACGCGATCGCGCGCTGCACCCCACAGTTGCCAGCAAGGCACGCCGTGGAACTTGCCCAGGCAGTCCCACAGCGCCGTGTCGAGCGCGGCAATGCCAAACATGGCCAGGCCAAAGGATCCGTGGTACTCGGTCTCGGCAAGCATTGCCTCGTAGGTTCGCCGCACATAGGCGGGGTCGGTGCCGATCACCACGGGCACGAGTTCGTGCTCGATCAGGGCAGCAAGGGCGTAGGGCGCGCCCCGAATGCGGCCAAAGCTGAGCTCGCCTGTGCCGGTGATGCCTTTGTCGGTATGCAGGGTGACGCGCACTGAGCCACTGCCGGGCAGTGACTGCAGTGCATCGCGGATCGGATTCGAGTTCGGCTCGCGCGCTTGAACGATGACGTCGATGTCAGTGACTTTCATCTTGCACCTCTGGTTTCGGTAAGGGGCGGCCTTTTTGTGGGCTGCACTGTAGCACGTTCTGGACGCCCTGTCAATGTGGCGCACGGAGATGTGCCCGGTACCGGAAGACGCTGGCGAGGAGTGGCCCGGGCATTGATGGACGTTTGGGACACAGAGATAGGTGCCGGGTACAATAGTGAACGATCGGGATCGGATGGCGGACACCCGGGTGGCAGCAGCGGGTTCGGGCCAACAGGCTCTGGACACGGAAGGGGATCGCGCCTATAATGGGCGCCAGCATGCCAGCAGTACAATGGGATGCGGTGGGAACGCAGCACCGCGAGAGCCGTGCTCGCTACGTTGCATTGTCAGTATGGCAGCCATCTGCCATTCGTTCGCTGCAGGTTACTGCAGGTCTGGAGGTGGGTTATGTACGAAACCGATATGTATGAAGGCATGCTGGCCGAGACGATTGCCATGCCTGGTGCAGGCGGGGACACGATCCTGGCCTACCTCGCCCGCCCGCTGGGCCCCGGCCCGTTTCCCGGGTTGGTGGTGGTCCATCACTTGCCCGGGTGGGACGAGTGGTACCGCGAGGCAACGCGCAGGTTCGCCCATCATGGCTACGTGGCCCTCTCACCGGACCTGTACCACCGGGCCGGTCACGGGACGCCGGAGGACGTGGCGGCCAAGGTGCGTGCGGCGGGCGGTGTCCCCGACGAGCAGGCGGTCGGAGACATTGCCGGGGCGATGCGCTACCTGCGGGCGTTACCGTACGTCGGTGACAAGGTCGGGGTCTTTGGCACGTGTTCAGGAGGCCGGCACGCTTACCTGGCGGGGTGCCGAGTGGAGAGTTTCGACGCAGTGGTCGACTGCTGGGGCGGGCGCGTGGTGATGAGCGAGGACCAGCTCTCGCCGGTCTCTCCCGTCGCACCGATCGACTATACGGCAGAGCTCCCTTGCCCTGTCCTGGGCCTGTTCGGGCAAGACGACAAGAGCCCATCGCCGGATCAGGTGGACCAGCAGGAGGAAGCACTAAAGAAGTACGGCAAGGTCTACGAGTTCCACAGATATCCCGGGGCCGGGCATGGCTTTTTCTACTACCACCGCCCGAACTACCGGCAGGAACAGGCGGTCGATGGGTGGGAGCGAATCTGGGCCTTCCTGGAGAAGTATCTCGGAGGACTGGCCTAACTGACGTTGCTGGCTGCGTGCATCGGAAAGGAGTGTACGATGTGTACGATGATTGCAGAACAGATCCAGATCGAGGGCAGTGGCAAGGGGCGGGAGGGGTGGTTCGTCCTGCGCCAGGCCGACGTCTCCTACGATCATCCCTTCCACGCGCCGATGGAGCACGCGCTGAACATCGACTTTGTGAACGAAGGGCTCGGGGTGGGGGCCCGGGTCGCAGTAGAGCTCAGCGCAGACGCGGCGCGCGCGCTTGCGGCTACGATCCTGGCAGTGCTAGACGAAGCGCAGGTGGGCGGGTACCTGGAGTGATGGGCGGCGCACGTCAACGGGCTGCGGATGGCCGATCGACGTGATGTGACGATCGGCAGGAGATGAGGGATCAGGTGGCGAACTCGTGGCGTGAGCGGAGGGAGGTCGATCTGCGGCGTGCAGGCGCGAGCCTGGATGCGATGGAGGCAGACCCATCGCTGTTCGCGCCGCACAACCTCGAGGCACGGTCCAGCGCCCTGGACGAACTGGGCTTCCTGCAGGAGCTCTTTCGCATGCGTGGACTGGATGCGGGCGATCCGTTCGCTGCGCGGGCCCGTGCGCTGCGCCAGCGCCTGGAGGCGGTGGATGAGCGGCTCTTCCATCGCATGCGGCAGCGCATCCGTGCAGGAGGCTATACGCCGCGCAGCTTGCGGGCCGCTCTCGCACAGTATGCGGGAAACAGATCGACAAAGCGTGCCGACCTGATCGCGGGCTATGACGCGCTCGATGTGGCGGTGCACGGGCTGTTGCTCACCGACCCGACTCCTCGGGAAACCATAGTCCGCGATCCTGAGATGGTGCAGTACGAGGCGACGCCGATGCGGGCGATCCTGGCGATGATCGATGAAGCACAGATCGGTCCCAAGGACGTATTCTATGACCTCGGGGCGGGCCTGGGACACGTCGCGATCCTGGTTCACCTGTTGACGGGGGCGCGCACGTGTGGCGTCGAGATCGAACCGGCGTTTTGTGCCTACGCCCGAGCGAGCGCGGCGAGGCTCGGCTTGTCGGGGGTCTCTTTCATCACTGCGGATGCACGCCACGCTGACTATGGGGAGGGGAACGTCTTTTTCCTGTTTACGCCGTTCAGAGGTGCGATCCTGCGTGGGGTGCTGGGCCGCCTGCAAGAGCAGGCCGCGCTGTACTCGAT
>CAZLMZ010000424.1:0-2968 GCA_964560475.1 uncultured Anaerolineae bacterium
CTCCCTTCAGGTCGCACCAAGCCGAGCCACGGCACGTTTGTCTCTCAGCACTTGGCCGGGTGCGGCCAGATCGTGAGCGCGATCATAACATGGCGGCCATGCGAAGTCAAGGTCACTGCTCTCGCAGATCGTGGGCCGGGCGGGCCGGGCCGAAGGGTTGACAAAGCGGTGTCCCTGGGCTACAATGATCTTGCGGCCATTTGCCGTTCCGCAGAGAGAGGTCCTGATGAACCGCTCGAGTCGTCATCTTCTGTCCTTGGCTGCCAGCCTGATCGTGCTGGGGCTCCTGATCTGGTTGGCCCTGCGTCTGCCCTCGCCGTTGGTCTCTTGGGCGGGCTGGGCGCTGTTTGCCCTGCTTGCCATGGTCACGATGACGTTTGGCGTTCCGCTCGGCGGGGGGGAAGTGTCGCTGCTGCCCATGACCATGATCGCCGCGGCGCTGTCGATCGGGCCAGTACCGGCTGCCTGTGCGGCCTATGTCGCGGCGTTGGTCCACGGGCTGGTTCGGCAGCGTTGGGCCGATGAGCTCGGCGCTCGCCGTGAGCCCGATCTGCTCTCGTTGGCCGCCGTATCGACTGCGAACGCCACGATGCACTCGCTGGGGGTGCTGATCTCGGGACAGGCATTCTTGTTGGTCGGAGGCACGTGGCCGCTTGCTGCTGTACGTGTGCAGTTGTTGCCGGTGGTGGTGCTCTGTGTTGTCTACCTGGCGGCCAACTTTGTGCTGGCCGGGCTGTACATCTATTCGCTCGAGCGCGTCTCGATCCCCGTCTACCTGCGGTCGATCCCTAACGTTCTGAGATTCGAGGCTACGCCGCTGCTTTTTGCGCCCCAGATCGCCCTGATCTACACTCGCCTGGGCGTGGGCCAGTTTGCGCTGTTTTCCACGGGCCTGATAGCCGTGTCGCTTATGCTCCGTGGCCTTGCCCAGTCTCGCCGCCGCCTGGAACGACGGGTCAAAGAGTTGGATAGCTTGCAGGCCGTCGGGCGTGCGCTCAGCACGAGCCTCGATCTGGAGACGGTGCTCGAGGCAGTCTATGATCAGGTCGCCGCCCTCATGCCTGCGCAGAACTATTACATGGCGCTGTACGATGTTGAGGGCGAGATGGTGTCCTTCCCACTGGTGATCGAGCACGGGGTACGTGTGCATCCCCAACCACGCCCTCTCGGGAATGGTGTTACAGAGTACATCCTCCGTACTCAGACCCCCCTGCTGATCAAACGGGACGTTGCCGGACGGCTGCGTGAGATAGGTGTGGCTGGCTTTGGGCCCTCGGCGACGTGCTGGCTCGGCGTTCCGATCCTAGCTGGGGCCGAGTCGTTGGGCGTGATTGCCGTCCAATCGTATGATGCGGCGGATGTGTACGACGCCAACCACGAACGGGTCCTGGTCACCATCGCAGCACAGGCGGCAGCAGCGATTCAGAACGCGCGCCTGTACGAGCGCACCGATGAGGCGCTAGCGCGCAGGGTGCAGGAGTTGGACTCGATCCTGCGCACGACACAGGAAGGCATCCTTTTGCTGGACACGGCGTGGCGGGTCCTGGCGGTCAATCCATGGCTGGCCACGCTGCTGGACGAGACCGAATCCGGGCTCATCGGTCGGGCGCTTCACGACCAAGAGGCTGGTGCAGGTCCTCTCCTGGAGCGGTTGGGCTATGCGGTGGAAGAGTTACAGAATGAGTGTGGTCTCTTGATCGAGGAGGGCGGTGCGCGTCAAAAGACGCTGCCCCTCGGTAGCGCAATGGAACGGTATGTGGAGCGGACGCTGGCCCCGGTTCTCGATAGCAGCGGTACCATTGTTGGTTGGTTGATCGTCCTGCGAGATATCACCGAGCAGACGGAGCTGAACCGCTTTCGCGACGACATGATGCACATGCTGGTCCACGATCTACGCTCCCCCCTGGCCGTCCTTCGCGGCAGCCTCGAGCTGATGGAGAACGATATCAAGGGAGGAAATCTGGAGGGATCCCGTCGTTGGCTGGGGGCGGCGCAGAGTGGGAGCGACCGCCTGTTGCGGTTGATCGACCAGCTACTCGATATCGGCAAGCTTGAAAGCGGGCGCATGACGACCGAGACACAACCGGTCGAGATTGGAGCCCTCTTTGAGGAGACTGCGCAGCGTTTTGCCTCCCTGGCACGCGAGATCGACGTCAGGCTGCAGATCGTGACCCAGCCGGCTCTGTCACCGATCCAGGTCGACCCAGCCCTGATGGGGCGCGTTCTTGGCAACCTGGTCGACAATGCGCTCAAGTTCACCGACAACGGCGGCGTGATCCGCCTGTGGGCGCGGAAGGATCCCGAGAATGGTGGTGTCCTGCTTGGCGTTAGTGACACGGGCCCCGGCATCCCTCCAGAAGCCCAGTCGCTGCTCTTTCAAAAGTTCCAGCAGGTCTCTACGACCAAGGGGCGGCGGCGCGGCACTGGTCTGGGACTTCCTTTCTGCAAGCTCGCCGTAGAGGCGCACGGGGGCCAGATCTGGGTCGTGAGTCCCTCCGACGAGATCGAGACGGTCGATCCTGGGCACGGCAGTACCTTTGTCATCCGGCTTTCTGGGAAGCCTCCCGCCGAGGAGGCGCCTGCGACCGGTTCCGAGCGGGCGCTGCAGGACGCTGCGGTCAGCACGTAGGAGGCCCTCACGCCAGAGATAACCGTGCGTCGCACCAGGCCGGCATCCTGGTTCCCTCCATTTGCCTCATTGACCATTGTCAAGACCCCGGGCTGTGAAGAAGGCTACACCGGTCCATCACCCTGTGTCCAGGTCTGTAGCTGGCGAGCTACTTTGCCTCCCACTGGAAATCAGGTACAATCGGGCCTGAGCAGAAGCTTGCGTGGATTCCGAGCATACTCCAGGAGGAAAGCGAGGCAGGATGGTAGACGAAGCATCTTTGGTTGTGGAACTGCAGGCACGCTGGGACAAGATCCGCATCGCCAACTTGTACGACACACTGGATAGGATGGGCTATCC
>CAZLMZ010000425.1:0-2934 GCA_964560475.1 uncultured Anaerolineae bacterium
GTGATCGAGATCGGCCCAAAGAGATGCGGCTGCATCACCGTGACCGACCGGCTGCGGATCAGCTCAAGCACGGCAAGGAGCGTCACGATCAGCTCGAGGCGCGAGCTGTGCTCGCCCAGCAGTTCCTGAAACTGGATCTCGCCGTGCTGGCAGAGCAGTCCCTGGATGTGCTCGATACGCTGGCCGATGGTCACCTCGTACGGCTCGACGGCAAAGGTGTCCTCGTCCTCGGCTTCCTCCTGCAGCAGTGCCCACAGCGCCTCGATCATGTCGCCCAGTGAGGTTTCGCCCAGATCCAGGCGCGGTTCGAGGTTGAGCACCCTGGCAGTGGGCACGGTGCGCAGGTACATGTGGAGGGCAGCCTCGTCACGCTCGCGCAGGAGCGAGGCCGCTTGCTTGAAGCGTCTATACTCGCGCAACTGGCGGACCAGATCGTCACCGACGTCTTCTTCCGGCTCTTCCGCGGCTGCGGGCTTGGGCAAGAGGGCGCGCGACTTGATGAGGAGTAGGCGAGCGGCGACGGCCACAAACTCGGCCAGGTCGTCGGCGCGCCGTTCGTGCACCATCTCGAGGTAGGCTAGGTACTGGTCGGTCACGCGAGCCAGCGAGATGGTGGTGACGTCCAGTTGCTGCTGCTCGATCAAGTGCAGTAGGAGGTCGAGCGGCCCGCTAAAGACCTCGAGCTGGACCAGGTACTCGGAGGGCTGGGCCATCGCCTAGATCTCGACCAGGCTGAGGAAGCGCTGCCCACGCGTGGCCATGCTCTGCAGGATCGCCACCGTCTCGTCTGCTGTCCGCCCGGCGATGCGTTCTACGCGGCACCCGGCTACGATCAACTCGCCCTCTGTCTCTTCGTCGATGCCCGCCGTGTCGCCGACGACCGTCACATAGTGCGCCAGTTCGGCCTCAGAGGTGGAAAAGCCGTGGGTGGCGCCAAAACGGCTGATGTAGGCCTGGGTACCCATCCATTCTTCCCACGCGCGCCCGCTCTCGGGCCGGGCAGAAAGCACGTAGTGAAAGAGGGGCAGGGGGAGGTGAGCGATGCGCTGTGCGACCTGTGCCTCCGCCACCTCGGCGAGCAGCCTCTCTTTCCACTTCTGGCCTGACAACCACTGCTGTCCTGGCGACTGGGTGTCGACGAGCTCACACTTGCCAACAACTGCCTCCAGCGGCAGGTCGAGCTCTTGCAGCAGCCAGGCGATCAGGTGTGCGGTGGCCTGGAGTTGAGCCTCGGTGGGTACGCTCTCTGTAAAGTCGCCGGCGACCCCGATGGCGATGCTCAGCGGGTCGCGTTCCTGAACGTGGTAGCATACGGTGGAGAGTTCGTTGGTCTTGACCACGGCGCCGTCGGCGTCCACGAGAAAGTGGTAGCCGATCCCGGGCCAATCCATCTGCGTGACGTGAAAGGCAGCGATCTGTTCGACGGTCACGTCCGGCGAGACAGCACTGTGGGTGATGGTCAGGTACTGGATGCCTTCCAGGTCACGCTGCGTATAGCGCTTGGTGGCGTGGCGGCGTAGCTGGTAGACGACATTCTCCCACAGGGGCCTGGCGATCTCGATGATCGGTTCCGCGTCGGGCGCCGGGATTGGCGTTGGGTCTGACGCCGGAGCGGAGGGAGCGGGCTCCTGCACCTCGAGCTCCTCGATGCGGTCCGACAGGTACTGAACCTGTTCCTCGAGCAAGGCACACTGGTCTTGGAGTTCGGCTACCTGGCCCTGCAGCTCCATGACCTCGACGCCGGCTTTGACCAGGGTGACCGCGCCGGAAGGATCTTGCTGGAGGATCATCTTCTCAAAGTACTGGGTGCGGATCTCGCCCTCGACGATCTCGTCGGAGATCGGTTGGCCGATCCACTGCAGGCTGATGCGCTCGTAAAAGTCGAGAAAGCCGCCCTGCAAGATGTGGCCGTTGACCTCGCGCGGGGCAGGCATAGGCCGCCAGGTATAGTCCTGCTCCATGGCGGCGCGCATATCGTCATAGATGCCGTGCTTGCCCTGGATATACCACTGGTCGGTGCGCGGCCAGCGATAGAGGATCAGCGCCCGAATCTGCTGCCGGCCGAGGGTGTTGTTCCAGGCATTGATCTCGCGATAAGCATTCTGTACCCAGCCCGAGTTGGCATTGGCCCAGGGCTCGACCTGATCCGTCTCGGTGATGTAGACGGGCAGGTGTCGCATTTCGGACGGGATGACCTCCATGAAATCGCGGTAGGCGCGAAATTGAAAGCGGTACTGCTGAAAGGGCACGTCCATCTTGGCCTCGCTGGACACCAACGCAGGATTGGTGCCGTGCGTGTAGGTGTGGAGGGCGATGGCATCGACCGGGCAGTTCAGGGCATAGATCTCGCGGATCATGTCGAGGAAATAGCGGACCCAGTTCCCGCTCTGGTTGCCGGCGTAGGGCGTCGTGGCGTTCCACGGCGCCACGGGGGCCAGGACCACCTGGTCCTGGTCGTGACCCGGCAAGGCGTGGATCTGCTGGTAACAGCGGCGATAGCACTGCGCATACTGGGCAGGGGTGATGAGCTGCCCCTCGGGCCGCTCCTGCTCGTGGTTGGGCTCGTTACCGATGACCCAGACGTGGCAGCCCGGGCTGTTGGCGACAAAGCTGCCTACGCGCTGGGCAAAGGCGTCGTAAAAGGCGGGCAGAGGAAGGGTGCCTGCGTCGCCGTAGCCGTGGTTGAGGCGGGCGATGGCGCCGAATCCGCGGTCGGCCCAGGGGCGATAGTCGTGCGCGCTCTGATCCGCCGGGTCGTGTCCCAGGGCGTGGGTAAAGAGGATCCACCCACTCTTGCCCTTCTCGGACATCAGCCATTCGCCGCCAGGCTCGTGCAGGCCGAAAATGTGCTTCGGGTACGCTGGTGTGTCGACCATGGTTCCCCCCCGGATACATGGGACTGTGATCCCGTACGTATTCATTATAACCGACATG
>CAZLMZ010000426.1:0-2918 GCA_964560475.1 uncultured Anaerolineae bacterium
CGACCTGCAGCAGATCCCGATCGAGGTCGGGGGACGGGAGCCGAGCGCACAGGAACTGGCGCAGTTGATCAGCACGGCCAAGGCCGACGGGATCCACGTCGTCTTTGCCGCGCCCGAGTTCAGTACGGCCAGTGCAGAGACGATCGCAAAGGCGATCGATGGCCAGGTGTTGCTGATCAGCCCTCTGGCGGCTGATTGGCTGGGAAACATGCGAACCGTGGCACAGACCTTTGCCGAGGTATTGAGTCAGAGTGGGAATTAGGTGTGGCAGGAAGAGGTAGGTATGAGTGAAAATGGATCCGATCGCCGGGAGATGATCTCGATCCGGCACCTGTGGGCGGGGTACGAGCACGAGCAGGTGCTGGAGGACGTGAATTTCACGGTTTATGAGGGGGATTTCGTCGGCATGATCGGTCCCAATGGCGGCGGCAAGACGACGCTGGTCAAGGTCCTGCTCGGGCTGCTGCCGCCTGCACGGGGCGAGGTACGGATCGTGGGACAGCCGGTGAAAAGGGGGCGACGCTACATCGGCTACGTACCGCAGATCGCCGAGTTCGATCGCGACTTTCCAGTCAACGTGTGGGAGGTGACGCGCATGGGGCGACTAGGGCGGCGCGGCCTGCTGCAGCGGCTCAACAAGGAGGACGACGAGATCGTGGCCCAGGCGCTGCGCGAGGTCAATATGCTCGAACTGCGCGATCGCCCGATCGGCGAACTTTCCGGTGGGCAGCGGCAGCGCGTCTATATCGCGCGCGCCCTGGCCAGCGAGCCCGAGATCCTGATCCTCGACGAGCCGACGTCGAGCGTCGACCCGCAGGTCAGCGTGAGCATCTACGAGCTGCTGAACGAACTCAACGCGCACGTGACGATCATGTTGATCTCGCACGACGTGAGCGTGATGTCCTCGTACGTCAAGACGGTCGGCTGCCTCAACCGGCGCTTGTTCTACCACAACGACCGCGAGCTGACGTCCGAGATGCTCGAACAGGCCTACCAGTGCCCGGTCGACTTGATCGCGCACGGCGTGCCGCACAGGGTCTTTGCGGAGCACGGCACGATCATCCACGAACACCCGACGGAGGGAGAGGAATGATCGCAGCGCTGGCAGGAGCACTACAGTACGAGTTCATGCGCAATGCGCTGCTGGTGGGCGTGCTGGTCAGCGTGGCGACGGGGATCATTGGCACGTTCGTCGTCGTCAAGCGCGTCGTGTTCATCAGCGGTGGCATCGCCCACTCGGCGTACGGCGGGATTGGATTGGGCTACTATGTGAAGTACATGCTGGTGCCGGTGCTGTTTGCCGGCAGTGCCGCAGCGACCAATCCGCAGCCCGGCTACTTTCCCATCGTCGGCGCGGGCATCTTTGGCCTGGTCGCGGCGGCGATCATGGGCTACGTGCAGCGCCGGACGCGCCAGCGAGCCGATACGTTGATCGGCGTGCTGTGGGCGATCGGGTTTGCGATCGGCGTCGTCTTTGTCGACCTGACCAAGGGGTATACGGCTGACCTGACAAGCTATCTCTTTGGCAGCATCCTGGCGGTGCAGCGCGGCGAGGTGTTCTGGGTCCTGGCATTGGATGTAGTCATCATCGTGGCTGTGTCCCTATTCTACAAGGAGCTGCTGGCGATCTCGTTCGACGAGACGTTTGCTACGGTGGAAAACGTGCCGGTCGACACGATCTATATCCTGTTGCTGTGCCTGATCGCGCTGACGGTGGTGATGCTGATCCGCGTGGTGGGGATCATCCTGGTCATTGCCATGTTGACCATCCCGGCGGCGATTGCAGGGCAGTTCGTGCGGAATATGAAGCGGATCATGGTGTGGGCGATCGTGCTGGGCATGGTCTTTGCAGTAGCAGGGCTGTTTATCTCCTACGCCCTGAATTTTACTTCGGGGGCGAGCATCGTCCTAGTCGCGGGAGCGGCGTACCTAATCAGCCTGGGCGTGGCCCGCCTGCGCTCCGCACCAGCAATTGCAGCCCCCACCCAGCCCTTCGGCCCGGAGGGGGAGGGGAGTTGAGCTCTCCCCCATCGGGGGTCGCAGCCTGCGGCCGCAAGGGTGGAGTTGGAGGGGGGCTGTGGCTCTTTTCGAGATCAGAGGCGCGGCAGGACGATCGAGTCCTGGCGCTGGTACTTGCCTTTGCGGTCCGCGTACGACAGCTCGCACACCTCGTCCGCCTCAAAGAACAATACCTGAGCAATGCCCTCGCCGGCATAGATCTTGGCAGGGAGGGGGGTGGTGTTGCTGATCTCGAGGGTGACGTACCCCTCCCATTCGGGCTCAAAGGGCGTGATGTTGACGATGATCCCGCAGCGGGCATAGGTTGATTTGCCGAGGCAGACACAGAGCACGCTGCGCGGGACGCGGAAATACTCGACCGAGCGCGCCAGGACAAAAGAGTTGGGCGGGATGATGCACACGTCGCCCTGGAAATCGACCATGGCACGCGTGTCGAACCGCTTGGGGTCGACCACGGTCAGGTCGCCCAGGCCGGGCGTAAAGATCTTGAACTCCTGGGCCACGCGGATGTCATAGCCGTAGGAGGAAAGGCCGAAAGAGATCAGCCCGTCGCGTACCTGGTGGTCGACAAACGGGTCGATCATGTGCTGCTCGATAGCCATCTCGCGGATCCAGCGATCGAATTTGAGTCCCATGCTGTATTCTCTCCCGCAAAGGTGTACTAGGCAACGTTCACCTATGCCCGGCAGACTTGCCGTTCGCCGGGCAGAGGTGAGGATCGGATTGGCCTATTCCTTGAGCACCATCTCTTCGCCGCAGCACTTGAAGCTGCAGTCCTCGATCGAGCACTCGCTTCCTTCTTCGCCGCACTCTTCGCACTCTTTGACAACCTCGAGCTCGAGGCCACACTCTGCACAGACATAGACCTGGCCCAATTTCATCTCGTTGCAGCTTACCAT
>CAZLMZ010000427.1:0-1465 GCA_964560475.1 uncultured Anaerolineae bacterium
GGTGGAACGGCTGGGCTATGTGCAGATCGATACGATCGCCGTGGTGGAGCGGGCCCATCACCACACGCTGTGGGCGCGGCGGCCTGACTATATGCCCGAGATGCTGCACGAGCTGCAGGCGGCCGACCGGCGCGTGTTCGAATGGTGGGCGCCGGCGGCGTCCTACCTGCCGATGCGCGATTACCGCTATTACCTGCGCCGTATGCGCGCCACGACCGAACGGCCGAGGCGGCAGGCATGGGTCGACGAGCATACGGCGCTGCTGCGCCACGTGCGCGACCGGATCCGCGACGAGGGGGCGCTGGGCGCGCGCGATTTCCAGGCTCCGGAGGGGTTCGAGCGCGGTAGTTGGTGGTCGTGGAAGCCGGCCAAGCAGGCGCTGGAGGTGCTGTTCGACAGCGGGGAGCTGATGGTGACCGAGCGGCGCGGTTTCGAGCGGATCTATGACCTGCGCGAGCGGGTCCTGCCGCCCGATCTGGATACGAGTGAACCCGACGCGGAGGCACAAGAGCGGTTCGAGGTACGGCATGTGTTGGGTGGGTTTGGCTTTGCGCCCGTCGACGATATCCGGCCACGGCGCTGGTCGAGGCAACGCGCGGGCAGCGAGGCGGTGGGGGCGCTGGTCGGGGTAGGCGAGGTGGCGACCTTCCAGATCGAGGGCGAGGGGGAGACGGTATACTGCGCGCTGCGGGATGTCCTCGAGGAGGTCGTGGGGGCGGCAGGGGCGCTGGAGAAAGAGGACCGGGCGGTACACATTCTTTCGCCGTTCGACAACCTGGTCATCCGCCGGGGATGGCTGAAGGCGTTCTTTGAGTTTGACTACAAGCTGGAGGCGTACAAGCCGGCTGCGCAGCGGGAATACGGCTATTTCTCGCTGCCGATCCTGTGGGGGGAGCACTTTGTGGGGCGCGTCGATGCCAAGGCGGACCGCAAGCCGGGGACGTTGATCGTGCGCCGGCTGACCTTTGAGCCGGGGTTCAAAGCATACGAGGCGCTGCTGCCCTCCTTTGCGGCCAAACTGTGGGCGTTCGCGACGTTCAACGGGTGCGAGCGGATCGCCGTGGAGGAAGTGGTGCCAGAGGCGGTTAAGGGGGCAGTGGAGGAAGCGGTCGGGGCGCAGGGCTGAAGGTGATGGTCACGCCGTGACGGCGGACGCGTGCAGGTCGTGTCTCCTGGCGCGACGGGAGCTGTCGGGCAGCATCCTTGCGGATACCGGCGAGGGCGCTTGGCCTGCGAAAGAAGGGGCGCGAAAGACCTATTCCTCGTACAGCGGGACAATGAGCATGCTGGCCTGGATCCGGTGGCGCAGGTTGCTGATCGTCGTGCCGTGAATCAGGTCGGATACGCCGGCGTGGCCGTGGCTTCCCATGATCACCACGTCCACGTTCGACTCGCCGATCATGCGCGCCAGTTCGGCGACCGCGTCGCCGGCCCCCAGCCGCCACTCGGTCGGGATCCCTCTCTG
>CAZLMZ010000427.1:1565-2916 GCA_964560475.1 uncultured Anaerolineae bacterium
GCTAGCCTCGGCCAGGCGACCCCGGCGCGCGTGCGCAGCCAGGGGTGGATGGCGATGTAGAGAAGCAACAAGCCCAACGCGGCGACCAACGGGATGATGGTCGCTTGCAGGATCCATGCCTTGTTTCCGGCCTCTCCCAGCCAGGAGGCAAGCTGATCGACGATCAGCTTGACGTTGAGCGCGACGATGATCCCTGCGACGAGCCATGCCAGCCCCTGCAACCAGGGACGGATGCGGAACGTGCCCATGCGGCGTTGGTCCGCTACCGCATGGATCAGGGGAAGAATGGCAAAGGGCAACTGCAGCGAGAGCACGACCTGGCTGAGGACGAGCATCGTACCGGTAGCGTTCTCCCCATAGTACGCGATGACCACCACCGCCGGGATGACGGCCAGCAGGCGCGTGGTCAGGCGACGCAGCCACGGGCGGATGCGCAGGTTCAGGTAGCCCTCCATGACGATCTGTCCTGCCAACGTACCGGTGATGGTGGAGCTCTGCCCCGAGGCCAGCAAGGCGACGGCAAAGAGGATCGGTGCGACTGCGGCGCCCAGCAGCGGCTCTAGCAGGCGGTAGGCGTCTTGGATCTCGGCGATTTGAAAGTAGCCGTGCCGGTAAAAGACCGAGGCCGCCATGATCAGGATCGCTGCGTTGACGAAAAAGGCCAGGTTCAGCGACACGGTGGTGTCGATATTGTTCCAGCGGATCACCTTCCGGATCTCTTCCTGCTCGCGGCCGATCTTGCGCGTCTGTACGAGGGAGGAATGCAGGTAGAGGTTGTGCGGCATCACGGTCGCTCCCAGGATGCCGATTGCAATGTACAGCGCGGTCGCGTCCGGCAGCGAGGGGACGAAACCGCGCACGATGCCGCCCCATTCTGGCTGGCCCAGGACGATCTCGATAAAGAACGCTACGCCAATCGTGCCGACCAGCGCCACCACCACGCTTTCCAGCTTGCGGATGCCCACGTGCGAGAGAAACAAGAGCAGCAGGGTATCGAGCGCTGTCAGCAGCACGCCATAGACGAGCGGCAGCCCGAACAAGAGCTGCAGGGCGATGGCCGAGCCCAGGACCTCGGCCAGGTCGGTTGCGGTGATGGCGATCTCGGCCAGGATATAGAGCGGGATGTTGACGACAGGGGGATATTCCTCGTGGCAGACCTGGGCCAGGTCTCGGCGGCTGACGATCCCCAGCCGGGCGGCCAGGGTCTGCAGCAGGATGGCCATGATGTTCGACATCAACAGGACCCAGATCAGGGTATAGTTGTAGCGGCTCCCGCCGGCTATGTCGGTCGCCCAGTTTCCGGGATCCATGTACCCGACGGCGGCCATCAGTGCCGGGCCGGTGATGGCCA
>CAZLMZ010000428.1:0-1410 GCA_964560475.1 uncultured Anaerolineae bacterium
CTCCGCCGGAGGGATGCCCACACCCAGCGCGAACGAGGGCACAGGGACGCCCACCCCTCTTCCGCCGCAAGCGCAGACAGTGACGTTCACCGCCACACCGACATCGTCTCCCACGACCACTGTGCCTGTGCCCGCCCAAACGCCAACCTCGACGCTGCGTGCGCCTGCTACCCCGGCACCCACGGCAAGCGACCCGCTGCAGCGCACCCCCACCCTGGGCACGACGCCGACCGGGGCCGTTGGCACCGTGGCCCCGCTCAGCACCATCCCGGTCAGCCCGACGCCGACGCTGTCCGGCGTCTCTCCGGGGAGTGTGATCCGGGCAGCATACCTTTGGCACGCTTCGCCCAAAGGAGATTACTCGGTAGACGTGTACCGGCTGCACTATCGCACCGTCGACGAGAAGGGAGAGAGCGCCGAGATCCGGGCCGATCTCTTTGTGCCTGTAGCGGGCATCACGGCTACCTTCCCGATCCTGGTCCACGCCCCGGGCACGACCGGCCTGACCGACGCCTGTGCTCCCCTGAACGAAGACCCGACGGTGAGCAACTGGGGCAGCTATGTCGATCACTCGCTCACCTTTGCCGCGCGAGGCTATATCGTCGTTATGCCCAACGGCCTGGGGTTCGACGATCCGACCCGCATTCACCCCTATTTCATTGCCAAGCTGCAGGCCCACGTTCTGCTGGACGCGGCCAGGGCCGTCTATAACCTGGCCGCGGGTCCGCCAGCAGACAGCACCCTCTCCCAGCCGGCCAAGGCAGTCTTTTTCATGGGCTACTCGAGCGGTGGACACGCGGCCTTTGCGGCCAGGGACTGGGCCGCCTCCTATGCGCCCGAACTACCGGTTGCAGGGATCATCGGCTACGGGCCTACCACGAACGGGGAGACGCTGCTGCGGGAGAACCCGATCTTTGCTCCCTATATCATCTATGCCTACCGCGACTTTTACGGCAGCGAGATCGTCGACGTGGCAGACGTCTTTATGCCCCAGTGGGTACCCACCTTCGAATCGGACGTCCTGAACATGTGCGTGGACGGCATCTTTGACCATTACACGCGCAGCACGCGCGAGATGTACACGCCCGTGTTCCGGATGGCGCTGGAGAGCGGCAGGCTCGACGAGGCCTTCCCTCTCCTTGCTGCCAGGCTCGCCGAAAACGACACAGGGCTGAGAGGCGGCACCGACATTCCTGTGCTCATCCTGCAAGGCACGGGCGACACGGTCGTGACCCCGGACAGCCAGAGAGCGTTCAAGGACCAGCTATGTCAGCAGGGCGCCACCGTGACCTACGTAGAGTATCCGGCTGTCTCGCATCCCGAGATCCGTACCGTCAGTTTTGGCGATACGCTGTGGTGGATGCAGCGCGTCACGGAGGGGGTTGTCCCTGAGACGCACTGCGAGGCAAT
>CAZLMZ010000428.1:1510-2906 GCA_964560475.1 uncultured Anaerolineae bacterium
TGCCGGTCCTCCTGGCGACCTGCTTTTTCGCCATACAGCTCTACTGTGACTTTTCCGGATACATGGACATCGCCCTTGGCACCGCCAGAGCCATGGGCTATGATCTGATCGCGAATTTCAGGCAGCCCTATGCCGCCTCCTCGATCGCCGATTTCTGGAGGCGCTGGCACATCTCCCTGACCTCGTGGTTCCGGGACTATCTCTACATCCCCCTGGGAGGCAACCGCGTGCCGCGCTGGCGCTGGCAGGCCAACATCATGATCGTCTTTTTGCTGAGCGGCCTGTGGCACGGGGCAAGCTGGACTTTTGTGTTGTGGGGAGGCCTGCACGGCCTGTACTATCTTCTGGGTATCTGGACCGGATCGACCGTGGATCGGGCGGTCAGGGCGCTCCGCCTGGACAAGCCAGCGATCCGGACGGCGATCGGCACGGTCGTAACCCTGGGCCTGGTCTGCTTTGCCTGGCTCTTTTTCCGGGCCAATTCCGTCTCCGACGCGTTCCTCTTGCTCAAAAACATGGTTCAACTGGGTGCCTCGACCCCTATCCTGGCGCCCTGGGCCGATGCCGTCGCACGCCCAGGGCTGGAGATGGTGCTCATGCTGGGCCTCACCGCGCTCTTGGTCGCCAAGCACCTGCTGCGCGAGCACGACCACGGCGTGTCTGCGACGCTCGGGCAGTGGGAATGGGTCCGCTGGGCCGTCTACCTGCTCCTGGCCCTGGCGATCATCAACCTGGGCGTGGCCAAGGAAACGCCCTTTGTGTACCTGCAGTTCTGATCGTCCGCTGCATCTCTACACGAAGTCCTTGTGGGAGTGCTGCGCAGAACGCTCGACGAGGGTTCCCGGCGTCATCCGCTGCGAAACGTGAGGTACAGCACCAAAACCGTGAGTGCGAACGCAATCACGATCAACCAGCCGCTGTCGCGCCACAATTGCACCCAGAAAGAGCCCGCGGAGCCCTGGTCGGCAACTCGGTTGTCCCCAACCGCGCTGCCGCCGGCAGCGACGTGCTCTCGCCGGAGTGGTGGAGCGCCGGGTTCAGTGGATTCGCTCGCGTGCAGCAGGCGCAGCCAGGCATCGACCGTAGGCGGGCGGTTGCCCGG
Organism: uncultured Anaerolineae bacterium; assembly: GCA_964560475.1. GTDB lineage: Bacteria > Chloroflexota > Anaerolineae > JAFGEY01 > JAFGEY01 > BS750m-G44. Next base: position 2,613 of record CAZLMZ010000428.1, read on the forward strand.
ATGGGGCGCCATTGCCGCTAGGATCGCCCCTTCGACCGCAGGCGAGAGGTCAGGACGGATCTGGCGCGGCGGGAAGAGTGCATCCTCTCGCAAAAAGATCTCTTGTGCGCTGGGAGGCTCTTCGTTCGTCAGGAGGTGATAGAACGTCGCGCCGAGCGAATACAGGTCCGAGCGGACGTCGGTATGGTCGGCGATCTCGCCATACTGCTCCAGGGGCGTGTAGGGGACCGAACCGACGCCGCGCAGCCCGGTAAAGGTGCTGACTTCTTGGGGATCCATCGGCTTGACCAGCCC
>CAZLMZ010000429.1:0-2906 GCA_964560475.1 uncultured Anaerolineae bacterium
TGCACGGCGGCGACTATAACCCGGACCAGTGGCCGGAAGCGGTCTGGGAAGAGGATATGCGCCTAATGAAGCTCGCCCACTGTAATACGATGTCGGTGGGCATCTTTAGCTGGACGCGGCTCGAGCCGGCGGAGGGCCAGTACGATTTCGGATGGCTTGACCGGGTAATGAACCTGCTGGCCGAGAACGGCGCCTATGCCGTGCTGGCGACGCCCAGCGGCGCACGACCGGCCTGGCTGGCAGCCAAGTATCCCGAAGTGCTGCGCGTCCGGCCTGACCGCGGGCGCAACCTGTTCGGCCGACGCCACAATCACTGCTTTACCTCCCCAGTCTACCGCGAAAAGACGCGCGCGATCAACTACAAGCTGGCTGAGCGCTACCGTGACCACCCGGCGCTGCTGGTGTGGCATCTCTCGAACGAGTACAGCGGCGAGTGTCACTGCGCGCTGTGCCGGGATGCCTTCCGACGTTGGCTCCAAGACAAGTACGGCACCCTCGACGCGGTGAACCACGCCTGGTGGACAGCCTTCTGGAGCCATACCTTCACGACGTGGGAGCAGATCGAGCCGCCGAGCCCGATCGGCGAGACCTCAGTGCACGGGCTGAACCTAGACTGGAAGCGCTTTGTCACCGACCAGACGGTCGATTTCATGCGAAACGAGATCGCACCGCTACGCGAGTTGACGCCCGATGTCCCGGTGACGACGAACATGATGGGGAGCTACCCAGGGCTCAACTATTGGAAGTTTGCGCCGCACCTGGACGTCATCGCCTGGGACAGCTACCCGACCTGGCATCGCGGCGACGACGTGGCGCTGGCAGCCGACGTGGCGTTCCTGCACGACCTGAACCGGAGCCTGAAGGGCGGCAAACCGTTCATGCTGATGGAGAGCGTGCCCAGCGCGACGAACTGGATGCCAGCGGCCAAGCTCAAGCGCCCGGGCATGCACGCGCTGTCGTCGCTGCAGGCGGTGGCGCACGGCTCGGACACGGTGCAGTACTTTCAGTGGCGCAAGAGCCGTGGCTCGGCGGAAAAGTTCCACGGTGCCGTGGTCGATCACGTGGGCCACGAGGGCACGCGCGTCTTTCGCGACGTGGCTGACGTCGGCGAGAAACTGGCAAAGCTGGACGCGGTGGTGGGGACCACGGTCCGCCCCGATGTGGCGATCGTCTATGATTGGGAGAACGTGTGGGCGATGAACGACGCGCAGGGCCCGCGGCAGGGAGACAAGGGGTGCTTGGGGGACTGCAAGGACCATTACCGGCCACTCTGGCGGCGAGGGATCCCGGTCGACATCATCGACATGGAGCAGGATCTGGAGACGTACAAGCTGGTGGTTGCCCCGATGCTGTACATGGTGCGGCCGGGCGTCGCGGAACGGATCGCCTCGTTCGTGCAGGCAGGCGGAACGTTCGTCGCCACCTACTGGAGCGGGATCGTCGACGAGAACGACCTCGTCTTCCTGGGTGGGTTTCCGGGTCCGCTGCGCGAAGTGCTCGGGATCTGGGCGGAAGAGATCGATGCGCTGTACGAGGGGGACGCGAACGCGGTAGTGCCGGTTGCAGGGAACGACCTGGGGCTGGGGGGCCCGTACGTGGCGCGGGAGCTGTGCGATCTGATCCACGCCGAACATGCGGAGGTGTTGGCGACGTATGGCGGCGACTTTTACGCGGGGCGCCCGGCGCTGACCGTGAACCAGTTCGGGCAGGGGCAGGCCTACTATGTTGCGTCGCGCAACGACGAGCGCTTCCTCGATGATCTCTACGGGGCCTTGGATGCGCGGCTCGACCTGTTGCGCAGCCTGCCGGCGGTGCTTCCGGCGGGGGTGTCGGCACAGATGCGCAGCGACGGAGCGCATCGCTACCGGTTCGTCATGAGCTTTCGCGCCGAGGCGGTGCCGGTCGATCTGGGAGAGGGCACCTACGTCGACCTGCTGACCGGCAGCAAGGTGGGTGGCGAGGTAATGCTCGATCCCTATGGGGTAATGGTATTGGGCGACCAGGCTACCGGCCCAACATAGGGACGCTGCTGCCCCGGCATTGGGATGCCGGGCCACGGTGGACAGAGTGTGGGTACCTTGGCGCGTTGCTGCCTCGGCATCGGGATGGCGGGCTACGGGCTTGCGAAGCGAGCCGGGACCGCCAGGTCATGGATTGGTAAAGGGGCTCGGGACGGTTGAACTGGAGTTCTTGAGGGAGGATGGTATGAACCTGCCACCAGGTGAGCATATTCGGGTCTCACATACGGCGCTGCGTGCGTTCGTGGCGGAGGTCGGCCAAACGGTGGGCCTGCCGGCAGACAAGGCGGCGCTTTTGGCCGAGCTGCTGGTGGCGAATGACCTGCGCGGGGTTTTCAGCCACGGCACGCGGCAGATCGCGACCTATGCCCGGTTGATGCGGGATGGCAGGCTAAACGCCCGCCCGGATGTGCGGGTCGTGAAAGAGACACCTGCCAGCTTGCTGGTCGATGGCGACGGTGGACTGGGCTATTTCCCAGCCTACGAAGGCACGCGGCGGCTGATCGAGAAGGTGCAGCAAGGGAGCATCGGCGTGCTCTTGACGCGGAATCACGGCCACTTTGGTGCTGCGGGGCTGTATTCACGGTTGACGCTGCCGCACGACATGCTGTGCTATGTCACGTCGGGACACCAGCTCCATCTACGCGCGGGCGAGCCGATCTATGACGCTGCGGGCGGCTCGCCGATGTCGTTCAGTGCGCCGACGGCGGAAGAGGATCCACTGGTGCTCGATTTCGGCACCATGCACGATCTCTATCGCAGCAGCCCTCACCGCGACGACATCGCGCGGCTGGCGCCCGGGCTGGTCCTGCGGTCGATCGGCATGGGAGCGGTCTGCCAGTCGTGGGGCGGTCTGCTGGCGGGGGTCCCGATCGATCCAGAACGCGC
>CAZLMZ010000430.1:0-2900 GCA_964560475.1 uncultured Anaerolineae bacterium
GCATAGATCAGACCTCCGAGGTCTTGCGACGCATTCTGATGCGCGACCTCGGAGGTCTGATCCCACGACTTGATCGAGCGCTACGGCAAACTGCCGACCACCTCGAACGAGTCGACGATCCGGCCCAGCGCCTCGACGTCGGCGTCGCTCGTGATCTGCGTCACCACCCACACCAGGAACGACCCATCCTCGGGCATGGCCACCGTGCTGACGATGCTGCTCCCCGTCGGGCCGCAGTCGACGTACAGGTCGTACGCCCCGACATAGATCCCATCGTCGTAATCGTTGCGGCTGTCAAAGGTGCAGTCCCCTTCGAACCCCGTATCGTCGAGCAGGCCGGCCACGTCGTACGTGTCTAGCAGCGTGGCAGAGGCGCCGAAAAAGACGCCGGGCGTCTCGTACCCGTTGACGAACCCGTCCAGGTCGCTCGAGGCGGACAAGGCCAGGCCAATGAACTCGCCCTCGATCGCCCACTCTCTCCCGTCCACGTCGCTCCACTCGACCGGGACCTCCATCTGCAGCGCCCCACTGTCGTCGGTGATCAGCACATAGTCCGAATAGGCCGTCGCTGGCGGCTGGCCCGGCTCCGCGACCGAGGTCGGCACGACCGGGATCGAGACCACCTGCAGCGCGCGCCCGTTCAGTTGCCCTTCCAGCCGCTCTCCCGTGTCCAGGCGCAGGACCTGGATGCTCAGCGTGTCCGCGGGATTGTGGCTGCGCAGGATGTCGCAGTAATCGGCCATCGTCCCGTCGGTGGCGAGGACCAGCCCCTCCAGGGTCACGATCAGGTCGCCCCCCTTGACCCCCGCCCGGTCCGCCGGCGAGCCCGATTTGACCGACGAGACCCAGATCCCGGCGATCGTCTGCCCGTCGGTCACGGCGGTGCCGTTGACCCCGATCGAGGTCACGTCCTCTCCGGCGCGCATCCGGTCGATCACCTTCAGCGCTTCGTCGCGGCCGATGGCAAACCGCTGGCTGGTGCTATAGTTGCTGGCATAGTGTACCGCGACTACCTTGCCCTCCTCGGTGACGAGCGGCCCCCCCGAGTTGCCCGGGTTGGTGTTCGCGTCGTGCTGGATCACCGCGTCGACCGAGGCCCAGTTCGTCTCGCCCGAGGCGCGCTCCTTGGCCACGATCCCGCGCGTCAGCGTGAACTCGGGGTCGCCCAGCGGGAAACCGGCGACATAGATGTCCAGCCCCGCGGTGATCGCCCCATCGTACCACTCGAGGTAGGGGTATCCGTCGCCGTCGATGTCGATCACGGCCAGGTCCGAGCATTCAGAGACGCCCAGGATCTTGGCGTTGCGCGGTTCGCCCTCGCCCCCGATCCAGACCTTGAGAAAGGCCGCGCCCGTGACCACGTGGTTGTTGGTCACCGCGATCCCCGATTCGTCGATGATGAAACCCGAGCCTGCCCCTGCCGCGTTCACCTGCAGGCCCGCGCCGGGCTCGACAAAGCTCCCCTGGGCCTCGATATAGATCACGGCATTCTTGACGCCATCCAGCGAGGTGACGAGCCCCTCCGGCGTGGGCGGCGTGGTCGGCGTCGGCACCGTGGTCGCGGTCGGGACCACCGTGTCGGTGGGTGGGACGGTGTTGGTCGGCACCGGGGTGTCGGTCGGCCCACCGCCCGGGTTGAATAGGCGGCAGCCGAGGAGGGCGAGCATGACGAGGGGCAAGACGAGCGAGAGGCGTCTGGATCGGCTGGTGTGCATATGTCTTCTCCTATTCCGGCAGCGGTCCGGATGTGGCCGATGCGGGCGGTCTGGCTTGAGCGTCGACGAGACGAGACACACACCTGGCAGTCGCGGTCTGGGACGCCGAGTTGCGGATCGATGTGTGTATATAGAAATTATACCGTGCCTCCTTGGGAGATGTCAACATCGCCGGATTGGCATGCACGGGTCCCGCAATGACAACCTCGAGGTACGCTGCTACAGGCATGCTCTTGCAGAGACCATTGAACATCAAAGCAGACTATGGTATGATATCGTGGACTGCATTCTGGACGATCGGCCGGCGGCACCCAGCTTCTATGATGGGCTCAAGGTGCAGCAGGTCATGGAGGCTGCCATCCAGTCCCACGAGCGCGGGCGCTGGATCACATTGTAGGCGGCAGCCAGTTGGGTCAGAACGAGGAAGAGAGAGTGTGATGGGAACCCCAGAGAGCGTGGGGAAATGGCAAGCAGGAGGAGCGCGCGTCTGCGTATATGCGCACCTCTCCTGCTTGCGCGCTATGCCCTGCTGGTCAGGGCGCCAGGGGGCTAGCGCTGCCGGTCCTCGCTAATAGGCAGTCTCCTCCACGTCTGTGGTGAACCAGAACGTCGGCGCGCCCTTGACCCCTGCCTTTTCCATCGCCGATTTCAGCTCGTCTGCGTGCGCGAACGCCTTGGCGTCCTCGACGTCTTTGAACCGGTGTGTCACGACGATCGTGTTGGGGTCCTCCGCGTCGCGGTGGACGCTCGCCCTCGTGACGCCCCATTCTTTGCGCAGCGGTGCAACCTCGTCATACACGCGCTTAAACGTCGCATAGTCCTTGACTGTATGCCGGACAAATAGCGTTGCCATTGCCAAATAACCTCCGTTTCTTGGTGTGTAAAACACCTTTTACTATCCTAGCACAGTAGAGCCGCGCTGTACAGGACTAAAGTCTTGATCGGGCTCGGGAGGCTTTCTAGCCTTTTTCTAGCAATCTCTGCGCCGCCATGCGGCCCATGGCTTCGGCGACCTGAATCCCCTGCTGGATCGGCTCCGGGGCGCTCTTGATGTCCTTGATCCCCGCGTCTGCAAACCTGCAGGGTGATAAACAGCTCCATGGAACGATCCTCCTTTCCGCCCACGTGCTCCGTGTACCACGCTTTTCCGCCAGAGTAGAGAGTGTACCATTCATTCCCGCACAT
>CAZLMZ010000431.1:0-2890 GCA_964560475.1 uncultured Anaerolineae bacterium
CACGCGCGGGCGCACGTTGCCGGCCAGGCCCTGCACGAACTGGCAGTGTACGCCGCTGCCGAGCACCTCGGCGACGTGCTGGCGCGCCACCGCCGGATAGTCGGCCGAGATCGCGTCGTAGGCAAAGCCATAGGCGATCACGGCGTGGCAGCCATAGTTGAAAACGACGCACCGCCCGCCATCGCTGGCCACGACGTCCATCACCCACAGCTCCGGGTTGTAGGCGCCGGCAGGGTTGGGCGCCATGGCCATCTCGCCCGCCTCGTTCCGGTTGCGGCGGTTGATGCCCACGTCCGACGCGCCCTGGTAGAGGGTCACGCTCGCCGGGCGCAGGCGGTCGACCGCATCGCACGCCACGCGCAAGATCTTGTGCCGGAGCCGCTGTTCGTATGCGCGCAGCCCCTCCGGCTTGGGACGGAGGATGGGATACTTGTCGAAAACGGTCATCGGCCCGCTGTGGGTGTGGGCGTAGTTCAGGATCACGGCCTCGCGCGGGATGCCAGTATAGGCTGCGACGTCAACGCGCAGGGGAAGGCCGATCGCGGAGGCCAGGCCGATCAGGTCGATCGAGATCCACAGCGTCCGGCGCCCCGCGCTGTCCTCCAGCGCGCACGCCTGTGCATAGAGCGGATCGCGTATCGTCGCACCGTCGGTGAAACGCGCCCCGCGTCCCCCCATCGGCAGTCCCAACGGGGGCGTAATGTCGATCTGCGCCCAACCGGCCTTTATACTATCCACCACTTTGCTCCTTGAGCACCGATTCTGTGTTCGTAGTAGCAGCTTGAGCCGTACCAGGATATCATCTTTGCAGACGGTGTCAAGCACCCAAATGGGTCATATCCGGCTCGGCGCGCGGCAGCATGCGCCCAAAGGGCACCCCGACGGGCAGCGAATCGACGTCGTATATCGTGCGCCCGCGGATCACGATCCGCTGCGGCACCAGGTCGGGCACCTCGCGATCCCAGCGCCAGACGACAAAGGTGGCCCACGCACCGGGCGCCATGCCGGCAGCGGCCTCGCTCAGGCCAAAGAGCGTCGCCGGGACAGAGGTCGCGCGATCGACGTAGGCTGCCGGGGTCTGACCCTCCCCGACGAAGGAGGCCAGATTGGCCAGGCAGCGCGCCAGCGGCACCACCGCGCCCATCAGCAGCGGCGACTGGTAAAAGCCAAACCGTCCCTCCGGGGTGAGCTCAGCGATCGCGTCGCGGGTACAATAGAGCCCCGGCGGCGCGCCAGCCATGCTGATCGCGTCGCTGACCAGGATCAGCCGGTCGGCCGGTTTGGCCCGGTAGAAGACCTTGACCGTCTCGGCGGGCAAATGTTGGCCGTCGGCGATGATCCCGGCATAGAGCCGGTCCTCGGCCGCCTGCTGCCACAGGATGTTGGGATGGCGCGGCATGGTCGTGCTACAGCCGTTGCCCAGGTGCGTGACGGACCGCGCCCCAGCCTCGATCGCGCGCCGGATCGTCGCCCCGTCCGCCTGGTGATGGCCGAGGGCGACCACGACGCCGCTCCCAGCGACCTGCTCGATCACGTCGATCGCCCCCTCCACCTCGGGAGCGAGGGTGAGCAGCCGGATCCGCCCGTCGGCAGCGGCCTGCAGCCGCTGGAAAGCGGCATAGTCGGGCGGCCGGACGTAGCGCAGCGCGTGCGCGCCGCGCGGGCCGTCCACGGGCGAGATCCACGGCCCCTCCTGGTGGATCCCGGGCACCATGGCAGCCACGTCGGGATAGGTGCGGCAGGCGGCGTCGATGTTGGCCATCGCCTGGCGCATCGTATCGGGCGCGTCGGTGGTCACCGTCGGCAGAAAGGAAGTGCTGCCAGAGAGGGCGATCGACCAGCACAGGTCGCGGATCCCCTCGGGCCCCAGGTCGACGTCCTTGAAACCGCGCCCCAGGTAGCCGTTGATCTGCGTGTCAAAGAGGCCCGCGGTGCAAAAGACCGATGGGTCCTCCGGCAACTGGCGGCGCTCGTCTCCCTCGGTCGGGCGCACGCCCACCAAGCGCTCGCCCTGCCACTCTAGGACGACGGCGCCCTCGACGGTGCCCGGCGCGCTGCGGACGACGATCTCTTCGTGTGCGGGCGGATCGAACCACGGATAGTTGCTAGACATCATGCCTGCTTTCCATCAGCACGCGGCATAGGCGCGGTCGACCTTGGCAAAGATGGCAATGGCGTCGGTGACGTCCTCCGCGCCCCAGCTCTCGTGAAAGTGCAGGTTAAAGTGGCGGTTCATCGTCGCCTCGGCGTTCGGGCAAGGGAACTGGCGGTCCGGATCCCCGGCATAGTCGGGGCTGGCCCAAGGATAGCCGCTGCTGCCAAAGACGCGGCGCTGGACGAACCAGTCCATCTTGTGCGGGAGCGCGCCCCGGTAGTCCGGCGCGATGCTCAGCCCCTCAGCACCGAGCGCCTGGCAGTAGGTCGTCTTGTCACAGCTCGCCGCCTGGGCCTCGAAACGCAGCCGCAGGAACCAGTAGGTCGGGTCTGCACCCTCGACCGGTTCGGGGACGGCCACCGTCGAGAGGCCGGCCAGGCCCTCGGCCAGCCCTGCCACGACGGCGCGGCGGGCAGCGACGATGTCGGGCAGTTTGCGCAACTGGACGCGCCCGATCGCCGCGGCGAGGTCGTTCAGGTTCAGGTTGAGCGAAGCCACGGCGTTGGTCGAACCAGGAGGCAGGAAAAAGGGCTTGCCGCGGTCGGAGGCGCGCCGCACAGCCTGGTAGAGCGCCTCGTCCTGCGTATAGACCAGCCCTCCCTGCCCGCCGCTGCTGTGATGCTTGCCGAACATGGTGGAAAAGACGCTGATGTCGCCATAGGTGCCCACCGGCTTGCCGTGGAGCGTGGCCGCGTGCGACTGCGAGCAGTCCTCGATCACGGGCAGCCCGTGCTC
>CAZLMZ010000432.1:0-2888 GCA_964560475.1 uncultured Anaerolineae bacterium
AGGTCATAGACGGCGATGAAATGGCCCAGCTTGCGCGGCGCGTCCAGCTCGCCGTACATTGCGTTGATGTGCGGCCCCCAGGGCATACCCGACAGGACACTGCAAAGGATGTCGATCACCATGGCCAGGCCGCTGCCCTTGGGCCCGGCGATGGGATGCATGCCGGCGATGGCGTTGGGATCGGTCGTCGGCTTGCCTGCGGCGTCGAACCCCCAATCCGCCGGGATCGCGCGCCCCTCGGTCTGGGCGAGGGCGATCTTGCCATAGGGAATGGAGGTGGTGGCCATGTCGAGGATCACGGGGATGCCGTCGGTAGGAAAACCAAAGGCGATCGGGTTGGTCCCGAAAAAGGGCGCCCGCGCGCCAAAGGGGATCTGGAAGGCATCGGTGTCGGTCATCATCATGCCGGCATAGCCCGCGGAGACGATGCGCAGGATGTAGAAACCGGTCATGCCAAAGTGGCTCGAGTTCCGGACCGAGACGATCCCGCTGCCGCTCTCCTCGGCGAGCTGCATGGCGTGCGTGCAGGCGTGGTAGGTGACGACGTGCCCCAGCCCGTCGCCGCCGTCCATGATCCCCATCGAGGGCGCGCGCCGCTCGAAGCCTAGCTCGGGCCGGGTGCGGATCGTCCCGTTCTCGAGGCGGGTCACGTAATGGGCCAGCCGTACCACGCCGTGCGAGTCGATGCCCGAGAGGTTGGCGGTGAGCAGGCAGTCGGCGACGATCGCCGCATCGGCGCGCCGGACGCCGACCGCCGCCAGCACCTCGACCACAAAGGCCGAGAGCTTACCTGCGGGGATGCGCGTGCTCTCTGCTACCATTCGTCTTGCTCCTAACCCATGTACAGGCCGCCATTGATGTCGATCACCGAACCGGTGATATAGCGCGCCAGCGGCGAGGCGAGAAAGAGGACGACGTCCGCCACGTCCTGCGGCTGGCCCAGGCGGCGCAGTGGGATCTGGGAGGCGTACTCGTCCTCGCGGCCGGCCAACTGCTGCTGCACCGGTCCGGTGAGGATAAAGCCGGGGGCGACGGCGTTGACCGTGATCCCGTACGGCCCCGCCTCCTTGGCCAACGTGCGCGTGAGGCCGATCAGCCCGGCCTTGGAGGCGGTATAATGGATCCCGACCTCGATTCCGCCGACGCGCGCCGCCATGGAGGAAAAGGCAACGATCCGGCCGTCGCGCCGCGCTTTCATGCCCTCGATAAAGGCCTGGCAGACCAGGTAGGTGCCGCGCAGGTTGACGTCGAGCACGCGATCCCACTCGGCCAAGGGGACGCCGCCGATGCCGCGCAGGTAGGAGATGATCCCGGCGCAGTGGACGAGGATGTCGACCCCGCCCAGCGCATCGATCACCTGGTCGTGCATGGACAGGATCTGGTCCGGGTCGCCCAGGTCGCACGGCACCGCCAGGCCGCCGCCGGCAGCCTCGATCGTCTCGGCCATGCCTGCTTTGTTCACGTCGGCGAGCGCGATTCGTGCGCCGGCCTGGGCTAGCGTGACCGCGCAGGCCCGGCCGATGCCGGTAGCACCGCCGGTGATCAGCGCGTTCTTACCCGTGAGGTCGATCTCCATGTCAGTCTCCTTGCGATGTGGCGATAGAAGGCGGGCGGCCCTGCTCGTCCCAGCCGCGCAGCCGGTAGTAGTGTTCGAGCATCGGTTCCAGGTCGGGGAGGCTTCCGGCGGCCGAACCGGTGGGACGCGGCTCGTTCAGCATACGCGGCGGGAGCGTATCGTCGGCACAGGTGATGCCCAGGGCAAGGTCGATCCGGCGCTTGAGGTCATAGATACGGCGCCCGGCTGCCAGCAGGTCGTCTGCTGTCCACTCCCAGCCCATCGCCGCGTTCACCATCGCCGCCACGTGGGCCGGGGCGACCTCGCCCTTGCAGATGAACTTGCATAGGCCCAGCGGGTTAAAGACCGAGGCATAGTCCTGGAAGGTCACGACCAGCTCTGCCGCCGTCTCGCCGCCCTCGAAGCGGTCGCGCGGCGCTTCCTGCCAGCCGGGCCAGGTCATGCCATAGCCGCGCCAGTAGGAGGGGCTCTCCATATGGCAGGCACCGCGGTTGGCAGTGGCATAGTCGAGTCCCATGTCGACGAAAGCGCGCGGGTCGATGTAGGGCAGCTCCAGGCCCTTGACGTGCATAGCAAACGAGGCGGCCTCGGGGCCGAGCGCACGCGCTGCGGCGCGGCTGCCGTCGGCGAGCAGGTCGCCGATCCCCTCGCGGCGCGCGATCTTGTTCATCACTTCAATCGCCGGGCCCGGTTCGCCCCACTGCAGGGCGATGCCGCCCGTGTCGGCGTCGGCAATCAGGCCGCGCTGATAGGCCTCAGTGGCAAAGGCGAGCACGCCCGAGGTGGTGATCGTGTCCATGCCGAGGCGGTTGCACAGCTCGTTCATGTAGGCGACGGCTTCCAAATCGTCGATCAGCAGGTTCCCGCCGAAACCACAAAGCGTCTCGTACTCGGGTCCTTCGCCGCGCACACCGGCATAGGGCCCCTGCTCGATCGCGATCGCCTTGCCGCAGCCGATCGGGCAGGCGTAGCAGTAGGTGTTGCGGACCCAGATCGTGTCGCGCATGGTCTGGCCGGTGATCGCCTCGGCGCCCTCGGGCCAGCTCCCGTCCTGCCAGTTGCGCAGCGGCAGCGCGCCAAAGCGCTCGGCGGTCAGCACGCCGCCGCTCGTGCCGAGCTGGGTCATGCCCGCGGCCTTGGTCCGGATCATCCGGTTCATGCGCTTGGCCATGGCGCGAGCGCGCTCAGGATCGGGGTAGGAGGGCTTGTCCGTGCCGCGCACGGCGACCGCCTTGAGGCGCTTGGCGCCCATCACCGCGCCCATGCCGGTCCGCCCGGCGGCGCGCGAGTGCGCCGGCCCGCCCTGCATGAT
>CAZLMZ010000433.1:0-2881 GCA_964560475.1 uncultured Anaerolineae bacterium
GGCGTTGACGGGACTGGGGGGCTGTGCTATGCTTACTGCAAACCGAGTGGAGTATGGACGATGAACACGATACTGGTAGTGGACGACGAGATCAAGATCGCGCAGTTGGTGCGTGATTACCTAGAGAATGCAGGGTACCGCGTCGTGCTGGCCTACGATGGCAAGACGGCCATGGCCCAGTTCCGGTACGAGCAGCCCGACCTGGTCGTGCTCGACCTGAACCTGCCGGGCATGGACGGCATCGACGTCGCCCGTTCGATCCGCCAGGAGCGGAACACGCCGATCATCATGCTCACCGCGCGCGTCGAAGAGACGGACCGCATCGTCGGGCTGGAGCTCGGCGCCGACGACTATGTGACCAAGCCCTTCTCCCCGCGCGAGCTGGTCGCCCGCGTGCGCGCGGTGCTGCGCCGGGCCGGCGACAGCGAGCCGCCATCGCCGCTGATCCGCATCCGCGACCTGGCGCTCGATTTGGAAAAGCGGACGGTCACGCGCAGCGGTGAGGCGATCGACCTGACGACGACCGAGTTCGACCTGTTGACCGTGCTTGCCCGCCAGCCAGGCCGCGTCTTTAGCCGGACAGAGCTGCTCGACCGCGTGCAAGGGACGGCATTCGAGGGCTATGAGCGCACGATCGACGTGCACGTCAAGAACCTGCGCAAGAAGCTAGAGCCCGACCCCCGGCATCCCACCTACGTCCTGACCGTATACGGCGCCGGCTACCGGTTCGCAGAGGAGTGAGATGTTCAGCCTCCGGCTGAAATTCACGCTCGCCTTGGTGCTGGTCGCCATCCTGGGCGTAGGGACGGTGGCGGTCGTCGCAAACCGGGTGACGACGCGCGAGTTCACGCTCTATGTACGGGCGGGTGGCTCAGCGAGGGTGCAGCGCCTGGCTGCCGAGGCAGGCGACGTATACGCGAGCACGGGCGGCTGGGACGCCGTCGCATCAGTGATGCAGGATGCGGTGACGACCCAGCACCCGGGACAGGGAGCCGGGGCCGGGCACGGGCAAGGCCCGCAAGGCGCGCAGGGAGCGGGCGCATCGGCGCTGGACCGGATCGTGATCGTCGACCTGCAGGGGCGGGTCGTCGTCGACACGGCAGGCGAGCTGGCCGGCCAGCCCATGCCGGGCGACGATCAGAGCACGGGCATCCCCATCGAAGCATCGGGCCAGCAGGTGGGCACGCTGCTGCTCACCTCACAAGACCTTTCCGGCCGCTCTCCGCTCGAACAGCAGTTCCTCGACGCGGCGAACCGCGCCCTGATCTGGGCCTCGGCGCTGGTTTCTGCCGTCGCGCTCGTCGGCGCTGCCGTGCTGTCGCGGCAGCTCGTCGGGCCGCTGCGCGAGCTGACTGCGGCCTCAGAGGCGATGGCCGCCGGGGACCTCTCGCAGCGCGTCGAGGTCCATACCAGGGACGAGGTCGAGGAGCTGGCGCACGCGTTCAACGCGATGGCGCGTGACCTGGAGGCGGCAGAGGTGCAGCGCCAACAGATGACGGCGGACATTGCCCACGAGCTGCGCAACCCGCTCAGCGTGATCCGCGGGAACCTGGAGGCCATGCTCGATGGCGTCTATCCGGCCGACGTGGAGCACGTGGGGCCGATCTACGAAGAGACGATCCTGCTGCAGCGCTTGGTTCAGGATCTGCGTCTCCTTTCGCTGGCCGATGCGGGCCAGCTCCAGCTCGTCCGCGCCCAGGTGGATCTCGTGGCCCTGCTGTCCGGCATCGCGGACAGCGTGCAGGCGGTGGCCGACGACCAGGGCACCGAGATCCAGCTCGACCTGCCCGGGGAGCCGCTGGTGGTGGAGGGCGATGCGGACCGCCTGCGGCAGGTGGTCGGCAACCTGCTGGGCAACGCCCTGCGCTACACGCCGGCAGGCGGGCGGGTGACGTTGCGTGCCTGGAGGGCAGGCGGGCGGGCCCGCATCCAGGTGTCGGACACGGGACCGGGCATCGCGCCTGAGGATCTGCCGCACGTGTTCGACCGCTTTTACCGTGCCGGCACGGCGCGCGACCGTGCTTCCGGCGGGTCCGGCCTGGGCCTGGCGATCGCGCGCGCTCTGGTACAGGCCCACGGCGGTGAGATCGAGGTCGCAAGCCTTCCGGGAGAAGGGGCGACGTTCACGATCGTCCTCGGCCAGCAGGTCAAGCGCTAGAACCTCTCGTCTTCACACGTCTCACATCTCCTCTTCATTCCAAGGACACAGTCTCTGTGTATCCTATGGTAAGTTGGGGCCGGACGCGAGCGTGCGTCCGGCGACATAGGAGACACAACAAGGAGACACATGTCCATGATTAGAAATTGGCTTACCAATAGCAGGCTGCTCCTCGCGAGCCTGTTGGCTCTGATGGTCTTGGCTTCGTGTGGCGCCGCGCCGGCTGCCGCGTTGGCGGCACAGCCGGTAGTCGATACGGTTGCGGTCGACGATGGCGTGACGTCGGTGGAACCGGCTGCGCTGGCGAGTACGTCGCTGGAGCTGACGGCAGCCGAGGTCAGCGACATCACCTACATGCGCGAAGAGGAAAAGCTGGCGCGCGACGTCTATCTGGCGCTCTACGAAAAGTGGGGTCTGCCGGTCTTGCAGAACATTGCGCAGAGCGAAGCGACTCACATGGCGGCCGTCGAGACGCTGATCGACCGCTACGGGCTGGTGGATCCGGCGACGGACGAGGTGGGTACGTTCACGAACCCGGACTTGCAGGCGCTCTATGACCAACTGATCGAGCAGGGGGTTCGCTCGCAGGTAGATGCGCTGCGCGTGGGGGCGGCGATCGAAGAGATCGACATCCTCGACTTGCAGGAGGCGATCGAGGAGACGGATCACGCCGATATCGCGCTCGTGTACGGTAACCTGGCACGCGGTTCAGAGAACCACCTC
>CAZLMZ010000434.1:0-2870 GCA_964560475.1 uncultured Anaerolineae bacterium
TACGCTGTACGGCGTCGATCATGGCGCGCATGTAGCCGATGGAATAGGCCATGCCCGCGCGCTGCTTGCTGTCTCCGGCGATGGCAGGCGAGTGGTCGGGACGGATGGGGCCGTCAAAGCCGACTTGCAGATAGGCCTTGATCGCCTCGTAGGAATCGGCGTCTCCGTCATCCTGGAACGTTTCGTCGAACTTGGGGAACTTGCCCTTGATGTTGCGAAAGTGCACGAAAAAGATCTTGCCCTGCCGCCCGAAATGCCGGATCACTTCGGGCAGTCGCGCGCCGCCCACGTCTGCCATCTCGATCACCGTGCCCTGGCAGAACTCGAGCCCATTGTATGGGCTGGGCACGGCATCCAGCACGCGTTGGTAGCTTTCGACGCTGATCATGTGGCGGCCCAGGCCGCGCAGCACGGGGGCCGGGGGATCGTTGGGGTGTACAGCCAGCTTGACATGGACCTGCTCCGCCACGGGCACGGCAGCCCTGAGGAAATAGACGTGGTTGCGAAAGATCTCTTCGGCCGAGATCTCGCCTGCATCCGTCAAAGGGCCATCCTTGACCAGGTCATAGTCAAAACTGGTCAGCCCAGCGCCCCCACGCCCGCCCCCGGCCTGACCGTGCCGATAGTGCCCCCACACGTTGATGATCGGCGACCAGTTGTAGGCAAAGATCGGCACGCCCAACCTGCCCAGCGCGCGGATGATCTCGAGCACGTGCTCGATCTGCTGGTCGCGCTTGGGGCCGCCCACGCGCGCGTCGCGCCAGAGCGCTTCAGGGATGTTCTCGATCCCGGCGATCTTGAGCCCATAGAGATCGAGGCGGCTCTTGACGTTCAGCAGCGAGATATAGTCCCACTGCAATTGCTCGGTGATCCCTGTGCCTCCCAGGATCACGCTCTTGACGCCCAACTGGGCGACGTATGAAAGCTCCTCGTGTTCGAGCGTACTGATGGCCAGAGCCAGTTCCATGTCCGGACCTCCCTCCAATGAGTGTGCCTTGCGGCGCAAACGGCTATCAGCCGAACCTGCTCATCCCAAATGCTATGGGGCGCCCTTGCCGCTATGCGCCTCGAGCAGCATGGTCGTCGCTTCTTTCACAGAAGCGGCGCGGCCCGTGAAGGCCAGAGCCAGGGCCAGCAACCCAAGCAGCGTATCCTCCGAGGTGGGGCACAGTCGATAGCTTTTCTGAAACTTGCCGGCGATCAGTTGGCGCAAGAGCCCGACCTGGGCCAGCCCGCCGGAGAGAACCAGGTTGTGCCACGCCTGTTCGGGCGAAAGTTGCAGGGCGCAGCCATAGTAGTTGTCGGCCATGTTCTGAAAGGCAGCCCGGAACAGGTGCCCCACCGTGAGCTCGGCTTCCTGAATGCGAGTGATCTCGCCGTGATCGCCACAGGAGCTGTCAAAGAAGGCCAGGTTCACGCGCATCTCGGTCCCGCCTGCCTCGGCTGCCCGGCGAGCGATATAGGGCCAGGGATCGGCCAACGGGAGGCCCTGCTCCTCAGCCAGCTCGGAAAGAAGCTTGACCAGCGCGTTCAGCGCGCGCCCGGCCGGGATGTGCGTGATCGTCGCCAGGTACCGCCCATCGAAAAACGGGCGGGTCTGGTAGTTGCCAAACTCGGCTCGCGGAACAAGCAGGCTAACCTGCGAGCCGGTGGAGATATTGAGCGACAGCTCGCCGTACTGCAGCAAGGCCCCTGTTATGGCACACTGATAGTCTCCTACCGGTGTGTAGCACGGTATCGTGTCCGATCCGGCCGGCAGCCATCCCACCACCTCGCCGTGCCGCCGGATCGCCGCCCAGCGTAGGCCGGTCACACCTAGCAGCGAGAGCACCTCGTGATGCCAGTCGAGGGTCTCCAGGTTGAGCGCACCGTGGGCCGCCGCGTTCGTCACCTCGGTCGAGGGCGTCGAGCTGCACAGGTTGGCCAGCACAAAATCGGGCAGCGAGGCCGGGATCGCGCCCCCGCGCGGCAGTTGTCCACGCTCGGCCAGCCAGAAAAGCAGGCCCAGCGGCTGGCCAGGTCGCAGCTCGTTCCCCAACTGCTTCAGCGCTTCCGCGTTCAGCCGCTGGCACATGACCTCAAAGTAGGTCCCCTCCCCGGAGGGATGCGGCTCCAGGACGCGCTGATCCTGCCACGTCGTGAGGTTCGAGCGCGGCTCACCCCGTTCGGTAGTAAAGATCAAGCTGTGCATTTGGCTGCACATGACGATCCCCTCGCAGCCTGCCGCGTGAGGGAGCAGATCGACCAGCAGCTGCTGCACCGCCAAGAGCACAGCGCGGGGATCGAACTCCCGGTACAGAGGCGGCAGACCGGGAAGCGGCTCTGGAAAGGGAACGCGCCGGATGTGGCTCATGCTCAACGCATCCGCGTCGAGCACCGCGCCCTTGATGAACGACGTGCCGATGTCGATGCCAACAAAAGACATGATCCCGTCCCTCAGCCTGTGTCTTACACACCTCGCCTTCATTATACTCGGAAGCAGAAACGAGATGAAATCGCTTCCGGCCCCGACGCCAGACATCCCGTATTCACATACCAGGTACTATACGCCTCTCCGCTGTGCAGTCCTTGCGCTCTCTGCAAACGGTGCTACACTGTCGCTGCTGTTGGCCACTGCTCCCCACATTGCCGGCGGGAGGGTCATTCCCAGCCCTGGCCACGGTGATGCCCCGGCGGGCTGCTGCTATTCCACCGACGCCCGGGGCAGACGCACGAATGGGCCAGGGCCGCTTTCCGCAGGCACGGGCACAACATCCTCTGGCTTTCGCGGCTATTGAGGAGCAGACAAAGAGACGTGGCACACTACTATGGAGAATCGATCCGATGAAGATAGAAGCAGTCAAGCCGTTCCTGGTAGGCCGGTCGCTGCT
>CAZLMZ010000435.1:0-2869 GCA_964560475.1 uncultured Anaerolineae bacterium
GCGATCGCGGCAGGCGTCCAGGTACGGCTGCCTCTCCCACACATACTGAACATCGCGCTGACCTTTGCCTGGGTACTCTATGTGACGAACGCACTCAATTTCAGCGATAACATGGATGGCGTGGCGGGCGGCGTCGCTGCGGTAGCTGCTGCTTTCTATACTTTGATCGCCGCCATGAATGGCCAATACCTGGTCTCGGCGCTGGCGGCCGCGACGCTGGGGGCGACGCTGGGTTTCTTGCGGTACAACCTGCCCTTGCCCAGGGCCAGCATCTTCATGGGGGATGCCGGGGCGTTGTTCCTGGGGTATGTGTTGTCGATGCTCGGTATCAAGCTTCGCTTTCCCGCCAACACTAACTTGTTGACCTGGATGGTTCCCGTTCTGGTCCTTGGGGTGCCCCTCTTTGACACGACGATGGTCTTTGTATCGCGGCTGCGACGGCACGTCTCTCCACTGAGGGGCGGAGTGGACCATACGTCGCACCGCCTGTCTCGGCTGGGGCTGGGCCCACTCGGCGCGACGCTGGCCCTGGATCTGGCGGGCAGCGGCCTGGGGCTGATCGCGGTGTTTGTCATGCAGGCGAACCTGGCAGAGGGCTATGCGGTCGGGGTGCTTGCTCTGCTACTGGCCTGCTATGCCTGGTGGCGGCTGGAGTGGAAGCTGAGCTATGAGCTGCGGGTCGGCGTGCCGAAGGCGGATTTCTACCCGCCGGACGGGAATTCGCCGCATAGAAATCCGACTGAAGGTGAGGTGCTGCCTGCCACAGAAAGCTCGTCCCCTCGGTGACCTCTCGCCGGGCGCGAGTAGGTTCTTGAAGCAGGTGCCAGGCGCAGCGAAGGAGCAACGATGAGCCTGCAGATCGGGATCGTGGGTTTGCCGAATGTCGGCAAATCCACGTTGTTCAATGCCCTGACCAATGCGGGAGCGCAGGTCGCCAGTTATCCTTTCACGACGATCGAGCCCAACGTTGGGATCGTGCCTCTCGCTGACTCGCGACTCGACCTGGTAGCTGCGCTTGTGCAGCCAGAGCGCATTGTCCCGAGCACGGTGCGCTTTGTCGACATTGCTGGGCTGGTACGCGGTGCCCACCGGGGTGAGGGGCTGGGCAACCAGTTCCTGGGACACATCCGCGATGTCGACGCGCTCGCGATCGTCGCGCGCTGTTTCGAGGACGAGAACGTGGCTCACGTGGATTTGGCCGTGGATCCGATAGCGGATATCGAGACGGTGTGGACGGAACTTGTACTGGCAGACATAGAAGTGCTGGACCGCCGGATCGCGCGGGTCGAGGGATCGGCCAAAGCCAATCCCCGTGCCTTCGCCGACGAACTTGACTGGCTGCAGCAGCTCCGCGAACACCTGGACAGTGGTCGTCGCGCCGCCAAGGCTGTAGCGGCGTCGCAGCAAGAGGCGTGGTTGGGTGATGTCGCCCTCCTGACAACCAAGCCCTATCTCTATGTAGCTAATGTAAGTGAAGAGGAGCTGCCGGATGGGGGTGAGCTGGCAGCGCACGTGCAGGAGCGCGCCGAGCGAGAAGGCGCGGATGCTGTCGTCCTGAGTGCTCAGACCGAAATGGAGCTGCAAGAATGGGATGCAGAGGATGCATCTGCATATCGAGCGGATCTGGGCCTGAGCGAGTCGGGCCTGCAGCGTCTCGTCCGGGCGGGATACCGCCTGCTGGGCCTGATCACGTTTTTCACCGCGACTGGCACAAAGGCGGTTCAGGCGTGGTCGATCCAGGCCGGTACTACTGCGGTCCAGGCCGCAGGCAAGGTCCACTCGGACATGGAGAGGGGCTTTATCCGGGCCGAGGTGATTCATTTCAGCGACCTGGAGAAGTGGGGGGCGTTTGCCGCGGTTCGGGAAAAGGGCTTGCTCCACGTTGAGGGGCGGGACTATGTCGTGCAGGATGGCGATGTGATACACTTTCGCTTTAGCGTGTAGCGGCAGCCGGGCTGATCGCGTCGGGGTGCGTGCCATGCGCGTCCTGCGGTCCCGGGATCGAGGAATCCGTATAGAGGAGGAGTATTCGTTCATGCTTCGGAATCGCCCCTTGATTGGGCCGCGCGCCCTGTTGGGCGCCATAGTGCTTCTGCTTGTGATCAGCGGGTCGCTTGCCGGCTGCGGCGCAGAGCCGATCCCCACGCCGACGCCGACCAAGACGCCGACACCACCCCCAGTGGCGACGCCGACCTACTCCCCGACGCCCGTCCCACCGACGGCTACACCCACCAGGATGGCAACGGCTACGCCCACGCGCACGCCCACGCCGACGCCCACAAATACACCTACGCCAGATCCACTCGTGAAGATGGGCCCAGACGTCAACCCGCTCACAGGGTTGAAGGTCGATGACCCGGAGAAGCTCAACCGGCGGCCACTGTTGATCAAGGTACCGAACTTTCCTCCTGAGGCGCGCCCACAGTGGGGGTTGAGCGAGGCGGACGTGGTCATCGAGCACGAGGCCGAGGGCTATCTGACGCGGTTCACGGCGATCTACCTGGGCGGGGACGTTACGCCGAGGCTGGGCCCGGTGCGGAGCCTGCGCCTGATCGATGCCGAGCTGGTCCCGATCTTCAAGGGAGCTCTAGTTGCGTCCGGAGGTCATCCGGCGGTCAAGCTCCGCTTGACGGAAGGCAGGGCCTGGGCGGAAGGGTACACGCGTATCATCTGTCCGGAGGCGCCATTCTACAGCGACGGTGGAGCACTGCGCCGCATTCCAGAGGAAGGGCGGATCTATGAGCTGACGATGTACACCGACACCGACAGCTTGTGGGAGGTGCTCACGGAGCGCGGGATCAATGAGCGACAAGACTTTCACAATATGTGGGTCTTTTCCGAGATGGTACCAGAGGGTGGCGAGGATGCT
>CAZLMZ010000436.1:0-2855 GCA_964560475.1 uncultured Anaerolineae bacterium
TTGGGTCGCCCCACGAGCAGTTGACCACGTCGGGCGCAAGCGCCGGGTCGCCGCCAGGCGCCAGCGCCCATTCGAGCCCGGCGTGGATCCAGCTATCGTAGGCGCGGCCCTGATTGTCAAAGACCTTGGCCGCGATCCATTGGGCGCCGGGAGCGACGCCGATCCCGTTCTCGCCGACCATGATGCCGGTCGTGTGCGTGCCGTGCCCGTATCCATCGCCCGGATAGGTATAGCCCTCGTCGGTGGCGCAGAACCAGTTGCCCTCGTGCTCGACCAGCGGCTTGCCGCTGTAGCCACGGTAGCGCGGCTTGAGCAAGGGGTGCTCCCAGTCGACGCCCGTGTCGATGCTGGCGACCACGGTCCCCTCCCCGGTGAGGCCCAGCGACTGCCAGACACGGTCGGCGCCGATGCGGGTCACGTTCCACTGCTCACCAGACCCTGAGGTGGAGAGCACCGGCGCAGGTTCGGAAAGAACGTGCACGCGGTCCTCGAGCAAGACAGAGACATCAGGCTGGCTGGCCAGCGCCCACAGTATCTCGGCCCGCGCCTCGACCGCGACGGCGTTGACGATCCAGAGCGGGTCATAGTCCCGCACTTGTCCTTCCTGCTGGCCACGCGCGAGCAAGCTGCGGACTGCGCCCTGTGACCGGTCGGCCAGCGACTGTAGATCGTCGCGGATAAGGGTTACGCGCGCCGCACGGTTCGCAGCCGCCAGGGCGGCCGCAGGCTGGTCGGCCTGGACGCGCATCATGACGATCGCACGCAGCATGCCCTCGCCGTCGTCCGAGAGGAGCTTTTTGAGGAGCGAGGGCTCGATCTTTGCAGAGACGGAAGGTGCCTGGGCAGGCGTGGGCATGGAGAGCGGGATGGCGACGCTCGGCTCGGTGCGGCGTGCGCCGGTGATGGAAAGCTGCAGCGCCGGTGCAGCCGGAGCAGGTGCGCGCGCGGCAGCGATTCCTGGCGCGAGCAATCCAAGGAGCAGGAGCGAGATCAGGAGCCTGAGCTTCATACCTGGGACTTCTCCTCGCGAATGGTCGGGAAGGGCAGCCGACGCGCAAGTTACGGCATGAGTGTCATTATAGCAGCGATAGGTCCAGAGGACAATGTCTGCCTATGCGTACCACGGACTGGTGTGCTTCCAGTCGCCTCCCTCGCGCCGGAAAAACAGGGTCTGGCCGCGCGGGGCCAATGGGTTCGCATCGGCAAGTGCTGTCGGACGGTCGAGGGTCACCCGCGCCACGTTGCCGGAAACGTCGACGGCCTGCACGTTGGCCGGCTCGATAGATGCGTCTGTCGCCTGCGTGGCGTTGAACAGGGCTTCCTGCGCTGACCGCCAGCCCGGTGCCGCCTCGTCCTGCAGCAGGAGAAAGGTCTCTTTGCGTCCTGCGGCGAGCGCCTCCTGCTCGATGTTGACCAACGTCTCGAAATAGGCTGATGGCTCGTCGCTGGCGGACAGGCCCAGCCACTGCACCATCAACAAGTTGAGCGACCCGACATCCTGCAGTGAGGTAAGGATCGTCCCCAGTGCTTCCTCTCCCTGCTGCGCGACCAGCCGGTCGACGATCGGCGCATGCCCCTCTGTCCCTGTGCTCTGCCAGGCAGCATATTCGTCGGCCATGGCCGCCTCGAAGGGGATGAGGGGACGGCCCACGACGGCCTGCAGGTGCGCAGCGGTCAGCTCGTAGGCGATGAGGTAGGCATAGTCGGCCACATAGGGTGCTTCGTCGCTGCCGTCGGCCGGGATGCCCGCCAGCCAGGGGCTGGGCAAGACGAGCACGCCATCCTGGAACTGGGGAGTTTGTAGACGTGGCATGTCCTCCGCAAAGCGGACCTCGATCGGCCCCTCGGATGGACAGCTAGACGTGGCACACGTGCGGTCATATACATCCGCGATGCGCTCTACTGCCGGCTGGACGTAGGGGCGGTCGCGCCGATGGTAGCGAAAGACCAGGTCTTCCCCGTAGCGTACCTCGATCGCCGTCCCCCAGAAGCTGGCCTGGGGTGCGGTCTGCTTCCAGCCGAGATCCGTCTGCCGGTAAAAGCGCACGCGGCGCACAGCCGGGTCGCCTTCGGTCACCTCCACCCAGGCAACGCTCCCCCTGAGCTGCACGTCCTTTACGGTCGCAGGAAGTACGGGTTCGCAGCGATCCCTCCTCACTGACCCGCGGTATCGCGTCGATGGGCTGCGCAGACAGCCCCGGTTCACGCGGGCGACCTGGCGCTGGTACCAGTCCGGCACTGACCGATCCTGCTGCTCCAAGAACAGCTCGGCGTCGCCCTGAGCGTACGCGCGGGCCTCCAGATCGACGATGCTCTGGATCTGAAACGTGAGGACCTGTTGCGCACGTTCGTAACGCTGCCGAAGAAGCAAGTACGCGCCAGAACCCACTGCAAGCAAGACAATTGCCGCGATGATCCAGATCCAACGCGGCGGACCTCGCCGCTTCCGGCGGCCGATGTGTGCTACGGTTTCCTCTTGGCCCTGCTCGTCACTGACATGCCAATCAAACTCAAAGCCCATAATCCAGTATCCAACTATCGTATCCGGCCAGCTCGTGCGTTACCTGCGGTACCCATTCCAGCCGCTGCGCAGGAGCCTATCTGGCTCCGAGAAGAGGGCTCGTGTGCAACCACTCCTGCCCACGACGGCGGTAGTGGACGACGGTGGTCAGGTAGGGGGGCGATACCGACGTCGACGCCAGCGTGACAGAAGCCTGATCGCCGGTCACCTGCGCTGCCTGCACCTCAACCTGTGGTAGCGGCCCTGTGTCACTCACCTGGTACTGTGAAAAGCGCTGCTCCTGTTCCTCGAACCACCATGGCTGCCTGTTATCTTGGAGGAGCAGGTACGTCTG
>CAZLMZ010000437.1:0-1628 GCA_964560475.1 uncultured Anaerolineae bacterium
TACTATCTACGTTCCGTCTATACATCGGCGTGCGGCTCGTATTCGTGGCTACTGCCGGTGCATTCTACTTTGTCTGGTACCGGCCTGCAGTTGAGCTCGGCTTGCTGATAGCAGGCGTGCCGTTCGTGGTCGATATCCTGATCCTGTTTGTCCTGCTCAGATACTCGTGCTTCCAACACCTGTTTGGGCGTTTATACCTGCCGATCGCGCTGCTAGTCTCGGTAACGGGTCCGATCGTGCAGGTTGGGTATGTGCTGCCGGCGTTCGACCTAGATGCCACGTTCGCTTTTCTGCTCGGCTTTTCACTGCTCCTGGTGCCAGTGATCCTGACGGCGTGGCAATACTCCTTCCGGTGGGTGCTGGTCTTTGGGCTGTCCAGTTCACTTTTCGAGTTCCTCTTGCTCACGCAACGGTTCGGGCTGGCCCCAGAGCGCCTGCGCTGGAGCACCGTTGCTCTGTTCGGGCGGTCGCTGCTCACGATTTTCGTCGGATATGTCGTCTCTAATCTGATCGAGGAACAGAGGCGACAGCGACGCGAGCTGGCACAAGCGAATCGCCAGCTCGTACGGTACGCAGCTGCCCTCGAGCAGCTCGCAGTGAGCCGCGAGCGGAACCGGCTGGCACGGGAACTGCACGACACCCTCGCGCACGCCCTGAGCGGCCTGGCCGTGCAACTCGATGCGATCGCCGCGTTGTGGGATCCGATGCCGCCGCGAGCTCGCCTCATGCTCGAGCGGGCACTCTCTATCACGCGGACAGGGCTCGATGAGACGCGCCGCGCACTGCAGTCGCTGCGCGCCACGCCGCTCGAAGACATGGGCCTATCATTGGCCGTACAGGAACTGGCAGAGAGGACCACCGCCCGTGCCGGGCTGGAGCTCAGAATCGAGCTGCCGGGCCATCTAGGAGACTTGACGCCCGAGGTAGAGCAATGCTTCTATCGCGTGGCGCAGGAGGCCCTTGAGAACGTGATCCGGCATGCGAACGCAACTACAGTGAGTGTCTCGCTGGACCGACGTGATGGGCAACTCGCACTCGAGATCGAGGACGATGGTGTGGGCTTTAGTGCCGAGGCCGACCGAGAGCAGGACCAACTGGGCATCCGCGGTATGCGCGAGCGCGCCGAGTTGATCGGGGCGGATCTGCAGGTCAGAAGCCTGGAGGGAGAGGGCACAGTGATTCGCCTCACATATGGGGAGTAGCGTGATTCGAGTCCTGATCTGTGACGATCAGTGGATCGTGTGTGAGGGCCTGGAAGCGATCATCGAGAGCGACCCTGAGCTTGAGGTCGTCGGGATCGCCCACGATGGAGCAGAAGCGATCGAACAGGTTGCGAAGCTGAGGCCCGATATCGTACTCATGGACCTTCGGATGCCCGGTATGAACGGTATCCAGGCCACGCGCGCCATCACAGACGGCTACCCGGACATCCGCGTGCTCGTACTCACCACCTATGGAGCTGACGAGTGGGTATTCGATGCGATCCGCAGTGGCGCGGATGGGTACCTGCTCAAGGGCACCCCGCGCCGCGTTCTCCTGGATGCGATCAAAGGGACCGCTGCTGGACAGACGCACGTCGACCCGGCCGTGGCCGGTCGGCTGTTCGAGCAGGTCACTCAGGTCCGAGC
>CAZLMZ010000437.1:1728-2838 GCA_964560475.1 uncultured Anaerolineae bacterium
CCATCGCCAAAGTTCTCGATCCGCCCTTCAGTGCCAATGATCGTATAGTTCCGCCAGGCGTCCGGCGTATAGTGACACTGCTGGTAGGATGCAAGGACGCCATTGTCGAGCCGCATCAGCATCATCGAGACATCCTCCACATCGATGATGGGGTTGAGGTCAGTCTGCGTCAGCGGTGGCCAATGATCGCGCACAAAGGAGGCATTGCCGCGTTCATCCGGCGGATGCCGATCGTCTATTTGCCCGTATAGTGTGAGCCCACCCAACGCTACGACCTGCTCCGTGTAGCTACCGCACAACCAGTGCAAAACGTCGATATCGTGCGCGCCCTTTTGGAGGAGCAACCCCGTCGAGGTACGGCGATCGGCATGCCAGTCCTTAAAGTAAGCATCTCCGCCATACGAAACAAAGTGCCGGCACCAAGCGACCTTGACCTGCCCGATCGCTCCACTATCGACCAGGGCTTTCATCTGCAGGATCACGTCAAAGTGCCGCATATTGTGACCCAGATAGAGCCTGGACCCGCTCGACCTGGCTGTCTGTAGGATGTGGTCACATCCTGCCACGGTAATGGCCATCGGCTTCTCGAGATACACTGCAGGGACGGCCTGCAGCGCAGCGACTGCGTGCTCCTCGTGAAGGTAGTCTGGCGTGGTGACAAACACTGCGTCCAGATCCCGTTCGAGCAGGGCATGGTAGTCGGGTGTGACAAAGATATCTTCCCCATACCAGGCGCGATTGCGCTCGAACACACTTTCGTCGATGTCGCAGCACGCAACGACGCGAGACCCGTTCTCCGGTCGATGCGCATAGCGCGCGAGCGATCCTCTTCCCCCAGAACCGATCACGCCTATCTGGATCTCGTCCACGTCTCTGCTCCTTCCCCATCCCTGCGGGCTTGTAATATCAGCCGGATTGTACACCGCGACAGTGGCGCGGGTCAAACTGCTTGACCTGGCTGCGAAAGGAGGGTATACTCTGGCCACGATCGATTTCCATCGGATTCTTATCCGCAAGGGGCGTGCATGTTCCGACCCAAGGTCAATCGCCGATCTTGCATCCTGACCCTCGCGCTTGTCGTTGCCTCGGTCCTGGTGGGCCTGCCGGCAA
>CAZLMZ010000438.1:0-2837 GCA_964560475.1 uncultured Anaerolineae bacterium
GCGATATCCGCACGGTGCGCCTGCAGCATGCGCTCCAGCGCTGCCCGCTGGGCAGCACCAGGCTCGGCGCGCAGATCGCCGAGGGCAGATCCTAGCGCTGCCAGGGCGCGCAGTTCCCCGTCTGCCTCTGGCGGCGCCCCATCTTGCCCGCAGGAGGCCGCATCGAGCAGCACGGACAGGGCGCGCGCGCGTTCGTGGTCGTTCATCGCGCCTCGTCCTCGGCCAACTGCTGGCGCAGCTTGCGCAGTGCTCGGAGAATGTACACGCTCACGGTTCGCTCGTTCATGTCGAGCACGTGCGCGATCTCGCGGTTGCTCAACTGCCCGGCAAAGCGCAGGGTCAGGATCTCCTGCTGTCGCTCCGGCAAGGTGCCCAGGCACGACAGCATCTGTTCCGTTTGCTCTTGACGCAGGACGTCCTGCTCTGGTGACGTCTTGGGATCAGGATGGTTTTCCACCGCAGCCGTATAGTCGACCTGTAGAGCGCTTTGCCGCTTCCACTTTTTCACGTAATTGACCCACATATTGTGCGCGATGCTGAACAGCCAGGTAGAAAACGCACCCTTTTGTGCATCGTAGGTCGCGAGTCTGCTCAAGGCACGCTCCAGGATGTCGGCGGTCAGGTCCTCGGCCTCTTGATCGTCGCCCAGGCGATAACGTACGTATGCGTACACCTTGGGGTGGTACTCGCGGAACAGCTCCTCGATCTGAGAGACGCTCAACGGTCCCGTGCCCGCTCGTTTTCCCCTAGGCCGAACCTCGCTTACCGGTTTTCGGGTGTACTGTACCATAATATACAATCCACGAGCCAGAGTACTACAATGTCACCCGAATTTACCCCCTACTGATTCGGACCACACCTGCCCGCCGATGCGGCGCGCTGTCTTCATTCTAACACAAAGGCAGAGCGATGCAAAGCCGCCGGCAAAAACGAGACCCGTTCCCTTCAGCGACCGCAGGTCGCCGGGAACGGGTCTCTCGACAGCACATGGGCTGGATAGGGCCGAGCTAGCTGCGCAGCTTGGCCCCCAGCTCGTGCGCCAGGCGGCGGACGATCCTGTCGCGGATCCGGGCGGCGTCACTCGCGTCCAGCGTGCGGTCGTCGGCCTGGTAGGTCAGCGAGTAGGCCAGGCTCTTGTTTCCTTCGCCCACCTGCGCCCCCTCGTACACGTCGAACAGCTCGACATCGCGCAGCATCGCGCCGCCCGTTTGCTCGATCAGCGCCTGCACCTGCGCGGCCGGCACGTCGCGCTCGACGACGATCGCCAGGTCCTCATAGACCGCCGGGTAGCTCGACACCGCCCGCACCTGCACCATCTCCACAGCCTGGGCCAGCAGCAGCTCCAGGTTCAGCTCGGCCAGGCAGACGCGCCGCTCACCGAGTTCGTACGCTTCGCACACCAGCGGGTGCACCTCGCCCAGCACGCCCACCTCGACGCCGCCGACCGACAGCGACGCCGCGCGCCCGGGGCGGTAGGTCGGGTGCGCGACGGGCACAAAGGATGCGTCCTCCACGTGCAGACCCTCCAGCAGTGCCTCGACGACGCCCTTTAGGTCGAAATAGTCGAACCGCTCCGGCTCGCTCTCCAGCCACGAGCGCGGACGCCGCGGGCCGGTGAGCGCGATCGACAGGTGGCGCGGCTCCTCGGGCAGCACCTCCCCTTCGCGAGGCCAGTAGACGCGCCCGACCTCAAAGACCGCCACCCGCGGCGTAAAGCGCAGGTTGTCGCGCACCGTCTCCAGCGCGCTGGTCATGAGCGTGCGCCGCATGAACTCGCGCTCCGAGGTGAGATAGTTGGCCAGCCGCACATAGTCCGCCGGATCCGGCGCCGCTTCGCCCGGGCGCAGCTTGGCAAAGGCCTCGAGGTTGCCCAGCGGGTAGGTGATGATCTCTTGCAGCCCGGTCCCGACCAGCAGGTCGCGGACGTGCTCCTCCTGCTCCAGCGCCACGTTGCTGCGCTGCGGCGGCAGCTCGTCGTCGATCAACGTCGTCGGGATGCGGTCATAGCCGTACACGCGGGCGATCTCTTCGATCAGGTCGGCCGGGATCTCGACGTCGAGGCGGTGCTGGGGCACAGCGACCTGCAGGATCGCCCCCTCGTCGACGACCTCGAACTGCAGCCGCTCCAGGATCGAGACGATCTCGTCCTTTGGCACGGCCACGCCGAGGATGCGCTCCACCTCCTCCACCGCCAGGGCGACCACGATCTCGGGCTGCGCGACCGGATATTCGTCCGCCACGCCCCGTGCGATCGTCCCCGCCGCCACCGTGCGCATCAGCTCGCTGGCGCGCTGCGCGGCGTCGGTCGTGCCCGAAGCAGGCACGCCGCGCCCAAAGCGCGCCGTGGCCTCGCTCGGGATGCGGAGCGCCTGGGCCGTGCGGCGGTTGCTGATGAAATCGAAACTGGCCGACTCGAGCAGGATGTTCCGCGTCGTCTCGTCGATCTCGGTCTCGGCACCACCCATGATCCCGCCCACGGCGATCGGGCCCGCCGTATCGGTGATCATCAGCATATCCGTGGTCAGCACGCGCTCCACCCCGTCGAGCGTAGTCATCCGCTCTCCCTCGCGCGCGCGCCGCATGATGATCGCCGGCACCTCGCGCCCGCTCTCACGTGCCCGCGCGAGCAGCAGGTCATAGTCAAAGGCGTGCAGCGGCTGGCCCAGCTCGAGCATGACATAGTTGGTGATGTCGACCACGTTGTTGATCGGGCGCATGCCGGCCAGGGTCAAGCGGCGCTGCATCCACGAAGGCGAGGGGCCGATCTCGACGTCGCGGATGATCGTCGCCGAGTAGCGGTGGCAGAGTTCCGGGTCCTCGATCACGATCTCGACCTG
>CAZLMZ010000439.1:0-2836 GCA_964560475.1 uncultured Anaerolineae bacterium
GTGGCGCTGATCACGCTCAAGGAGACGATCAGTTGCTTGAGGCGCTCAGACGTGGGGCCGGGGCAGTCGCTGGCGATCGTCGGCAGCGGGCCGGTGGCACAGGCGCTCGTTACCTGCGCCAAGCTGTCGGGCATCGCGCCCGTGGTTGCCTTTGGGCGGCGCTCACGCTGGGCCGAGACCTTTGCCCGGTTGGGAGCCGACGCCTACGTGGCTGCCGGGGAGGGACCGCTCGATGTGGACGCGGCGCCGCGTGCAGCGCGCACGATATTGGAGGCGGGTGGGTTCGACCGGGCGATCGAGGCGGTGGGGTCAGCTGCGGCGCTGGCACGGTGCCTGGAGGTGGTGCGGCCTGAGGGGAGGGTGAACGTGTACGGGGTAGCGCCCGCGTCGGCCCCGCATCTGGAGGACATGCTAGCCGACCCGCGTGTCTACCGTTCGCGCGTGGTCGAGGCCGAGGCGCATGAGCAGCTGCTGGCGTGGGTAGCAGACGGCAAGGTGCAGCTCGCGGATTGGATCAGCCACACGATGCCGTGGACGGATTACCGGCGCGGATTTGAGATGGTGCAGGAGAAGCAGGCGACCAAGGTGGCGTTGATGTTCTAGCCCGCCCCCCTCCAGCTCCCACCCTGCGGGTATCTTCGACCCCGCCGGGGGGAGAGAATTGGGTCCAGATTACACTATGAAGGAGAAGAACATGGCAGAAAAGGTACAGATCGGCGTGATCGGGGTGGGGCAGATCGGCAAGCGCCACCTGGAGCGCTATGCGCAGATCGAGGGCGGCGAGGTGGTGGCGATCGCCGACATCAATGCGGAGGAGCTGGCGCGCGTCTCGCAGCGATTTGGCATCTCTGATACGTACACAGATTTCCGCGAACTGCTGGCGCGCGACGATATCGTGGCCGTCGACGTGTGCCTGCACAACAACTTCCACATGCCGGTGACCGTCGCCGCGCTGGAAGCGGGCAAGGACGTCTACTGCGAAAAGCCGATGGCGGGCTCCTACATCGATGCAGAGACGATGTACGAGACGGCGCAGGAGCTGGGACGCAGGCTGTCGATCCAGCTCAATACCCTGTTTAGCGACGAGACCAAGGCGGCCAAGCACCTGATCGACAACGGCTACCTGGGCAGGATCTATCACGGGCGGTCGACGGGCTTTCGCCGCCGCGGCCGCCCCTTTGTCGACGGCTATGGCAGCCCCAATTTCGTGCAAAAGCAGATCGCGAGCGGCGGCGCGCTCTATGACATGGGCGTCTATCACATCGCACGCATGCTCTACCTGCTGGGCAACCCGCAGGTGCTGCGTATCTCGGGCAAGACCTACCAGGAAATGGACATGGACGCGGCGCGGCGTGCTTCGAGCGGCTACAACGTCGAGGAACTCGGCCTGGGGTTCGTTCGCCTGCAGGACGGGCTGACCATGGACATCATCGAGGCATGGTCGATCATGCTCGATCAGCTCGATGGGACGACGGTCGTCGGTTCGGAGGGCGGTGTGCGCCTCGATCCCTTTGGCTACTTCCAGAGCGCCGGGCACCTCGACCTGAACGCCACGGCGAACCTGGAGCGCTTTATGTTCCGTGTGCACAGCGTCGACGGGGTCGGCGACGAGTACGACAGCCCGCAGCATCACTGGGTCGCTGTGCTGCAGGGACGCGTCGACCTGCTGCCCACCGCCGAGCTGGCGCTGAACACGATGCTGATCTCAGAGGGGATCTATCTTTCCGAGCGGCTGGGGCGCGAGGTGTCGGCGGACGAGGTCCGCGAGTCGTCGGTTTCGACCGCCGTTCAAGTCTAGCCAGCCTACGTAGAGAGGATGAGCCAGAACCATGACTGAAGTGCAGGGGCGTGTGCGCGCGACGATGATCGGGTGCGGGGGGATGGCCCGGCACCACATCCGGCAGATGCTGCTGCAGCAGGAAACGACCGAGATCCCGGTGGTCTGCGAGCCATCGCCGGAAGCTTATGCAGCGACGGTCGAGATTTTCGAGATGGCGGGGGCGGCTCCGCCCGTTAACGAGCCGGACCTGGGCCGCTTGTTGGCGTCGTACAGCGGCACGCTCGACGCGGCGTTCATCGTCACGCCGCACGCCTATCACTATCGCCAGGCGGTGGCCTGCCTAGAGTCCGGGCTCGACGTGCTGCTCGAGAAACCGATGGTGATGAACGCAGAGGAGGCGCGCAGCCTGATCGCGGCGCGCGACCGCACCGAGCGGCTGCTGGTGGTGGCCTTTCCGGGCAGCCTGTCGCCGCAGATTCGCAAGGCGGTGTCGATGCTGCGCGGGGGCGAGCTGGGCAAGCTGCTGACGATCAGCGCCACGGTGTGGCAGGGCTGGGGGCCGGGCACGGCGGGCAAGTGGCGGCAGGACCCGGCCATCTCGGGCGGGGGCTTTATGTTCGATACGGGGGCGCACATGCTGAACACGGTCGCCGACCTGGCGGGCGAGGATTTCGTCGAGGTTGCCGCCTGGCTGGACAACTATGGGCGCCCGGTGGACACGCTGGCGGCAGTGATCGGTCGGCTGGCGTCTGGCGTGTTGGTGAGCCTGCACGGCTGCGGCGAGACGATCCGCACCTGCGAATCGTCGGTACACGTCTTTTGCTCGGAAGGGATCATGTATACCGACGTGTGGGGCAAGTGGCTCAAGGTGCAGCGGCAGGGCCGCCGCCACTTGCGTGAGGTGCCCTTGCCGCCGTCGATGGGTGTGTGGGAGCAGTTCCTGGCGGTGCGGCAGGGGGAGATCGAGAACCCATGCCCGCCCGAGGTCGGGCTGCGGATGGCCAAGTTGTGGGACGCAATCCAGGCCTCAGCGGCGGGAGGCGGGGCACCGGTCGA
>CAZLMZ010000440.1:0-2836 GCA_964560475.1 uncultured Anaerolineae bacterium
TTTAACATGCTTCGGCCCCTTTTGCCAGTCTCCCGCGCGCCGCACCAGGGCAGAGCATTGACTTGTCCGGGCATTATGATACAATGAGGATAGGGAGTTACAGCATCCGGTTCGACCCAGTACCTCGCGCCGGTCCACGTCTGCCCCCGGCAAACAGGTGCCCACTAACGGTACGACTGTGCCGCGTGCACGTACAGTCCCAGGAGGGTTTGATGTCAGAGCATCATCCATTGGTCGAATTAGCGCGTCAAGCGATCGAAGCCTACGTCCGCACCGGCAAGGTGATCGACCCGCCCGAGCCGCTCACCCCCGAGATGCAAGAGCAGGCTGGCACCTTTGTCTCGCTGCACGATCGGCGCGGCCAACTGCGCGGCTGCATTGGTACCTTTGTGTCTACCCGCCGCAACGTGGCCTTGGAGATCATCCACAACGCCATCTCTGCTGCTACCCGCGATCCGCGCTTTCCGCCCGTCGTGCCTGCTGAACTGGAGGGCCTCAACGTCAAGGTCGACGTGCTCAGCGAGCCAGAAGCCGTCGCGGGCCCAGAAGAGTTGGATGCAGAGCGCTATGGCGTCATCGTTCAAGCGAAGGAAGGCTGGCACCGGCGCGGGCTACTGCTTCCGGATTTAGAGGGGGTGGATAGTGTCGAGGAACAGATCCGCATCTGCCGCCTCAAGGCCGGCATCGGCCCGTCCGAACCGGTCGAGCTCTCCCGCTTTGAGGTGCGGCGCTACACCTGAACCTCAGGCCTGCAGCCAATAGGCATCCTGCAAACCATAGGGGGACGATCCAGTCTCACCAAGACGGGCCGTTCGTGTGTGCGAACGGCCCGTCGGCTGCCTGGCACCCGATCAGCGGATTGCTTTCTCTGTTTCTGGGTCAAAGATCTGCATCCGTTTCATGTCGAACAGGACTTGCATCTCGTCATTGACCTTGGCCTGGGAGCGCGGGTCGACGCGCGCCACGAATTCTTTGCTATCCTTGGTCAACAGGTACAAAAAGATCTCGTTGCCCATCATCTCGAGCACGTCGACCGTGCACTGGACGGGCTGGCCTACGATGTCGGCTGCCTCAAAGTCAGGATCATAGATATCATTCGGCCGGATACCCATGACGACTTCCTTGCCCGCATATCCCCTCTCGGCATAGACCTTGGCCTTTTCCTTCGGCACATTCAGCTTGAACCCGCCCGACTGGATGTGCATCTCCTCCGCATTTCCGACCAGGGTAGCGTTGAAAAAGTTCATGCTCGGGCTACCAATAAAGCCAGCCACGAACACGTTGGCCGGCGTATCATAGAGCACCTGCGGCGTGTCGATCTGCTGCAGCACCCCATCGCGCAGCACAGCGATCCGGCTGCCCATGGTCATAGCCTCGGTCTGGTCGTGGGTGACGTAGATGAAGGTTGCTTCCAGGCGCTGGTGCAACCGGCTGAGCATAGCGCGCGCCTCGACGCGCAGCTTGGCATCGAGGTTGGACAGTGGCTCGTCCATCAGGAACACCGCCGGATCGCGCACGATCGCCCGCCCCACGGCCACGCGCTGGCGCTGACCGCCTGAGAGCTGGCGAGGCTTGCGGTCCAGGAGGCTGTCGATGCCCAGGTCGTGAGCCGCATCCTGGACCCGTTTCTCGATCTCGTCTTTGGGCGTCCTGCGCAGGCGGAGGCCGAAAGCCATATTGTCATAGACCGACATGTGGGGATAAAGCGCATAGCTTTGAAAGACCATCGCGATATCGCGATCCTTTGGCGCAACGTCGTTCACCCGCCGGTCCCCGATAAAGATATCGCCATCGGTTGGCTCATCCAGGCCCGCCAGCAGGCGGAGGCTGGTCGTCTTGCCACAGCCCGAGGGTCCGACAAAGACCAGGAATTCCCGGTCAGGGATCTCGATCGACATGTCCTTCACCGCCACGACGTCACCAAACGCCTTGCTCACGTGCTCATAGGTCACGCTTGCCATTGGGTAGATCCTCCTTCTCAGGTCTGGATGATACGTATGCCCAGCTCGGTCAGATCCCACACCATGGCAGGAGGTGCATCGCGGCTGGTCACAACCGTGTCGACCGCCTCCAGCGGCGCGAGGAACGCCGGGCCAACATGCCCCCACTTGCTCGACGGAGCGACGACGGTCACCTGCGGCACCATCCCGATCACCGCGCGCAAGAGCTCGCTCCCCGGGAGACGGTCCGCAGTCAGGCCATCCGGCACCTGGATCCCGCCGACGCCAACCAGCGCGCGATCCGCGCGCAACTGCTCTAGCGCAAGCTCGGCGAGATGGCCGAGCAGCGCCGTCTCTTCCCGCTCGACCTGGCCACCGGTCACGACCACGACCAGGCGCGAGTGCGCCACGAGGTAGGAGGCCACGTTCAGGGCGTTGGTGACGATGGTGACGCCGCTCCTGTCTGCCAGTGTATGCGCTGCAGCCATTACTGCCGCCCCCGGGCCCAGGAACACCGTCTCGCCCTCGGCGATCAGATCCGCTGCCGCCCTACCGATCCGTTCCACCTCGTTCGAGAGTACGGGCGAAACAAAGGGGGTGCCCTCGCCGGGCGTCGTCGCCGGACCACGAACCGTCGCACCGCCGTACGTGCGCTCCAGGACGCCCTGCTCCTCCAGGTACTGCAGATCGCGGCGGATCGTCGACTCGCTCGCCTCCAGGCGATCGCACAGATCGCGGAGGTGGACGACCCTCTGCTTGCGGATCAGGTTCGTGATAAGCTGGCGGCGTTCGGCGGCGAGCACGGCGGCCTCTCTATAGCCCGGGACAATGGCATGTCTGGGCATGCGCGCCGCCGCTCACCAAACATGCCGGTGTGAGGGCAGCGTTTCGATGAT
>CAZLMZ010000441.1:0-2830 GCA_964560475.1 uncultured Anaerolineae bacterium
TGGGCGCTGTGGCTGGGCCGGGTTGTCCCCCTTGCGGGGATCCCCCTTTCGGGGATGCAGAGCGAGCAGAGCGAGCGTCGCTGTCTTGCATGGTGGAGGGATCCTTTCTACGAATCCGCGGCGATGGTGGTGACGTGGCCGTCGGCGAATTTGACCTTGAGGTCGCCGTCGGCGGTGTCTACGTAAATCTGGGCTGCGGTGTTGATGGTGGTCGGTGCGGTGACTCCGTCGGCGAGCGCGAGCACGCCGGCCGGTGGGTAGTCGCTGCCCAGGCTGGCCTGGCCGAGCCAGAGCCCGTATTCGACGGCGAGCCAGCCCTTCTGGATCGACATGACGCGATCGTAGGCGTGGCTGCCGGTGTTGTAGATCAGGACGCTTAGCGGGTCGTTGCTGTCGTGCTGTGCCCAGAGCTCCAGCATGGCGTACCCGGTGCCTTTGGCGTTGGCCTGGAGGATGACACCCGAGTGTTCGTTGGTGCCTCCCGGGTTGATCGCCTTGAGCTTGGCCCACGTCTGCCCGCTGCCGACGAGGGCCTGCAGCTGGGCCAGCTCGTTGTTGTCGCCGTCGGCGAAGGTGACAGAGCGGGCTCGCGCGTAGGCGCTGGAGATGACGATGGTGAGCCCGTCGGTGTCCAGTCGGACGGCGCCGGCGCCGGCATAGGCTTTCCCGGTGGTGGCGTCCAGGTAGAACTGCTTGGTGGTCGCGTCGCTGTAGCCGGTGAGCTCGGTGGTGGAGAGCTCGACGCGGGCCGCGGGCGAGGCGGCGGTTACGAGCTTGCCGGAGCCGCTGAGCGTGAGGGTCCCTGTGACGCTGAGGCCCTGGAGCTCGCCCGAGGTGGCGGTGACGGTGCCGACGATGGTCAGGGTGGTGCCGTCCCAGGTGACCCGGTTTCCTGCAGCGGCGCCTAGCGACAGTCGTGGTGTCCCGCCGTTGTACTCCATCCAGAAGCCGGTGCCAGTGTTGTACGCGGTTTGACCGGATCCCAGCGAGCCCCCTGCCCCGATCGACAGTGCGCCGGTAACGGACAGGGTCCCCAGGCTGCCGGCCTCGGCGGTGACCGTGCCGACGATGGTGAGGGTGGTCCCGTCCCAGGTGACCCGGTTTCCTGCAGCAGCCCCGAGGGACAGGCGAGGGGTGCCGGCATTGTACTCCATCCAGAAGCCGGTGCCGGTGTTGTAGCCTGTCTGGCCCGATCGGAGGTAACCGTCTGTCCCTATTTCGAGCTCGCCGTCTACGATGAGGTCGCCCGTCCATGCAGTGAGTGCGTTGAGCTCATCCAGGATGACACCTGCAGCGGGGATGTTGATGATCAGCGAGCCGTCGGCGCCGGGTCGGTTGACGTAGTGGGTGGGGTAGCCCAGCGTGATCACCTGCTGCCAGGTGCCTTTATCGTGGTCGTACGTCTCCAGGATGCCGATCACCCTGCCGCTGACGTTGCTGCCTCCCCATGGTGGGCTGTCCAGTGTGAGGACGTCGTACATCTCGAGCCCATGCACGGGGTGTGCGATGAGGATGGCCTCCTGTGCCCGGGCCTGGAAGTAGCGCAGGGTGGCGGTGGCTGCCGCTGAGCACTCGTCGTTGGTGGTGAGGCGGACGTCAT
Source organism: uncultured Anaerolineae bacterium (assembly GCA_964560475.1). Lineage (GTDB taxonomy): Bacteria > Chloroflexota > Anaerolineae > JAFGEY01 > JAFGEY01 > BS750m-G44. The sequence continues at coordinate 1,601 of CAZLMZ010000441.1, forward strand.
GCACGGTGAGGTGGCGGGTTCCGACGGCGCTGATCTGTGTGCTGTTGGTGGCTGACCCTGTGGCTGTGTCTGCGCCGTTGACCGTGACGCTGTTGACCTCCCATGCTTTCTCGATGGATCGCTGTACCTCCAGCAGTTGATGGTTGGCATTCCAGCCGAGCGTGTAGGCGCTGGGTTCTGTGGGGTCCAGTTCCTTGAGCTTGAGGGTGCCGTCGAGGCCCCAGTAGGCGTATTGGGTGCAGGCCCTGAGCATGCGCCTGGCTGCGTTGTAGAGGTGCTCGGTGGGGACGATTTCGAAGTCGGTGTTGAGGTCGTCCAGTGCGGGCAGGACCTCGACGTCGTCAAAGTAGCAGTAACCTCCGCTGCTTTGCGGGCCGGCCAGGTAGATGCGCACGCCGGTGCAGTTTGCCGGTGCCTGCCAGTTGATGTCTACCTGCTCGTAGGTGGCGTTTGTGACCCCGAGGTTGGTGAGGGTGTCGACCCAGGCGTCGTTGAGGGTGTCATAGATGGCATAGCGTCCGGTGTGCGTGCCGTCGCCCCTGGTCCAGACCCGGAGCGTGTAGCGCCTGTATTCTTCGACCACGGCGTCGGTATAGATCCAGGTGTCCATCGAAGCGCCTGACGTAACCTTGACGGCGTGGCTGCCTCCGTGGACGATGGATCCCTCGTCTTCGATTTGTCCATTGGTCGTGCGCTTGGTCCAGTAGGTCCATTCCCCTGCGGCGTAGGTCTCGAAGTCTCCGTTGAGGATCCTTTCGTCCAGTGTGAGCCCTGCCTGTTCGACGATCCACTCCAGGATCTCGCTGGCCGGCTGGGCGGTCCAGGTCTGTGTGGTCGCCACGCGGGTGCGCCTGAGTCTTTCCCAGGGGTCGATGCAGTGTAGGATCAGCTGGGCCTGGCTCTTGCGGTAGGTGTATTCGAGCTCTTCGATCCACAGCCTGGGCAGTTCTGCGGTGTAGGTGTCGGTGGCGATCTGGACGCCCCTTGCCATGGTGAGGTAGTTACCTGCGGCGATGGCTGCCTTGTCGCCGGTGAGGGTGTTGAAGGTGCCGTCCTTGTTGTCTAGCGCGATCTCGTGGCGCCCGGGCACCTCGGCGTGTTCGTCGTAGCGATAGCGGACCACGTAGGCGGAGATGTCATAGGCGCTGTCGCCGACGGTGAAAGACAGGTAGGGCCTGGCGGTGAGCTTGGCTTGCTCGGTGGTGAGGTTGGCGTTGATGGATCTCATGG
>CAZLMZ010000442.1:0-2825 GCA_964560475.1 uncultured Anaerolineae bacterium
CTCGATCTCCTTTCAGATCTGTGAAACCGGATGAGGCTCTCTGGCCTCTTGACCACTGCCTATAGGGTACGACCTTGGCCTTACAAAAGTGTTGCCGAGGGATTACAGATCTCTTACATACTCTGACCTCACGTGACACACGTGAGCTACCATAGCTGGTATTGGTGAGAGGATGTAAGGAGGCTGTAACCTTTTTGTGGTATCATAGGGGGAGAGAACGGAGGATATACCATGAACGAAGCAACGATACTGGTCGTCGACGACGAGCCGAGCATCCGCGAGGTGGTCGGCCTGTACCTGCGGCGGGCGGGATACGAGGTCGTGGTGGCGGAAGATGGCCAGGCGGCGCTCGACGCGCTAGACACGCACCGCCCCGACCTGGTCGTGCTCGACCTGATGCTGCCCACGGTGGACGGGATCGAGATCACGCGCCAACTACGAGCCAGGGGGGATACGCCGATCATCATGCTCACCGCGCGCCGCGACGAGACGGATCGCATCTTGGGGCTGGAGATGGGTGCCGACGATTACGTAGTCAAGCCGTTCAGCCCGCGCGAGCTGGTCAGCCGGGTCAAGGCCGTGCTGCGCCGGACCATAGGCGCGACGAAAGAAGGGGAGGAACAGGCCCTGACCTTTGACGACGTACGGATCGATCCGGGCGCGCGCCTGGTGGAGGTCGAGGGCGAGGAACGGCCGCTGACAGCGAAAGAGTTCGATCTGCTGTTGGTCCTGGCACGGCACCCGCGCCAGGTGTTCAACCGCGACCAACTGCTCGACCTGGTGTGGGGTCTGACCGAATATATCGATCCCAGCACGGTGACGGTGCACGTGCATCGCCTGCGCGAAAAGATCGAGCGCGATCCGGCGAATCCGCGCCACATCCAGACGGTGTGGGGCGTCGGATACAAGTTTGAGCCATAGGTACATGATGCGAGGTGAGGCATGAAGGATGCAGGGAGGCTTCCCTTGCCGCTGATCTTTGTCGGCGGCGTGGCGCTGACAGTCGGGCTGGCGGTGGCGATCTTTTACCAGTTGCTGCAGCCCTCGGTCAAGGACGTGGGGCTGCTGGTGGCTTACCTGTCGATCACAGCGGTGCTGTCGGTCGCCGCCGGGTACGGGGCCTATGTCTCGGGCTGGATGACGCGCGCGCCGCGCCTGAGCTGGACGCTGCTAGGAGGCTATGTCCTCTCTAGCGCCTTGACTTTGATCAGCGTTGGGGTGACGGCGTGGCTGATGTTCCTCAATCGGCACGACCTGCTGCTGGCGACGGTGCTGCTGCTCTTTGCGGGGGGCATTGCCGTGTCGCTGGGCTACCTGCTCTCGATCTCGCTCGGCGAGCGGATCGGGCGGCTGAACCGGGCTGCGCGCGCAGTGGCGGAGGGGTACCTCGACGCGCGGGTGCCGGTCTCGGGCCGGGACGAGGTGGCCGAGCTGGCGCACACGTTCAACGACATGGCAGCGCAGCTCGAGGCGGCGGCGCAGCAGCAGCGCGAGCTGGACCGGCTGCGGCGCGACCTGGTGGCGTGGATCGGGCACGACCTGCGCACGCCGCTGGCGTCGATGCGCGTGATCATCGAGGCGCTGGCCGACGGCATGGTCGAGGACCCAGAGACGGTGCAGCACTATTTGCAGACGGCGCAGGGCCAGATCGGCTCGCTCTCGCTGCTGCTGGATGACCTGTTCGAGATGGCGCAGATCGATGCCGGGGGTCTGCGGTTGGACCGCCAGCCCAATTCGATCGGCGACCTGATCTCGGATACGATCGAGGCCTTTTCGGCGCTGGCCCGGCGGCGGAGCGTGCGCCTTGAGGGAAGCGCCTCGCCGAACGCGGATCCGGTGGTGATGGATGGGCAGAAGGTGGGGCGGGTGTTGAACAACCTGCTGGACAACGCGCTGCGGCACACGCCGGCTGGCGGCATAGTGCGGGTCAAGGCCTCGTCGACGGAGAAACAGGTGCAGGTGGAGGTGGCGGACAGCGGCGAGGGGATCAGCGAGGAGGATCTGCCGCATGTGTTCGAGCGCTTTTACCGCGGCGAAAAGTCGCGCAGCCGGGCGACGGGTGGGGCGGGGCTGGGATTGGCCATCTCGGCGGGGATCGTGGAGGCGCACGGGGGCGAGATTGGGGTCGACAGCGTCGCCGGTCAGGGCACGCGGGTGTGGTTTACGCTGCCGCGGGGGTGATCTGTGGTGCCTGGCACCGATCAAGGAGTGACGATGGATCGCGAGCGGGTATATGGCGTCGATTTCAGCGGGGCGCAGGACGCAGGGCGGCGGATCTGGCTGGCCGAAGGGCTGGTCAGCGAGGAGGAGCTGCGGGTGGAGACCTGCTACCCGGCCGAGGCGTTGCCGGGTTCGGGACGGGATCGCGAAGCGGCGCTCGGCGCGCTGCGGGAACTGATTGCGGGTTCGCCAGGAGCGGCTTTCGGGCTCGATTTCCCGTTCGGCTTGCCGCTGCCGCTGCTCGAGGGCGTGGGCAGATGGGAGGCGTTCGCCCGCTCGTTCCCGGCTGACTATCCGACGGCAGACGCATTCCGGCAGGCGTGCCGCGCGCAGCACCCGGCGGGCGAGCTCAAGCGCCGGACGGATCGCGAGACCAAGACGCCGTTCTCCGCGTACAACCTGCGCCTCTACCGCCAGACCTACTATGGGATCGTCGAGCTGCTCTCTCCGCTGGTCCGTGATGAGGCAGCGTGCGTGCTGCCGATGCAAGCCCGGTGTGCGAGCCGGGCGTGGGTCATCGAGATCTGCCCGGCATCGACGCTCAAGTGGGCAGGGCTGCCGGCGCAGCAGTACAAGAACAAGACGGAGGCGGGCCGCCGCACGCG
>CAZLMZ010000443.1:0-2822 GCA_964560475.1 uncultured Anaerolineae bacterium
TTGATCTCCTCGCCCAGCATGCCCGTCGCCTCCTGCAGGGCGCCCTGGTTGAACAGGAACAGGCGCGCCCCCTCACGGTCGACGAGCACCACGCCGTAGCGGTCGTACGCATCCGCATAATCGGCCAGCGGCTTGATGTAGGGCTGCATGCCGACGTGAATCGTATCCCCCGCGGGAAAAGCCAACGTGTACCCTCGCCAGAAATCTCCCCCACTAAAGAGCGCCAACCCACTCCCTTGCCGGTCATACTCGAGCTCGACGTAGCGGCCGATCGCCTCCAGGTCCGCCGGGTCGGCCTGATCGGCGACCGATTTGAGCATACCGCGCAGCGTGAGGCGGTACTGCTCCGAACTGATCTCGCTCGTATCGACGTTCAGATACACACTGACGACGGGTACTGCCTGGCTGCGGTACGCGGCGAGTTCCTTCAGCTCTTGCTTGCTGAACACAAGTTCCTCCTTCCAAAGAGCCTTTGTTCCACGTAGATGGCGTGAGACGCTCATGGTCCCACGCTGTGGTTCCTCACTGCCAGTTTGCCCGCACCTCCTTATAGATCAAGAGCTCCAGCGCTGCCTCCGCTTCTCCGGGGACGCGCAGCGCTTGCTGGAGCACGATTCGCGTCCAGGAGCGGCGGCCTATGACTCTGGCCGCGCGCTCAGCACGATCTCGACCGTCTGCTGTTCTCCATCGCGGATGATCGTTACCGTCAACGTCTCACCGATCTGCGTGTGCTGCAGGTAGGTAATGATGTCGTCCATGCTGCCCACCTCCACACCGTCGACGGCGACGATGACGTCACCGCCTGCCAGCACCGGCTCGGTGTAACCGGGCACCTCCACCTCACGGCTGCCGCCGAGCAGCCCGGCCTGTTCCGCCGGACCACCATCGATCACCTCTGCTACCAGCGCGCCGCGTTCGACGGGCAAGTTCAATGCCTCCACCAGTTCCGGGCGAAGGGTATAGCCGCGGATCCCCAGCCAGGGATGGAGATAGCGGCCTTCGGCGATCAAGGAGGGCACCACCCGCTCGAGCTCGTCGACCGGTACCGCGAACCCGATCCCGGTCGAGCCGCCGATCGGGCTCGATGGCCGGTAGTAGCTGTTCACGCCGATCACGCGCCCGCTCGAGTCGAGCAGCGGCCCGCCCGAGTTGCCTGGGTTGATCGCCGCGTCGGTCTGGATCACGTCGGCGATCGAGAACTGGCTTTCTTGCTGCAGCACGCGCCCCAGGGCACTGATGTGGCCTACGGTCAGCGTCCGCTCGTACCCATAAGGGTTGCCGATCGCCACCGCCAGTTGCCCCACCAGGAGGTCGGCCGAGGTCCCCAGTTGCAGCGGCACCAGGATCTCTCGCGGCACGTCGACCTGCAGCACCGCCAGGTCAGCATCCGCATCTGAGCCCAGCACCGTCGCCTCGGCGACCGTGTCGTCGGAAAAATAGACGTGGATCGTGTCTGCGCCACGGATCACGTGATCGTTGGTGATCACGTGCCCCTCCAGGTCGTACACAAAGCCCGATCCGCTGCCACCATCTTCCAGGTTGGCTTCGCTGGTCACCTCGATGTATACCACCCCGAGGCTGTAGCGTTGGTAGATGTCGATTACCACCTGCTCCTCGCTGGTGTAGGTCCGGGGCTGCTGTGCCGGCACCTGCCGGGTTGGAGCGGGCGCGGTGGCGGGAACAGCCACCGTGGCAGGCGCAGCCGCTGTGGCAGTGGGTGGAGAGACAGTGCGGGCGACGCGAGCAGCGGGGATAGCACACGTGCATCCCAGCAGGACCAGCATCAGCGCGCCGATCCCGAGCAGGATGCGACGGTCAGCAAACAGGTTCATTTTTCCTCTTGTCTAGCATCGTGCCGGTTCCCAAACCGCGCCGGGTGTGGACCCCTGGAAACCGGGCTCCAGAGAACTAGGCTACAGAGAACCGGGCCCCGGTTCAAGAACCGGGCATGATCCCGTGTCGGTCACTGCTGCATGCACCAGACGCACGCCGCAGCACCAACCTTACGGCTGATTGACCCCACCCGGCGTTACGTCCAGGAAAGGCAGTACGCTGCTCTGCGGGATGACGCCCCACGTCACCTTGCTCGCCGGATCGCGCAGCGAGGTGACAAACTCGAGCTGGATGATCTCGGGATACTGAGCCAGCGCCTTACCCTTGACCTCGATCGCTTCCGCTTCTGCCGCGGCGAGGAGCTTGACCTTTTCCGCGTCGCCCTTGGCATTCTCGATCGTGGCCTGTGCTTCACCCTTGGCCGCCTCGATCGCGCTCTGCGCTTTCCACTTGGCCTGCTCGGCCCTGTTCTGCTCGGTGGTCACGTTCTCGGCCTCGATCTGCTTCTGCTCGATCGCCTGGACGTAATCGTCCTGGAAGTCGATCTTGCGCAGGCCAAAGGCCTCGAGGATGACCCCCTTGTCGGCCAGCAGCGGGCGCAGCTCTTCGGCAAACTTGTCCTGTACGTGCTGCACGTTGCCCGCGTACAGGTCGAGCGCGGCGTACTCTTTCGGGATGTTGCGGGCCAGGATGCGCGTGTGGAACTTGACCACCTTTTCGACCACCTGCTCTTCGGGCCCGATCTGCTCGGCAATGGTCGTCACCTGCGTGGGGTCGATGCGAAAGCGGACGGAATAGCGGAGCGTGATCTGCTGCCCATCAGCCGTGGTCGTGTCGGTCGGATAGTCCTGGTACATACCGTCCTCCGGCGTGTAGCCGGACGGATCCTGCTCGGTCACGTATACCATCTCTTGCGTGTGATAGACGACGACCTTGTCGACAAAGGGCGTCTTCCAGTTCAGCCCGGGCCGCATGACCTGGTTGGTGAT
>CAZLMZ010000444.1:0-2817 GCA_964560475.1 uncultured Anaerolineae bacterium
CAAAAGATGCCACGCATCTAGCGGGGGCAGCGCCGCTGTGTAGAGAGGATGCAGAATGGCCAAAGGTAAGGAAGACAAGACCGTCGATAAGGAGGAGGGCCAGGCCAAGAAACGGGTTCCCAAGGAGGAGACGATCACCACCCATCACCGTGTAGTGATAGATGGGCAGGAGGTCGCCTACACGGCTACAGTGGGGACGATCCTCCTCAAGGAAGAAGACGGCACGCCCAAGGCTTCCATCTTTTACGTGGCCTATACGCGCGAGGGGGAGGAGCGCCTGGAAGAGCGTTTGGTCACCTTCTCCTTCAACGGTGGCCCCGGCTCCTCCTCCGTGTGGCTGCACCTGGGCCTGCTTGGCCCACGTCGCGTCCTCTTTGACGACGAGGGCTATCCGCTCCCGCCGCCCTACCGGTTGGTGAACAATGACTATTCGCTGCTCGACGTGACGGACCTGGTCTTTATCGACCCGGTTGGCACAGGATACAGCCGTGCCGTGCCCGGCGAGGAGCCCAAGCAATTCTATGCCTTTGACAAGGACATCGAGTCGGTGGGCGAGTTTATCCGGCTGTACACGACGCGCTACGGGCGCTGGTCTTCGCCCAAGTTCCTGATCGGCGAGAGCTATGGCACCACCCGTGCCGCGGGGCTGTCGGGGTTCCTGCAAGAGCAGTATGGTATGTACCTGAACGGGATCATGCTCATCTCGGCGATCCTCAACTTTCAGACCGCGCGCTTTGACGTGGGAAACGACCTGCCCTACATCCTCTTTCTGCCCACCTACACCGCCACGGCGTGGTATCACGACCGCCTCGATCAAGCGCTGCAGGCCGACCTGCGTGCCACGCTGGTCGAGGTAGAGGCCTTTATCCGGGAGACGTACGTCCCCGCCTTGATGGAGGGGGCTGCGCTGCCCGATGGCGAGAGGACAAAGGTGGCGCGGGGGCTGGCTCGCTATACCGGGTTGAGCGCGTCCTACCTGGAGCAGACCGATCTTCGGATCGAGATCTTTCGCTTCGTGAAGGAACTACTGCGCGATCAGCGGCGCACGGTGGGCCGGCTCGACTCGCGCTATACCGGGATCGACCGCGACGCGGCTGGCGAGCGCTTTGACTATGACCCCAGCTATGCTGCCATTCAGGGCCCTTATACGGCGACGCTCAACGACTATGTCCGGACGACGCTGCGCTACGAGAGCGATCTCCCTTACGAGGTCCTCACCGGGCGCGTACAACCGTGGGACTATTCCAAGCACCAGAACCAGTACGTCAACGTGGCCGAAACGCTGCGCAAGGCGATGACCCAGAACCAGCATCTCAAGGTTTTCGTCGCCAACGGGTTCTACGACCTGGCGACGCCCTACATGGCGACGCGCTATACCTTTACCCACCTGGGGATCGATCCCAGCCTGCAGCGAAACATCTCGATGGGCTACTATGAGGCCGGGCACATGATGTACATCCACATTCCGTCGCTGACGCAGCTCAGGGCGGATCTGGTGGCCTTTGTCCGGTCCGCGCTTCTCAGTGGGGCACAGTGACGTGCATCTCGCTGCCGTGATCCTGGCCCTGAACAACGCGCAGGACATTGTGCCGTGCGTCGAGAGCGTCTCATGGTGCGATGAGGTGGTCGTTCTTGACGCCTTTTCCACGGACGGCACGGTGGACCTGGCACAGGAGGCAGGGGCACGCGTCATCCAGCACCGCTTTGAGAACTTTGCACGGCAGCGCAACGCGGCGCTCGACGCCGTGCAGGCAGACTGGATCTTTTTCGTCGATTCGGACGAGCGGGCCACGCCCGAGCTGGCGCGCGAGGTGCGCGAGGTGATCTGCAGGCCAGAGATCAACGGCTGGTGGGTGCCGCGCCACAACTATGTTTTCGGCCGGCTGACCCGCGGCGCGGGGTACTATCCGGACTACCAGATGCGCCTCCTTCGCTCGGGCTGTGGGCGCTATGAGCGGCCGGCCTCCGAGATCGTCGTGCTGGAGGGCCAGGACGGGCACCTGGAGCAGCCCTTGATCCACCACAACTATCGTACAGTAGCCCAATTCCACCAGAAACAGCGGCTGCGCGAGCCTTTTGAGGCGACGACGCTGCACCGGCAGGGCGTCCGCCTGAAACCGTGGACGTTGCTTCGCGAACCGCTGCGCGAGTTCCGGCGCCGCTACGTCACGCTCAAGGGCTATCAGGATGGCCTGCACGGGCTGCGCCTGTGCCTGCTACTGGCTTACTACTTTGGGTTCCGCAACTATCTTCGGCTGTGGCAGATGAGGCGCTATGGCGAGCTTCCCGGCGCGGTACCCGGGAAAGCGGAAGGATAGACGTGGCAGAGCCGTCCCATTTCGATGCACAGATCGCGATCGTGGGGGCTGGGCCGATCGGGCTTGAGCTTGCCGTGGCGCTCAAGCGCATCGGCGCCGACTATGTCCATTTCGACGCGAACCAAATCGGGCATACCATCGCCTGGTGGCCGCGGGGCACCCAGTTTTTTAGCACGCCGGAGCGGATCGCGATCGCCGGAATTCCTATTCAGAGCACGCACCATCAACATATCACGGGCGAGGAATACCTGGCCTACCTGCGGGCCGTCATCGAGCAGTACGACCTCCAGATCAGGACCTACGAACCCGTGGTCAGCCTGCAATGGCTAGATCCGGGCTTTATGTTGCGCACGCAGGCACAGGGTCGGGAGCGGGCTTACCGGGCGCGATACGTGGTTCTGGCCAAGGGCGACATGGATAGGCCCAGGCTGCTCGGCATCCCGGGAGAGGACCTGCCACACGTCAGCCACTATTTCCGGCGCACGCACGATTACTTTCG
>CAZLMZ010000445.1:0-2804 GCA_964560475.1 uncultured Anaerolineae bacterium
GTTCGAGGGGCAGCTCGCCCGCTTCGGCCAGCGAGAGCGTCCGCAGGTCGTCGACCAGCCGTGCCAACGCGCGCGTCTCTTCCAGCGTCGCAGAGATGTGCTCCTCCGTGGGCGCGTACACGCCGTCGAGGATCCCCTCCAGGTTGCCCTGGATGATGTGGAGCGGGGTGCGCAGCTCGTGCGCCACGTCGGCGGTCAGGTTCCGGCGCTGCTGGTCGGCGCGCTCCAACTCTGCGACCATGCGGTTGAAAGAGAGCGCCAGCCGGCCAAAGTCGTCGGGCCCTCCCGCAGGCTCTGGGACGCGTACGCTCAGGTCGCCCCGGGCGACGGCGTCAGCCGCCGACATCAGGTCGGCGATCGGTGTGGCGATGCCACGAAAGCCCACCAAGGCCAGGCGCAGCGCCAGCACGGGCAGCACCAGGGCCAAGCCAATCTCGACGACCCACACTACGATGGCCACCGAACCCCGCCTGCCAAGATGCCACGCCAGCAGGGCGGCTACCGCACCGATGCCGAGCAGCACCAGGAACATCGAGCAGCCAAAGATGCCGGCAAAGCGCGCAAAGACCAACCTGCGGCTGTGCTCCCAACGCGCGTGCCTGTGCCGATACGGCTTCCGGCTGCTGCCGTGCGGTCGTCGCGGTGGGGGATGGTGTGGATGGTGCACCGAAGGAGGTTCGTGTTCGCTGCGCTGCATCCGCTCACACCTCGTCGGTGAACCTGTAGCCGACGCCGTATACGGTCAGCACGTATTGCGGCTCCAGGGGGTCGCGCTCCACCTTGCGGCGCAGGTTCTTGATGTGCGCGTCGATGCTGCGGTCGTATCCTTCATAGTGCACGCCGTGCAGGCGGTCGAGCAACTGTGCCCGCGTAAAGGTCTGGCCTGGATGCTGGGCCAGCGTCGCCAGGAGGTCGAACTCGGTGCGCGTCAGGTGAATCACTTCTCCGGCACGCGTGACCTGGCGTGTGCGGGTATCGATCTCGAGGTCGCCGGCGCGGATCCGGCCTGGCTCGTACACGCCGCCCCGGACGCGCCGCAGCACGGCACGCACCCGCGCCACCAGCTCGCGCGGTGAGAAGGGCTTGGTGATATAGTCGTCCGCGCCCAGCTCGAGGCCGATCAGGCGATCGGTCTCCTCAACGCGCGCGGTCAGCATGATGATCGGCACATCGGACGTTCGTCGCAGCGCGCGGCAAACGTCGAGGCCATCCATCCCGGGCAGGTTGAGGTCGAGGACGACCAGGTCAGGCCGCTCTTGCCGGGCTATGGCGAGCGCCGTGGGCCCGTCGGCGGCGATGCGTACCTGGAATCCCCCGCGCTCCAAATAGTCCCGGGCCTGGGTGGCGATCTTACCCTCGTCTTCGACGAGGAGGATCAGCCCTTCCATACCATCCTTCCCCTCAGGCATCGCGTGCACGTGGACCGGAGCTGCACCAACCAGGGCATGCGCCGGTCGTTCGGGAGGTGTGCGACTAGACCTTAGCACGAAGGCGGCGATTGTGCAAATCGTGCGGTTCGGGGACATGGACGGGGCGTGGGGACGGCGCCGCCAGGCGTCCGTCCCCACTGCTCTCGCTGCTAGCCTTTGCCCGGCTCGTCGCCGGGGCTCTCTTCTGCTTGCTGGCCCGGTGCCGTCTTGGCGTTGAACGATTCCTTGGGTTCGGCACTGGGTCCCGGTACGTCGTGCTGCTCCACGCGTTCGTGCCACGACCGGCTCGCGGAGCCAAAGCCTGGCCCGTGCCTGTGCCGGTGGAACATGCCGGCGAGCAGCGCTACGAGCACGAGGGCGAGCCCGACGGGGCAGAGCAGCCCCAGCCCGCACAACAGCGGCGAAAAGCCGAGCCGGGGTCGGTGGAGCGGCAAACCCGGCCTGTGCAGCCACGGGCGCACCGGCAGCGTGTGGCTCCATCCCCATCCGACCGGCCCTCTCATCCCATAGCTGTGCCACCACGCAAAGCGAAAGAGGATCGCCGCAGCCCCGAGAAAGACGACGACTGCAGCCAGGGCCAGCAGGGCAAAGATCCAGAACCTTCTCCTACACATGCGGCTCCTCCGCCTCGGCTCCACCGGCTGGCGGCGCGCTCCTGAGCGCCTCGATCTCGCGCACTACCCAAGCCAGTTCCTCGTCTATCTCGGCACGCCGCCTTGCTAGCTCCTCCCTGTATCGCTCGAGCATGGCCAGGTAGGTCTCTCGTCTCGGAAAGCGCCCGGCGTGATGCCAGTGATGCCGGAAGTGGTGCATCGCGTGCGGGAATCCGGCCCCCCAGCAGGGGCGGTCTCTGGTTCGTCCGTGTTCTCTCATCGTATCTCCTTTTAGATGATCGGCAGCGGGACTGCCGATAGGGCGACCCAGAGCGAGAGCACGATCAGAAAAAGGACGCCCAACGCCAACTGGGCCCACCTGCAGCCGCTCGGTCTCACTCGTTCTGGGGTCATGCGCCTGCCTTCCGCTGCCTGTATGGTGATCGGCCCCAGTATGCCAGAAACTTGTGAAGAAACGATGAACATGTGTAGCAGGTGTGTCGAACATGCCGGCAGCTCCGGGAAATGCTTGTCACAGGCCGCCCGATCGGGTATAATGGGATAGAGCCCGGACGCGATCGGGCCTGGCAGAGAGATGCGCACCTCGTCGGTCCTGCCAGAGCCGCATCCGGGGTGTACAGCCCGCAGCGCAGCGTTCACTTGCCCTCTCAACAGAACCTTAAGCGCTGCGCCTACGTATCGAGTATGGGCCGCCGGGCGCGTACACCGCGGCCCGGACCCGCAACTGGAGGAGGTTCCACATGGCCAAGCGCTCTGGGCT
>CAZLMZ010000446.1:0-2796 GCA_964560475.1 uncultured Anaerolineae bacterium
GCGTGTCCGGCGCAATGACAATCGGATGATGGGTCATTCTCTCGCGTACGAGCATCTAGAGCCTCCACATCGAGGACTACCGGACGCATGGTACGCATCCGGCGTATTTGTCACTCAGTATGGACGAGAGAGTGGCTTCAGTCAACGACTTTTGTCATATTATTGTTCAGCGGACCTGTATCTCACCCAGCAACCAGGCATCGCCTGCCGAGGTATCGCTGCCGCGAGGGGATACAGGAACGCGCTCCCCTGTCCCAGGATCATAGAGCCCGACATAGATCGTCGCCGGCCCCGTATACGCCTCCACCTGCCAAACCAGCGCGTGCGTGTCGACCACGAGATCCCCCGCCTGCCAGGTGTCGATCGGCCTGCGGCCACTCACTGGCTCACCGTCGTGCTGCGCGAGCATGCGGCCCGACGGATCCACAAGGTGCACGAACACCTTGTCGTTCACCGCCGCGGGTGGCGTGGCGGTCGCCGCCCAAAACAAGGTGAGATCGAGGTCCTCGCCACTGCGCGCCTCCTCTGGGGCCAGGGCATAGCCGGTCAGTTGAATGCCCTCCCCAAACTGTGCCGCAGTCTCGTGTTGCGGGACCGTGGGGCCTTCCGATAGATCCGTGTAGACCACGACCCGACCCTGATCCGCCACTGCCTGGCCCTCCAGCGCCCGGGGAAGTACCAGCACGCCGGTCGGCAACACGGCCAGGTCGCTGGGCCAGCGCCCGCCGCTCACCGGATCGATCGCCGGGATCCGCTGCCCGGGATCGTCGTTCCGCGCGAGCCCAAACGCCAGCCGGTATAGGCCCTGCGGGACCCGATCGGTAAAGAGCATACGGTGCGCCTGCAGCACGTCGCCTGTTTGCCAAGCCAACTGCGGCAGCAGGTCGTCGCTGTTGGCGACGGTGGTGCCGGTCAGCGGGTCGACCAACTGGACAAACAGCCTGTAGGCCTGCTCGTGATCGGCCATGGCCTGCCAGTACAGATCGAGCCAGATTGCCTCATCTCCGGCCACGACGCGGTAGCCCCTCATCTCGACCGGCGCTTCGTAGCGGACGGGAAAGGCCTCGCCGAGCAGCACGCCAGCCTGTCTGCCCGGGTCACCCCCGCCCGCGACCGGTTGGCGCAGGACATAGGTACCCAGGGCCTCGCCCCCTGCCAGCGGCGTGATTTCGACCCGCAAGTCCCCGGATAGAACGGGGCGCGGTAGTGGCCACGACCATTCGCCGCAGGAGATTGGGCCGGGCGAATCCGGCAGGGGTGCGCGCTCTTGTGCCAGCGCGCTACCATCGGGGCCGGTCACCGTGACCTGGTACTCGCTGGCGGGCGGGATGCCGCCGTCGTAGGACCAGCACATGCTTGCCCAGACCTCTGGCCGGGCGGCATCCGTCGAAAGCGTGACGCCGGGTTTCAGCAGATGCAGGCCGCCGGAGAACGATTGGGCCACGTTCTGTAGCGCAGGATCTGAGGTGTCGGTGGACCACACATACAGGCTCTCGTCGCGATAGGCCGGTCGTAGCGAGGCCAAGACGGCCTCCATGCCCGCCGGCACCCCGCCGACCTGGTCCTTGTGCAGGATGATATAGCGTACGCCGGCCTGGGCCAGGGATCCGAGATCCCCGATCAGCGGGCCGCCAGGCGTGCCTCGTCCACTCCACGCCTGGAGAAAGGGAACGCTGTCGATGAACGCGAACGCAGAGGAGGGAACACGGTGGTCCCAGCCGCCCACGATCGGCTTGCCGTGGATCGTCTGGTAGTAGCGGTGCACCTCGCCCTCCGCCCGCGTGAGGGGTAGGTCAACGACCGCATAGACATCCTCGTCGGCCGCCATCTGTGCATAAAAGGGGGAATTGACCGGCAGGCGGTAGAGCGGGATCGGCACGACGACGTACTCGGCCGCGATGGCGACCGGCACCACCCAGCTCAGGATCTTTTCCTGACGCCGGGCAAGCTCGGCAACCGCCAGCCCGACGAGTACGCTCAGTGCCGGCATCACGGCCAGGTTAAAGCGGTTGGGAACGTCGAAACCAAGCATCGAAAAGAGGCCTTCCGCCCACCCATAGGGCAGCCTGATCGCAGGATGAAGCGTGCCACCCACGCGGAGGCTCGGGCCCAGGGCCAACACGACAAAGACGAGCGCCGTCAGCAGCCACGGCCCGGCACGCGCTGGGCGAACGAGGCCGATGTAGACAGCCAGGGCCAGCGGCACGAAACCGAGGTAGGCCCAGTAGCGGTCGTTGCTGGGAAAGCGCTCCGCATAGAGCGGCGCCGTCCACCGACCAAAGAGCGGGTGCCCGTTCGGAGGAAGCACGTAGGCCAGGACATCCGTCTGGTGCGTCTCGGCCCCTTCGCGCAGCACGTCCTCCCCACCGGACTCGGCCAACAGACGCGATACGTGCAAGCCGAGGGGGGCAACGATCAATAAGGAAAGCACGCCCGCTGCCGGAAGCAGGAGCCAGGCGCGCCTGGGCCATGCCCGGCCCTCGATCGCGGCCATCGCGGCAAAATAGACGCCGGAAAAGAGCAGGACCAACGCCCCGACGTGCAGGCGGGTCAGAAAGGCCAGGCCGACGGTGAGCGCGTACAGCACAACGTCGCGCAGGCGTGCCTCACGCGCGATCCGCGTCATAAAGAGCGCGGCCAACGGGATCCAGGCTATCATCGACAGGTTGAGATGAGCAAAGCGCTCGGCGGCGATGGCAGGCGCCATAACGAACGTGAGCGCTGCAACGCGGGCCGCCCATACCTTGCCGCTCAGGTAACGCACCAACGCCTCCATGGCGACGCCGCACAGGACGA
>CAZLMZ010000447.1:0-2795 GCA_964560475.1 uncultured Anaerolineae bacterium
TGGCACAGCACAAGGATTCCTTCCGCAAACTCGGCCCGGGAGAGGCACGCCTCGAGATCGACAATCTCTTGATGGCGTGGCGCTGGATGCTGGACCGGGGTAAGCTTGCCGAGTGCCGGCGAGCCATCGGTGGGCTCCATTGGTTCGACGAGGGACCGGCATGGTACAGCCTGCGACGTCCCTTGATGGAGGACACGGTGGCACTCCTGCGCCGTGCCGAGCCGAGCCGGGAGAACCGGATCGCATTGGGTATGGCCCTCTGCTACCTCGCGGCCTCATTTCTGAGGGAGCCAGGGCGTTCAGCGGCGTTGGCGCGCGAGGGACATCAGGTCCTAACGGAGCTAGACGCTAGACGTGAGTTGGCTGAGGCCAAGATGCACGCCTACCTGAGTGGGATAGCAGAAGATGAGGCACACGCCGATCGTCTCCTCCGGCAGAGCCTCTCGCTTGCCCGGGAAACGAGCGCGCCTATGGAGGAGGCCTGGGCACTGCACCTTCTTGGCGGTCGCCATCTCTTCCGAGCGATCCTGGACGGCTTGCCGGAGGAAGCGTGGCAGTGGACACAGGACGCATACGACAAAGCGCTCGATATCCACAGGTGGACCGGCCATCGCCGCGGCGAGGCGATCCTGCTCCAGGCGCAGGCTCAGTATGCGCACGTGAAGGGAGAGTACAAGAAAGCCAGGTTGCTGTATGAGGAGAGCCTGGCCCTGTCTCGCAGATTGGGCCTGCGGGAATGGATACTCTACTGCCTTCGAGACTTGGGGAGCTTGGCCCTGATCACTGGGGACTATCAGACGGCGCAGTCGTACTGCCTGGAAGGCCTGGAAAAGGCACATGCGTGGGGCAACCCGGTTGAGGCACGATACGCGCTGTGTGGCCTTGGCGACGTTGCCTTGGCAGTAAGGGAGCTTAACAGGGCGGATGGCTTTTTCCGACGCGGGCTGCAGGGGGCGATCGAGGATGGGGGACTCGGTGGGGCGAGGGTCGTGTTGTCTATAGGCAAGCGATTGGCGCAGCAAGCGGATCGAACACGCGCTGCAGAGTTGCTGGCCCTTGCCCTCGGAACTGGCTGGGGAATGGTTGGGCTTGCCGGTGGAAGGGAACTTGAACTCGAGTTACAGGAACGTCTTCCATCGGAGGTCTATGCGGAGGCGCGGGAACGGGGTCAAGCGCGCGATATGGAGGAGACGCTGTGCGAGCTGCTGGCTGAGCTCGAGAAAGGGGGCGTACTGCAGGGGTCTTGGCAGGACGAGTGAGCAGATCGGGGGCGTCGACCTCCGAGTTCAGCCAACGTATCATGGGCGAACTCGGAGGTCTGTGCTACGGTCTTGGTCAGGTTCGCGTTCCCTTGACACGTCTCTGACAGGCTATGCCCACCGCAATGGATACCAAGCCCATCAGGATCGTCATCTCGGCCTGGCATTCAGCACGCGCTTGGCGCCCCGTCTCTGGCAGCATCTCGCTCGCCAGGGATGCGACGCACGCCTCTGGCGTGCCGACGTCGGATGCCTTGGCCTCAGCAATCATGTGATCTGCGTCCGCCTGCAGGAGGTAGCCCTGAGTGACAAGCTGCTGGGCCTGCTCGGCAAAGCGTTGCACGTACGTCTCATGATCGGGGAAGCGGGCGCTGCCGTCTGCCCGGGGCACGCATTTCAGATCCTCGAAGGCTCCGAACAAGGGGATTCCCTTGGGGAAGTCATCGTTCGAATAGCCAAATGTGGCGGCGGGCAAACTCAGATTGACGGCAATGAATCGGCCTCGTCCTACTTGGACATCCGGCAGGCGGATCCCACCTAGGGCGTTGCCATTTTCATCGCGGGCGATCCCATCTATGGCAGTGGCGTCATCGGCGAGGACGATGCTGTACGGTGGCTCGCCGACTTCTGTGGCCCAGCGATCTCCGGCGATGAACAGCGCGCGCATCACGGGTGCCCAACTAAGCGGAGTTGTATCGGGCACGCCGATGACGTGTGGCGCTCCCGCGACCTCGTAGGAGCGGTAGTTCACAGCGGTGCCGCGAAGGGCTGCCCCATTCATGTTCAGGATATCCGCTTCGGCGAGCAGGACCATGACCCGCCCAGCATCTGGATCGGGCAGTTGGTGGGTACCACCTCGCCAAGGCACGCCTACCGGGATTGAGAGATCGAACAAGGCTCTTCCCAGGGGTGAGTACAGCAGTTCGTGCAGCGGACCCGACGCATCTGAATGCCCAGAGGCATACAGTTTCTGAACGCCTCCGACCAGGTCGGGGGCAAGCGGGTCGGCGCGGAGCGCTCGGGCAAATGCAGCCAGGATCTCGGCACCATCCCTGCTTGCGCCGCTAAAGTCCTGGCAGGGGTGAGTGTCAGGGGCGGAAGGCCAGGGTACGCTGAAACAGACTGCAGCGTAGCCGAACCCGCGCTCGAACAGGAACTCTGGAGATAGGGCGAAATCGCGTATGACAGCCGCACCATTGGGATGATAGGGCTCGACGAGAATCCGCCTGTTCCCTTGGTCGCGGTTCAGCGGCACGATGATCTCAAAGGGAGCGGCATAGCTTCCTCCGCTGGCTGTGCCCACGAACGTGCCTGTATGCTTGACATACGCCACCCCGTTGAACGTACCGTAGGCGACGGTCTCGACATCCTGAAACGTTCCTGCAGCGGCGGACGGTGCGGTCATGCTGAGCGTGAGTGTAAGCACGATGAGCGCTACTACCAGAACCTTACCCAGATTTCTGTAGGTGTACACGATGCCCTCCTTCCATGAGTGTTGCGATTTGTGCGTTTCTGAGTGAACTCGAATGGTTTGCC
>CAZLMZ010000448.1:0-2782 GCA_964560475.1 uncultured Anaerolineae bacterium
CCCCGCTGCGCACGATCGGCCAGTTCTCAGCGGCGATCGTGGCACTCTACTATCTCTACGCCGGTGTGCTCTTGGTTGTAGGAGGCTTACAATGACCACATCTGCTCGCGCTCTCTCAGGACCGCCACGGCTGGGGGTGTGGAAGGGACTGCTGTTGTGGCTCCCTATCGCCCTCATCTCTGCACTCACCCCTCTGCAGGTACTCCAGTCCGGCGAAGTGGGGCTGTTCGGTTTGGCCGCGCTGATCGCCTGGGCTGTCTTTAACACCTTCTTTGCCCTGATCTTCATCACGGGCAAGACGCATCGCTTCCGCGCTGTGCTCTTTATCCTCGTTGCCGTTGCTCTGCCGCTCGAGTTCGTCCCCTATATGATCGAGACCTACGGCAGCATGATGCTGACCGAGGCGACGATGCTGAGCAGCGGCGCCAGCTTTTGCCCGCTGACCATGCCCATGATCCTTATCCCTGCCCTGTTCAAGCGGGTGGTGATCTTTCCTGGCGAGCTCTTGCCGAGCGCCGCACACGGTGCCTTCTCGGTCATGTTCATCGTCTGGGTGGGCAGCTCGCTGGCCTTGGGCCGGGGATGGTGCAGCTGGGGCTGCTTTTACGGGGGCTGGGACGAGCTCTTCTCGCGGATCCGCGTCCGCAAGCGGCCGCTGCTCCGCAAGATCGACCGCCGCTGGATCTACCTGCCCTTTGCCGTCCTGTTGGCGATCGTGCTGCTCTCGGCGCTGACCTATGGCCCGGTCTACTGCGAGTGGCTTTGCCCGTTCAAGATCGTCACCGAGTTCCAGGCCCCATCGTCGGCCCTCGCCATCTTTCAGATTGCGACCTTTGTCTCCCTCTTTATCGGGCTGGTGGTCGTCTTGCCCTTGCTGTCGCGGCGGCGCGTCCAGTGCGGTCTCTTTTGTCCCTTTGGCGCCATGCAGTCCCTTCTCAACAAGATCAACATCTTTGAGGTGCGGATCGACACCGAGAAATGCTCCAAGTGCCAGCGCTGCCTGCGCAGTTGTCCCACCTTTTCCCTGGACGAGAGCAGCCTGGAGAGCGGCAAGCCGCTGCTGACGTGCACCAAATGTGCGGCGTGCATCGATGCCTGCCCCCAGGGAGCCATTGCCTACCACATCAAGGGCACGCGCATCGGCGTCCGGCCGAACGTGGCCCGCGGGCTGTACCTCTATCCGGCCATGATCTTGATGTCGTTCATCGGCGCCGGTATCTTTACCTCCGGCCTGTACCGCGTCCTCAAGTTGGTCGCGACCGGAAGCATGATCTAGCCTCGATGGCCACTCTCGCGTTGCGCATCGAGGAAAGGGGTTCGCTATGAACAAGCTCAAGTCGTTCCTGGGATACGCGGCGGCTATACTGAGCCCGCTGATCGTCCTCGTCTCGTTCATGGGCCTTGACTACCTGGCCGAACCCTTTATGACCGCTACCGGGCTAGAGGTCTCGGCCAACTTTACGGGTGGAGAGGTGGTGCAGACGGTCGATCACGGCACTTACCAGGCCGCCATCCACCGTCCTGTCTTTGACGCGCTGATCGGCGAGCGCAAAACAGGCTTTGTCCAGATCGACTGGGCACCGCTCGACGCGCTGCCGGCGCTGGTCGAGGAAGAGGTCGACATCGACGGGGATGGGCAGGCCGACATGGGCCTCCAGGTGGACGTGGCCGGCGAGGAGACCGCGCTCACCGCCTATGCCCCGTGGGTGCTCGAGATGGAGGGAACCTATCGCCTTCCCGAGTCGCTTGCCGTCCGGGTTACGCTGCGCAACCCCAATCGCTAGGTGAATCTTGGCCACACCCGCGCACTTGGCTTGCCTGTACAGATCCCCCGCAGGGCATCTGTCTCCGCAGGGGATCTGTTTGCCCGGTCGGCTCGTTCACCCGCACCGGATCACCCGTCGTTCACCCACCACAGGTGATGACGCCTGGGCCGGCAGGCGCTATACTGAGTGCAGGATTCGGCTTAACGTGAAAGGAGAACGATCGTGGCAACGATGACCCGTTCGCAAGCAAAGGCAGCCGTCGAGAGTGAGGTGGGCACGCGCGTCGCTGTTGGCGTCGTGCTGGGCTTGCTCACCGCGGGAATGCTCGTCCTGGCCTTCCCACCCTTCAACGTGTGGCCCTTGGCCTTCTTTTGCCTGGTGCCTATGCTGGTCGCCCAGTACCGGGTACTGCCATCACGCTGGGCGGCGCTAGCGTCGATCGCTGGCACCGATCTGTGGGTGCTCTACTTCGTGACTCTCCTCTTTGGCCTCCGCGCCGAGACCTTTTTCATCCAACTGATCCCTGTGCTGGTCGCGCTGCTCGACTTTTTCACGGTCAAGGGCACCCGCCAGTTCCACGAGCGGACAGGGTACCGCTGGTTCGTGTTGAGCGGCTCCCTCCAGTGGGTCGGCTTTGAGATGATCCGCCGCTTTATCCCCTTGGTCCGCACGCACGGCTACATCGGGCACGCGCTGCATACTCAGCCCTGGCTGATCCAGCCGGTCTCGATCTTTGGCGTCTATGGCCTGAGCTTATTGGTGGTATTCGTCAACTATGCGCTGGCCCAGGGTGCTATGGCCCTCTTGGATCGGCAGTGGCGCTGGGAAGGTACCCCCGCCGTGGGGGTGCGCCTGGTTCGGAGTTGGCTCGCTGGTGTCGGCATCGCCCTAGCGGTTTGGATCGCCCTCAGCCTGGCCATCCTCAGTACAGCACCAACCGATCCACCGACGATCCGCGCCGCAGCGGTACAGCACGGCTTCATCGACCCAGCGCATATCGACCGTGACACGCCGCA
>CAZLMZ010000449.1:0-2779 GCA_964560475.1 uncultured Anaerolineae bacterium
CGGGCTCCCCGGGCTCACATTGTGAAGCACGAGGCAAGATGCTCGCAATCTTGCCTCATGACGCAAACCGTGACGGTTGCGGCATAGTCATACTATAGGCATTATACCGGCGGGAGCTTGGCGCTGTCAACCTCGGGAGAAGCCTCACCGGCCCAGCTAGGGTGATCCGGTATGGACCAGGGTAGCCACTGAACTCGGAGTACGCAGACGCGCGTTTCCTCGCCAAATTGACAAGCGCCGCGTTTGGCGTAAAATATCCCCGTCGTATCCACGCCTATCAGAAAGGAGGTCGAGCAGAATGAGACAATGGAAGAATGGTTCGACTCGGATCGATCTTGCTCGGCACCTGCTGATGGGATGGGAGCACGTCTAGCACGCAGCTCGCACCCTCCAACAACGGGCGCAGCCTTCGCCATGCGCGCCGTGAGGGACGGCCCTCGCGGGGCGCGCCTCTGCGCTCACAGGTGCGGCGGCGTCCCAGCATAGCACGCCACGGGCGGACGATCCTGCTCGTGGCGTTTTTCGTGGGGCGGGGACGCGACGGAAAGACGTCCACGCCCGCCTCTACAGAGGGGAGCCTATGCTAGACGTTCCATTCCAGCGATACCGGACCCTGCTCGTCGCCTACCTGCGCCCGCAGCGCCTCAAGGTAGGCATCCTCGCCGTGCTGATCGCCGCCAGTATCGGCATGCAGTTGGCGAGCCCACAGTTCTTACGCCTGTTCGTCGACGGCATCGTCGCCAGCGCCACAAACGCCGGGCCAATCGCCGCGCAGGACCTGGTGCTGGCCGCGCTGGCCTATCTCGGCATGGCCGTGGCCGTCCAGTTCGTATCGGTCGCCACCACCTACCTCGGCGAGACCGTGGCCTGGACGGCGACGAACGCGCTGCGGCGCGACCTGGCCCGGCACTGCCTCGAGCTCGACATGAGCTTCCACAAGGCGCACACGCCGGGCGAGCTGATCGAGCGGATCGACGGCGACGTCAATGCGCTGGCCCACTTTTTCTCGCAACTGGCGATCCGGCTGCTGAGCAACGGCCTGCTGGCGGCGGGCATCGTGGCCATCGTGCTGGCCGAGGACTGGCGTGCCGGTATCGTCAGCGCCGGTTATATCTGCGGGACAGCCTTCGCCCTGCGCGGCATACAGCGATCGTCCACCGCGGCCTGGCGCGAGTCGCGCCAGGTAGAGAGCGAGCTGTACGGCTACGTGGGGGAACGCCTGGCGGCGACGGAAGAGATCCGCGCCAATGGCGCCGAACCGTACCTGCTCGCTGGGCTACACCGCCTCATGCGCCGGATCCTCCATACCTGGCGCAGGGCCAAGATGGTGCAGGGGCTGAGCCAGGCCCTGGAGGCGACCATCTATCTCCTGGCGCTGGTCGCCCTCCTCGCCCTCGGGGGCACGCAGTACCTGCGCGGCGGAATGACGCTCGGCACCGTCTACCTGCTGGTCGTCTATGCGGCTCGCCTGCGCGGGCCGTTGATCGAGATCCGGCACCAGGTGGACAGCCTGCAGCAGGCGCGGGCCAGCATCGAGCGCGTGCAGGCACTGTTCGACGAACGGCCGGGCGTGGCCGAGGCCCCACGCACAGGGCTGCCGCGCGGCGCCCTGCGCGTGGCGTTCGACGACGTCACCTTTGGCTACCAGGACGGTCCGGAGAATGAGCGAGCGGCCGTCCTGCAGGGGATCTTGTTCGACTTGGCCCCGCGCCGGGTGCTGGGCCTGCTCGGGCGCACGGGAAGCGGCAAGACTACCCTGGCTCGCCTGCTCTTTCGGCTCTACGATCCGGACGAGGGCGCGATCCGGATCGGGGGCGCCGACCTGCGCGACCTGAGCCTCAGGGAGCTGCGGGGACGGGTGGGCCTGATCACACAAGACGTGCAGCTCTTTCAGGGCAGCGTACGCGACAACGTCCGCCTGTTCAGCAAGCGCGTCCCGGACGAGCGGATCTTGGGCGCGTTCCGAGAGCTGGGATTATGGGGGTGGTACCGTGCGCTGCCGCACGGACTGGACACGCAGATCGAGGCCGCCGGCCAAAACCTCTCGGCAGGAGAGGGGCAGCTCGTCGCCTTTGCCCGCGTCTACCTCAAGGATCCCGGCCTGGTGGTGCTCGACGAAGCCTCGTCGCGCCTCGATCCGGCCACCGAGTGCCTGCTGGAAGGGGCGATCGACCGCCTGCTGCGCGGCCGGACGGCGATCGTGATCGCACACCGCCTGGCCACCGTCGAGCGGGCGGACGAGATCATGGTCCTGGAAAGAGGGCAGGTGGCCGAGCACGGCCCGCGCACGGCGCTGGCGCGCGACCCGGCCTCGCGTTTCTGCCGCCTGCTCCAGACCGGGCTGCAGGAGGTGCTGGTATGAGCACGCTCTCCACCTGGAAGGCAACGTGGGCACTGATCCGGGTCCACCCCGGGCATTATGCGACCTTTTCTGCCCTTTACGTGATCGGCCTATCCAGCCGCCTGCTGCCGGGGCTGATCCTGCAGCGGATCTTTGACCGGCTCTCCGGTTCCGCCCCCGCCGGGCTCGATTTCTGGAGTCTGCTCGGTCTCCTCGCTGCAGCAGAGATGGCGCGCGTCGTGGCCGACCTATCGCGCGTATACAGCGAAGAGAGCTTCCGCTGCTACGGCTGGGCCACGCTACGCAGGAACGTCGTCGCCAACGTCCTGCACCGCCCCGGCGCGCTGGGCCTGCCGACCTCACCGGGGGACGCGATCAGCCGTCTGCGCGGCGACGTGATGGAGCTGGCCGACTGGCCGAGCTGGCTGCCCTACCTGC
>CAZLMZ010000450.1:0-2765 GCA_964560475.1 uncultured Anaerolineae bacterium
CCGGGTAGTGCTCGTCTAGGATCGGGCGCACTGCCTCCCGGTAAAAGAGCGCGCTCAGTTCGAGGCCCTTGATGAACGGGCGGCCCATCGCGCCTCCACTCAGTCGCACGGTGCTCCTTCGCCACGGAACGCTTCTGCCGGGCCATAAGGGGCGAGGCCGACGGTGATATAGGGGTTGATCGCCGAGTCGTCCTCGCGGTAGGCAAAGCGCCACATGCGCCGGCACATCTCTCGCTTGACGCCCTCGAAGGCCGGGTCGTCGGCCAGGTTCACCATCTCGTGCGGGTCTCGCCGCAGGTCATAGAGCTCGTCCCGATCGAAACCGTTGAACACGTACTTGAATTGGTCGGTCATCACCGAGCGCTGCGTATAGTACAGCTCGACGCCGTCACACTGGGTGTGAATCTCGTCACGCCAATCGCCGGGTGTCTCACCGCGCAAGAAAGGCATCAGGCTAGCCCCGGTCATGTGGCGTTCCGTCTCCACGCCTGCCGCCTCGAGGAAGGTCGGCGCCAGGTCGGCCAACGAGACGAGGGCATCGACCCGGCGGCCCGGATCGACGATCCCGGCTGGCCAGCGGCATACTGCCGGGACGTGGTACGCGCCGCGGAAGGAGGGGATACCCTTGGCAAAGAGGCCGTGATCCCCGCAATAGTCGCCGTGGTCCGAGCAGTAGAGGACGAGCGTGTCCTCGGCCTGGCCTGTCTTTTCCAGGGCGTCGAGCAACTGCCCAAATAGATCGTCCAGGTAGGTACAGTACGCCCAGAAGTGGCGGATCCCCTCGCGCACCTCTCGCGGCGAGAGCTGCCCAAAGCGCATGTCGCGCATACGGCTGTAGATGGCCGGCTTGTCGGCCATCTCGTCCACGTAGCTCGGCGGCAGCGGCACGTCGTCCACATCGTACAGGTCGAGATAGCGCTGCGCGACGATGTAAGGATCGTGCGGCGCTATCGCACCGACGTACAGGCACCACGGCGCCGTGCTGGCCTGCAGCGAGCGCAGCACCTCCATGCCTTCCTCCAGCGCCGCCTCGTCGTGCCGGTTGCCTTCGTCCGACCCTGTACCGTACAGGCGGTAGGTGCCATAGCCGGGACGCAGGATCTCACCCTCGCCGCGCGTTGTCGGTTCTGGCTGGGCTGCCAGCTCGCGGTAGTGCTCCCAACGCACCCCGTGCAGCGCTCCCTTGGCGCCGCTGACGTAATGCTCTATCCAGCCATGGTCGGCAGGCGACGTCTCGACGCTGACGTGCCACTTGCCGGAAAAGTGCATCTGGTACCCCTGCTCGGCCAGATCCTCGCTCCACAGCCGGACCCCTTCCGCAAGGCCATAACTCAGAGCCTGCCGGTTGCAGATATTGTTCCACACTCCGTGCCGTGACGGATACAGGCCGCTGAAAAACGTCGCCCGCGCTGGGCAGCAGTGAGGGGAGGGACAGAAGGTCTGGGTAAAGGTCACGCCCTGCTGGGCAAAGCGGTCCAGGTGGGGCGTAATGGCCGGGTGCTCGGGCAGCACGGTGTCTGCGCGCTGGTGATCGGTCATGAAGATCAGGATATTGGGCCGTTCGCTCACGCGGTCTCCTCGTTGGTCGTGGTTCTATGGGCTGCCATCAGGTGCGTGCTAGGCAAAAGTCGCGATCTCTTCCAGCCGCTTCCTGGTCACCTGGGGTACGGTGGCGTCCGGTGCTGGGTACCCGACGACCAGGATCAGGAACGGCCGTTCGTGTGCCGGGCGACCGAGCAGCTCGTTCAAGAAACGCATCGAGCTGGGCGTATAGGTCAACATCGCCAGCCCCGATTGATGGAGGGCGGCGATCAAGATGCCGGTGGCGATGCCGACGGAGCGCATCACATAATAGTGTGGGATGCGCCCCCCATGCTCGTCGAGGTGATAGGGCTGGGCAAAGATGGCGATCAGGCACGGCGCGTCCTCGAGGAACGGCTTGCACGCATCGGTACCCAGTGGAGCAAGGGCATCCAGCCACTGCGCTGGCGCATGCTTTTCATAGAACGCGCGCTCGGCCTGCTCGGCGCGTTCGCGGATCTGGCGCTTGATCGCGGGATCACTGACGGCGACGAAATGCCAGGGCTGCATGTTTGCGCCGCTGGGCGCCGTCCCGGCGGCACGCAGACAGTTCTCGATCACCGCCTGCGGCACTGGGCGCGAGGAAAAGGCGCGTACGCTGCGCCGGCGGCGCAGGTCCGCGTAGAACGCGGCCGCGCGCTGCTGCATCTCTTCGGGTTCGGTCTGTAGGTACCCAGTGAGCGGTACGGAGGGGGAATCGGTCATCGCGAGGCTGGGCTGTTCACTGATCGCACCATGCTTCTTCCACGGCAGAGATCTCGCGGACGCGGCGCGCGTGGCGGCCCCCGGCAAACGTCGTGCCCAGCCAGACGTCGACCGCACGCACGGCGATCTCGATCGTTACCAGACGCTGGCCGATGGAGATCATGTTGGCGTTATTGTGTTCGCGGGCATAGCGTGCCGAGGTCTCGTTCCATACGACGGCGCAGCGGATACCGGCCACCTTGTTGGCGACGATGGCTTCGCCGTTGCCCGAGCCACCAAAGACGATGCCCATGTCACACTCGCCGCGTGCCACGGTCTGTGCCGCAGGACGGATCAGGAGCGGATAGTCTACCGATTCCTCGGAATGGGTACCCAGATCCCGGACCTCGTGGCCCTGCGCAACAAGGTGCGCCTTGATCTGCTCTTTGTGCCGGTAGCCTGCGTGATCAGACGCGAGGGCGATCTTCATGCCAGCCTCC
>CAZLMZ010000451.1:0-2734 GCA_964560475.1 uncultured Anaerolineae bacterium
GACGACGCGGTGCGCCAGTTTCACCGCGCGCCCGGCGGCGGCGTCCGGGTGGGCTATGTGCCGCTTCTCCTCGCGCTCGGCAGCCCGCTCGCCCGTCCCCTCGTGCTGCACGTCGTCGACCGGCTCGCGGCCCTCTACCCCGACCAGGCGGCGTGCCTCTCTGTGCTGCGCGGCGAGCTGGCCTGGCAGACGGCCATCGGGCCGCTGGGAGGGAATCGATGAGCACCATGGCCCCCATCGGCACCACCAAGGGACCCGGCGAGACCCCGCACGAATACCTGTTCGTCACCCCCGACCGCGGCAGCGTGGCCAAGGCCGGCGAGTTTGTCTACTATGAGACCGCAGTCGACGGGCAGCCGCGCCGCGTGCTGGGACGCATCACCGGGCGCCAGCCCGTCCGCCTCTTCCCGGACGGTTTCCTCGCCGATCCGGACGTGCCCCCCGAGCAGGTCGCGGCGCTGGTCGGCTATGACGAGCGCGAGTACGAGCTCTTTGAGGTCGCCGTCGTCATCCTGGGCTACTATGACCCGGCGCTCGGCGATTTCATCAACCCCCGCCTCCCCCCGCGCGCCGGCACGCCGATCCACGTCGCCGACGCCGAGATGCTGGGCCAGGTGCTCAGCAAGCGCCAGGCCGGCGAGACCGGCGCCGCGCACGTGGGATCGCTGCTCAGCCGCCCCGTGGGCGAGGTGCCGGTCGCCATCGACCTGCGGGCGGTGACCAGCACCCACCTGGCGATCATTGCCAGCACCGGTGCGGGCAAGAGCTACCTGGCCGGCGTGCTGGTCGAGGAGCTGATGTCGCCGCGCAACCGGGCGGCGACGCTGATCGTCGACCCGCACGGCGAGTACGACACGCTGGTCCAGATGCAAGAGCTGGACGACTTTGCCGATGGCGAGTACCAGCCCCGCGTCGAGATCATCCGCCCCGAGGACGTCAAGGTGCGCACCTCGTCGCTGACGCTCGGCGACCTGCGCTACCTCCTGCCCGAGATGTCCGAGCGGATGCACTATGTGCTGGGCCGCGCCTATGGGCTGGCGAACCGCAAGTTCGGGGCCAACTGGACGCTGGCCCAGTTCCGCATCGCGGTGCGCGAGGCCGAGGGCGAGATGAGCGGCAAGGGCGAGCAGAGCGTCGACGAGCAGGTGGCAGAGCTTACACAGGACAACGATTACGGCACTGCCGGGGCGGTGATCTGGCGCATCAACTCGCGGCTGGAACACTCGAGCATCTTTAACGATTTCGAGAGCCTGCCCCTCGCTCGCCTCTTTCAGCCCGGGCAGTGCACCGTGCTCCAGCTCAACGAGGTCGACGAGCGCGAGCAGCAGGTCGTGGTCGCCACCCTGCTGCGCCGCCTGCTCTATGCGCGCATGCAGACCGAAAAGCGCCTCGCCGTAGAGGGCGACGACACCTACTTGCCCTACCCGGCGTTCGTCCTGATCGAGGAGGCACACAACTTTGCCCCCGCCTCGGCCGACCTGGTCAGCTCGCAGATCTTGAAAACGATCCTTTCCGAGGGGCGCAAGTTCGGCGTCGCGGTGGGGCTGATCAGCCAGCGCCCGGGCAAGCTGGACGCCGACGTGCTCTCGCAGTGCATGACCCAGTTCATCCTGCGCATCGTCAACCCGATCGACCAGGCCCGCGTCGCCGAGAGCGTCGAGAGCGTGGGCCGCGACCTGCTGCACGAGCTGCCGGCCCTCTCCAAGGGCCAGGCCATCGTCGCCGGGGCGGCGGTCAACACTCCGCTCCTGTGCCGCGTGCGGCGCCGCATCACCGAGCACGGCGCGGAGGATGTCGACGCGCCGGCACGCTGGATGGAATGGTTCGCCTCCGACCAGGCCCAGCGCCACGAGCGTGACAGCGCCCTCCCTGCCGAGCCCGACCGCCGTGGAAGGAACAAGCTGTTCAAGACTTAGTCCACCGCTTGACGAAATAGTACTATCTGTAGTACTATCCTCGGGCGCGACATGGTTGACCGAGAGGTGCTGCTCGCCAGGATCCGCAACCGGCCTAACAACGTCAAGCCGAGAGAGTTGTGCGCGCTGGTCGAGCTGTACGAGTTCGAGCTGCGAAGGACTTCTGGGTCTCACTATATCTACCGGCGGGGACGTCACATGATCACGATCCCGTACCATGCGCGCAGTCTGAGTTCCCTGGTCGTCAGGAACACACTCAAGATACTGGATGAGGTCATCGAGGAGCAAAGCCTGGGCGACGCTGCCCTCGGCTCAAGGAAGTGACGAATGCTAAAGCCCGTTGAGTACTACATGAACCTGCCCTACAGGATTGAGCTGCAGCGCGATCCGGAAGGTGGATGGTTCGTACAGGTAAAAGAACTGCCCGGCTGCATGAGCCAGGGCGAGACGCCGGAGGAGGCGATCGCCATGATCCAGGACGCCATGCGAGGCTGGATCGAGGTGTCGTTGGAGGACGGCGATCCGATCCCCGAGCCGCGCCCGCTCGACGACTATAGCGGCAAGTTCGTGGTGCGCGTGACCAAGTCCCTGCACCGCGACCTGGTCGACGCTGCCGAGCGAGAGGGCGTCAGCCTCAACCAGTACATCAACGTCGCCCTCGCCCAGGCCGTCGTTCGTGGACGAGCTCCAGGAGCCAGTGAAGCGGATGCCCAAGTGCCGGGCTTTGCCGGTTCACTCGCATCACACCCACACCCCCGCGCCGCTCACGTAGTGCAAGAGGATCAGGCACCCTATGGCCACAGTGAAGAGTAGACCTT
>CAZLMZ010000452.1:0-2730 GCA_964560475.1 uncultured Anaerolineae bacterium
CGTCCCGGGCAGCGGCGCACGCTCGTCGTAGGTCAGGTTACGCAGCCAGCCCGCCGGGATGCCGGACTCGGACAGGTTCGCCGGGATCTCGCCGTGCGAGGCCAAGCCATAGCATTCCCACAGCACGCCGGCAAAGTGCCCGGCCAGCCAACTGAGCGAGTTGTGGACCCCCGGCGGCGTCCACGTCATCTGCTCGCTGGTCAGGCCCTCGACGATGCCCACCATCTTGTCGATCTGCCACTCGGCGTTCCCGATATAGATGCCCAGCTGTTCGTTCATGTGCCCTCCTATGCTTCCAGCGATACGACCTCGCCCGGGCGCAGGCGCAGCTCGAGCGGGAACGTGCTGCGCACGATCTGTGGGCCACGGCGCAGCGTCATCGATGCCCGATCGGGCACGTCGAGCACCAGTGTCCCGCCGCGGAGGCTCCTAACCTGGACGGACTGCGTCTGGCCCTCCCGCCGCACAGCGCTCACGCGAAAGCCACCCGGCTGCGGCACGTCCTCGAACGATGCCTCAAGCCAGGACGACGGCGTGGCTGGAAAGACTTTGGTCACGCCACCGTGCGTGTGCACCAGCATCTCATAGATCGCCGTCGCCCCGGCGCAGGTGCCCTCGAGCTGCATGATCTCGTTCGTCTCCTTGGGCTTGTCGATGTCGCGATAGCGGTGTGCGGTAAAGCCGTGAAAGCGAGGCAAGTAGACGGTGGTCATGCCCTCGTTGACAAAGACCTTGCTCCAGATCTCCAGCAGGAGGAGCGGCGCCTCGCGCATGCCCGTACGCGCCTCGATGATCGCCGCCCAGGGCATGCACCATTCGCTCCACGCACCCATGCCCATACGCAGCCAGTGCTCGATCGAGTTGGCGATCACGTCCTTTTCCCAAGCGGACATGTCCCCGGTCAGGTCGAACGGATAGATGCTCGCCAGGTGCGAGTGGTGGCGATGGCACACGGACAGGTCCTGGCCCTCCCAGATGGCGATCCGCTCGCTGCCCTGTGCCCCAAAGGTGGCAAAGCGGGGCAACCTGGCCTCGATCTGCTCCCAGATTGGCGCCGGGTCCAGGCCCAGGATCGCGCTGGCCTGGGTCAGGGCGTCGACCAGCATGTGGATGCATGCCAACTGCATGGACGCGTTGCGACCGCACTGCAGGTGCTTGCCGAATCCGGTCACCCCGTACTCGGGCGAGACCGAGACCGGCAGCCACAGCGTGCCGTCGCCGCGCGCCTCGAGCATCGCCTCGTAGACGCGCATCACGCCCCGCATAAAGGGATAGGCACGCTCGCGCAGGAACGTGTCGTCGCCCGTATGCTGGTAGTAGAGCCAGTACAGGTGGGCGAGCCAGGCAGCGACGGCCTGGTCGAGCGCCGAGTGCGGCGAGAACCCAATCTGGCACTGCCGTCCGAGGTCGTTGACGCTGTGCGTCAGCAGGAGGCCATCGTCGATGCCCAGCAGGACCGATGCGTTGTGGCGCATGGTCTCTTGAAAGGGCGCCGACTCGAGCATGTCGAACAGGGGAAGAACATGCTGCAGGTTGTCCCCACAGAAAGCCAGGGCATAGATCTGCTCGATGTTGACGTTCAGCGTGTAATCTCCACCCCACGGCGGAAACTGGTACTCTTCGACCCACGGCCCCTGCAGCGGCGCCGGGCGGGCAGCGTTGGGGTTCGTGGCGCAGGCGAACTTCCAGAGAGCATAGCGCAGGAAACGCGCAAAGAACGGCGAGGGAATATCGACCTGCGGGACATTGACCCAGTAGCTTGCCCACCAGGCGCGGCTCTCTGCCAGGAACGCCGCCTCTCCCTGATCCAGGCAGGTCTCGACCAGGGCCGACGCAGCCGTGGCAGCCGCCTGCGTGTCCTGGCCCAGGGCGACGGCGAGGGCATACCCCTCCGGGCTACAGCGTGCCAGCGCACAAAGAGAGGAATCGGCCGGGCAGTCCTGCACCCAGCCGTGCTCGTCCTCACCCGCAAGGCGCGCGGGCGGGGCGAACCCGCGGCGCTGGAACTCGCCGGATACCCACTCCCAGGCCGGGCGCGCGGTGACGTGTTCGATGAGGCCGCCGTGGTCGCGGATCCACAGGACGTCACGATATGGGCTCATGGTCAGCCCGATCGTCTCTGCGCTGCCACCCACTTCCACGCGCAGCGTCCCCTGATCGCAGTCGAGGACGGCCTGCCTCAATGCGACGCCCGGGACGAGGTGGAACTCGAACCGTCCCCCGGGCAGCAGGGTGCTGGGACGTGCCCCTGCCTGCCGCAGCGCGTCGACGCCCGGCGACAGTATGTCCACCATAGCCTGCGGGTCTTCTTGGGCGTAAGCTTCCTTCAGCCGCTCGTAGGTCCCACCCTCGTAGAGGCGCCCGCCGTGGCGATGATCCCAGAAATCGTTGCGCGATACGGTCAGGTGCAGGCAGCCTGGCGCCTCGCCCCACACCAGGGCGCCATAGCTGCCGTTGCCGAGGGCGACGCCAGTGTGCGTGCGCGACAGCGGAAAGCGAAAGGTCAGTGTACGCGTCATCCCCATCCCATCCGTTTCCATAGAGTCGCAGCGTGAGCGCTGTTCATCCTTCCTTTGCCCTCGTCCTCCTACCCAGGCAGCACAGGACGCGACATGCGAGCCAGCGGAGCCGGTCGGCTCCGCTGGCGGCATAGATGCCCTGTGTCCTAACCGGGGCTAGTTCCGGGCTACGAAGGGCAAGTACATGAGATGGCCCACCGCGACGCGCACG
>CAZLMZ010000453.1:0-1263 GCA_964560475.1 uncultured Anaerolineae bacterium
CTGGTTCTGGTGGCCCATGGCGCTCGGCGTGGTCGTAGGCGTGCTCATGGTTGTCGGTGACCGGGCCTTTTCCGTCTTTGGCGACTGGGGCGGTCTCTCGCATCCGGCCTTTCCCATGTCGCTGATCGCCTCCGCGACGGCGGGTATCGGCGAGGAGATTGTCTTCCGTGTCTTTGTCATGGGCCTGTGGGCGTTCTTGCTGCACCTGGTCTTCCGCCAGCAAAAAGGGCTCGTGATGTGGATCGCCAACGCCATCGCCGCACTGGCCTTTGCCGCCGGCCACTTACCCTCCGTCATGTACCTGGTCGGCGTCTCTTCGCCGCTCGAGCTGCCGGCCGCCTTGCTCATCGAGATAGCCCTGCTCAACGGCCTGGTGGGCCTCGTCGCCGGGGAACGCTACGCCCGCGACGGGCTGGTCGCGGCTGCCGGCGTGCACTTTTGGGCCGACGTCGTGTGGCACGTTATCTGGCCCCTCCTGGTCCTTTGAGTTCTTTTCTGCCCTAGCCCTCGCAAAGCATACAGCTCGGCCTCACAGCAGTCGACTGCCGGTTCACGCATGCGACAGAAGTCCTATCAGCCTACGTGATCAAGTGGTAACATTACCGGAAAGGGAGATCCACACATACCCTTCATACTGTAGAGTCGATGCCAACCAAGGAGGTCGAGCATGGCCAAGCCAACGAACCCTGATGCAGAGGGTAGACCCCTCGTTTTTCACCTTTCCTTCGATCACAAGCCCGAGGAGCCGATCGACGTGTGGGCCTTTGCCTTCGATCGGCAGGGCAACCTGATTGCTCGCGCTCCCCTCACGGGAGGGGAGGCAGAACTCGAGCTAACTGGCGAACAGGCGCGCAAGGCGCGCCTCTTTTTTGCCTCGCTGCCGGAACGGGAGCAAGAGATCACGATCGAGGCACTCGAACGCCTGCGGGCCTACGAGCCGACGTGGCAGTTTGACCCCGAGCGGCGCGAGTACGAGCTGCTGCCGATCCCCGAGATCCTGTGGAAATGGTGGCTGCACTGTCGCTGCCGTGTACGAGGCCGCGTGGTCAAGCCGGTCGAGATCGGCGGCGTAACCTACGATCGGCCGGTGTGCAACGCACGCGTCCACATCTGCGAGGTCGACCGGCTGTCGCTCGTCATCCCGCGCTTGCCAGACGACATTATCTGGCGCCTGCGCGACGAGCTCCTGGAAAAGCTGCGCCATCCCTTCCCACTGCCGGAGCCAGATCCTCCACCCTTTGTCTTTGACCCGGGGGTGATCGA
>CAZLMZ010000453.1:1363-2727 GCA_964560475.1 uncultured Anaerolineae bacterium
CGTCCCTGGATCTGCTGGTGGCCCTGGTTCTGGCCCTACGTCTGCACCTGCGACGAGGTCGCGACGGTCGTCACCGACCACCAGGGACGTTTTGATACCGAGATCTGGTACCCCTGCTTTGGCGATCATCCCGACCTGTACTTCTGGGTCGAGTACAGCATCGGCGGGACGTGGACCACCGTGCTCCACCCGCCGATCTGCTGCAACACGCACTGGAACTATCCGTGCGGCAGCGAGGTGACGCTGCGCGTCACCGACCCGCGCGTGTCGTGGTGTGGGGACGAGCCACCGCTGCCCGGCAAGCAGGTCGCCGTGCTGAGCGTCGGCAACAACGTCAGCATGACCGAGATCCAGCGACAGTCTGCCGGGGCGAGCGAGGGGCTGACCACGACCGGGCAGCCGTTTGGCGGCAGCCTGGAACCGCACGTCTGGTTTGGCGAAGACCTGCGGCCCAGCGGCATCACCCACTATCGCTGGTCGTACCGGCGACTGGGCAGCAGCGGCGAGTGGACCGCACTCGATCACGAGGTGGTGCGGCACTATGCCGAGGTTATGCCCGACAGCACGCTCGTCTTCAAGCCGTTCGACCTGGGGCCCGACCCGGCGTTCCCGGGGCAGAGCCTGTTTCAGATCCGGCCACCGGATCCGCCGCTCAATCCCGGCGTCGCTTCCTCCTCGTGGGCACCGGAGGTAGATGGGCGGTCCAATACGGCCAGCGCCTACCTGCGCTCGCACCTGCTCGAAGGGGGCGATCCGTTGGCCGCTGCGGACAAGTACGAGCTCAAGCTCGAGCTGTTCAAGAGCGATGGCAGCCTGGTCAACTGGACGGACGAAGGGGTGCTGCTCAAGGTGCCGACGGTGAACGCGCCGTTCGGGCTGGGCGCGGTGCCGACGGAACTCGTGGCCCACGCTCCCGCACAGCCGGGTGACATGGAAGACCGCGTCATCCGCGACGGAACGGGCAAGATCGTCGCCTTTCGCCTGGTGCTGCACGTCGACAACAACCCGTGCACCGCCGAGATCCACGAGACGACGGTCGGCAGCAGTACGGCGGGGCCGTGCGGCTTTATCGCCTACGCGCCGGGTGCCAACGCGACGATCAGCTTTACCGCACGTCACCCGAACGACTTTGCCACGTTCACCTTCCGGGTGAACCGGGGCAGCACGGGTACGGTCGCTGCGGCGAGTGCCAGCGGCCCCGTAGCCGGGCCGACGGTCAACGGTTTTACGCGCGACACAGCCAGCCGCTACACCAAATCTGTGCCGGTGGCGACGCTGCTCGGCACCTGCCTGAAAGCCGCCTTTAGCGAGACGCTCCACGTCGATGCACTGGCGACCGACGGCTGGTCGGGCACGCTCGATTA
>CAZLMZ010000454.1:0-2719 GCA_964560475.1 uncultured Anaerolineae bacterium
CTGTCGAAATCGTAGCTCAGGTAGCCAAACATGCACAGCCCGGCGGCATTGACCACGTGCATTGACTGGACCAGCCTCCAGTGGTTCTCGGCAGCGCCTGAATAGTCGTACTTGTCGCGGTCCTCCAGCGGAAAGTTGATTGGCCCGAGCAGCTCGCCGCCCTGCGTGTGACGCGCTGGGGTGGCGTCGAGCGTGTAGGTCGATGCCAGCCCGGGCGTATAGCGTGGGTCGTGCGCCGGCACCTCTTCGCCTCCCACGTGCACGGCGTACTCGGTGCCGATCCCACCCAGCCTTTCCCAGGCCACCTTGATCCCATCGGCAAAGATCTCGCCCACGCCCTCACGCTCGGCGATCTTTTTCGTCATCGCCACGATCGCCTCGGCGTTACCCCAGCTCATCTCCAGCCCGTCGAGCTGCTCGCGCGTCAGGAGCCCGTTCTCATACAGCTCGATCGCATAGCCGACCGTCGCGCCGACCGAGATTGTGTCCAGCCCATGGTTATTGCAGATCTCGTTGATCCTGACGATCGAGGCCAGGTCGTCATTGAGCAGGTTCGTGCCAAACATGCACAGCGTCTCGTACTCGGGCTTGTGGCCCACGCCATCGTTCTTTTCGAGGGCAAAGGGCCCGCTCGCCTGCTTGACCTTGCCACCGCAGGCAATCGGGCAGTGCCAGCAACCATAGCGCTTGTACCCCTCCAAGGCCACGTTCGCCGTCCCACCTAATCTGTCGGACCGCTCACGCGGGAAATCGCGCAGGCCCGACCCGCCCCAGTTCTTGACCGGCGAGTCGCCGCTCTGCGCCGAGTCAGAGGTGATATCGCACGTGCCATAGTCGTGCAGGCTTTGGTAGGCGCCGCCGCGCTTGCGCAGGTACTCGCGCCGCAGCTGTGCAATTCCCTCCCCGTCGGCCATCGGCACGTCCATGTCGCCCTTGACCACCACCGCTTTGAGCTTCTTCGAGCCCATCACCGCGCCCAGGCCGGAGCGGCCCGCCGCGCGCTCCTTGTCGTTCATGATGCACGCGGTGAGCGACATCTTTTCGCCCGCCGTGCCGATCGAGGCGATCTCGACCTCCTCGCCGTGCCGCTCCTTGAGCCGATCTTCCAGGTCGCTGACGTTCAGACCCCACAGGTCGCTCGCATCGCGCAGTTCGGCTTGCCCGTTCTCCAGGTACAAGTAGACCGGCTTCTCCGCTGCGCCATAGAAGAGCATGCCGTCCACGCCCGCGAATTTCATGTGCGGCCCAAAAAAGCCGCCGCAGTTGGCATCGCCCCACGCGCCGGTGTTGGGTGACTTGCCGACGGCCACAAAGCGCGAGCCAATGATCGCCGGCGTGCCGGTCAGCGGGCCGGTCAGCAAGCCCAGGATATTGTCCGGCCCCAGCGGGTCGGCGCCCGCTGGCATGCGCTCGTACAGCAGCTTGGCGCCGAGGCCATAGCCGCCGACATAATCGCGGCACAGCTGTTCGTCGAGCGCCTCCTCCTCGATCGTCCCTTTCGACAGGTCGACGTTCAGGATCTTGCCCATATACCCACGTGCCACGTCTGCGCTCCTTTCATAAGCCAGCTCGAGATTCCAAAAGATCTCACGTTCTGGTCGATGGTATCGACGGTGTCTTTTGACTGCGAACGGCGGGAAAGCACCAGGTGGATGCCTGCAGAGCTCGCAGGCCAGGGGTATGATGCCACGCTTGGCCTCTTTTGTCAAGTCGTACGGGCCTCAGCTCACCGACGCCTCTACCTTTGACAGCCCGGACGGTCGATGATAGACTGAGCGCGCACCTCGAGACGACAGGAAAGCGAGGGACCCGCGGGAATGAGCCCACTACACCCTGACCGGCAGCCGCAGGCGCGGGCCGATACGGCCTATACTTGGTATGTCAGCTGCGGCATGCCGACCTACGCCGCCCTCGCCGGAGTGCGCTTTGACCGCATCTTTCGCGAGGCCGATGCGATCGTCGAGGCCTACGACGTCGGCGAACCCAGAGCCCGGGTCCTCTTTGGCCCCGACGTGCGCTATGGCGGGCCGGCCTGGGCCGGCATCAGCTACGGCCACGTCAACTGCCTGGGCTCCGCGCTCCGCTTCCCAGCCGATAGCGAGGTCGCCCACGCCCCCATCTACCGCTCGCTGGAGGAGGGCATCGAGGCCTTGCAGCAAGAGGTCGACTGGGCCAGCGCCGGGCTGATGCCCACCTACCTCGATCTCTGGGCGCAGCTCAAGCGAGCCTACCCCGACCAGGACATCGGCTTTGGCGGGTTCGGCTACGAGGGGCCGATCACCACCGCGTGGGAAGTGAGAGGACACGCCTTCTTTATCGACGTCTACGACGAACCCGAACGGTACGGCACGTTCATGCGGCTGCTCACGGACAGCATCGTCGACTATGCCACGTTCGTGCGTGCACTGAACGGGCAGCCCCCGCGTTCGGAGCGCGTGAGCCTGTACGACGACGTCTCTTCCCTGATCCATCCCCGCCTCTGGCCCGAGCTGGTGCTGCCCTATCAGGAGCAGTTCTTCCTGGCGCAGGAGCGGGGCCCAGCACGGCGGCACGCGCACATCGAGAACCTCGTCCCTGCCCACCTACCTTGCCTCGATGCCCTTGGATTGGACAGCTTTGACCCTTCCGTCTCGCCCCGGCTCACGCCTGCCGACCTGCGCGATGGCTGCCACGTGCCCTACCTGTGGCGGCTCAACGGCATGCACGTTCGCGACATGAC
>CAZLMZ010000455.1:0-2717 GCA_964560475.1 uncultured Anaerolineae bacterium
GGCCAACGAGTGGTTCGACATGCTCGATGCGCCATCAAAGGAAGAGATCGTATTCGACGGCGCCGGGCATCGTCCCCAGTTTGATCGGCCAGGGAAGTTCGCCGAGCTGATGCGCGATATCGTGCGCGAAACCTATGTATCCAACTGAGCTGAGACGCTCACTGACCCAGATGTGGCTCTAGGCCATGGCCCATCTAGCTTTGCTGTGAGGTGACGCGTACGTCGCCTCACAGCAGATCCTCGCGTCCCCGCGCACGCAGGGCCTCGACGACCTCGCGCACGCGCTGCGACGCCTCTTTGCGGCAGACCAGCAGCGCGTCGCCGGTGTCGACGACGATCAGGCCCTCCAGGCCGATGGTCGCCACCAGCCGGTTTGGGCTGTAGATCAACGTGTCGTGCGTGTCCAGGGTCACGGCGTCGCCGGTGACCACGTTGCCCTCCTCGTCTGCATCCAGCAGGCCCATCAGCGTCTGCCAACTGCCGATGTCGTTCCAGCCGATCTGCACGGGGAGGACGGCCACGCCGGCAGCGTGCTCCATGATGCCATAGTCGATCGTCTCTTTGGCCACACCGGCCCACACGCGTTCCAGCACGGCTCCCTCGTCCTCTGTGCCGAGAGCGGCCTCGATCTCGCACAACTGCGCATACAGCGCCGGCATCTGCCGCTCGAACTCGGCGAGGATGGTGCTGGCCCGCCAGACGAACATGCCGCTGTTCCAGCTATAGGCCCCGCTGTCAAGAAAGGCCTGCGCCGCGGCGGGATCGGGCTTTTCGGTAAAGCGCTCCACGTGATAGACGTCGAGGCCCTCGCGCGAGCCGAGCCGTTCGCCGCGCTGGATATAGCCATAGCCGGTAGAGGGAAAGGTCGGCTCGATGCCCAGGGTGACCAGCCGTCCCGAGGCGGCCACCTCGACCGCGGCCCGCAGCGCGCGCTGAAAGGCCGGCACGTCGGCGATGTGGTGATCGGCGGTGACGACGACCATGATCCCGTCCGGATCGCGGGCGCGGACCTGCAGCGCGCCCAGGCCGATGGCCGGCGCCGTGCCGCGGCCGTCCGGCTCGGCGAGCACGTCCTCTGCCCCGGCAGCGGGGAGCTGGTCTCGCACCAGCGGCACGTGCTCCCGGCCGGTCGAGATCAGGATCCGGTCGGCCGGGATGAGGGGCTGCAGGCGGCGATGGGCCTCTTGCAGCATGGTGTGGGGGCCGATCAGGTCGAGGAACTGCTTGGGCGTCGCCTTGCGGCTGCGCGGCCACAGGCGTGTCCCCACCCCGCCGGCCATGATGAACCCGTAGACCGATCCACGGCACGATTCGAACGTCGGCATCTGTTTTTCCTTTCTCGTGGTGGCTGCATCGCCCGTCGGCGCAACCAAAAACCAGTCAGCTCGACGACGGGCGACTGGTTTTTGGCGCTAGCGCGACACGCCATTGTGTCGCGATGGAACAGGATTATGGCTGAAAACGGTTCAAAGATCTACTATGATGATCATCCGGTTCAGCATGGCCGCACGTGTGCCACGTGCGGCTACAGCAGTGAACTGGCTAACGGACAGCGTGCTCGGGCTGTACCCAGACCTGGGACATGCCGTTCATGTGCGTGGTCAGCCCGTCGCGCTGGACGGGAATCTCGCACGAGGGGCGGCCGTTCTTGCCCGTAGGCGAGAGGCGCACCCAGGCGTGCTTCTCTGCCGGGGTGCAGTAAAAGGGCTGTCCCACCTCGACCTGGTGAAGAAAGACGACAGTTAGTTCGGGATCCTGGGCCATCTTGCCACCTCCTAGGGCCCCCCTCCCCTTCCTCGACTTGAGCTGATTACCAGTATAACCGAGATTGATCACAGGCACGTCACAGATCCCCTCCGCAATGTAACAAACGTGTCCCAATTTCAGCCACACCGATTTTGGACGAGCGCGCCTCGTCAGGGCGAGCGCCCCGGTTCGTAGCTCGGAAGACGGCTAAAGCCGTTACTAAACGCAGAACCGGCGCTCCTGGACACGATTTGCGCACGCTTGACGGCGGCACGCCTCCGTGCTATGCTCTACAGTAGAAGCGCTCGGCGGCGCCACCCGGCCGGTGGGCATTATGACGCCGTGCGTATAGGAACACGCACGCCTGGGTTTCGTTTCGATGGGGGGATAACGACTACGATGATCCAGCGTCTCACGCTCGCGCTCCTGCTGCTCTCGCTCGCGGCTGCCGTTGCGTGCGGCCGCACGCCCCCGGCAACGCCGACATCGACGCCCACCGAGACACCTACGCCCACCTACACGCCCATCCTCCCCCCGCTGGTGACGGCGACGCCGACGGTGACGTCGACGCCGACACAGACACCTACACCAACCTTCACGGCAACGCCGAGTCCCACGCCGACGCCAACCTTTACGCTGACCCCGATCCCGACCGCGACGCCGACGCCCACCAACACGGCGACGCAGACGGCGACGCCGACCGATACACCAACGGCGACGGCGACGTTGACGGCGACGCCCACGCCGACTGAGACGCCTGTGCCGACCGATACGCCGACTGCAACGGCGACGCCGACAGACACCCCGATCCCGACCGGTACGCCAGCGCCCTCGGGCAAGGTCGTCATCCGTTTCATCTTTTACGACGGCCGAGCCGACCCGGAAGAAGGCGACGAGTATGCCGAGATTGCCAACGCCGGGATAACGGTGGTGAACCTGCAGGGCTGGCGGCTCAACGCCGACGACGAGGG
>CAZLMZ010000456.1:0-2706 GCA_964560475.1 uncultured Anaerolineae bacterium
TCAAGCAGGCGTGGATCGAGGAGGCGACGAGAGTGGGCCTGATCGAGGGCGCGCAGGATGTAGTGGGGCTCCAGAGGCTGAAGAACTTGCTCGGGGCTGCGTACACGAGCCTGGGCCCAGGTTCCGACTGTCAATCCCTCCTGAAGGCAGGAATCCGAGCCATCCAGAGGAAGGAGAGCGGGTATTGTACTGTCGATCAAGCTGTGGTATGATTGGAATATCACTCGGCGTGCAGGCAATGGGCGAGCTCTATATGGGGTGACGAGCGAAGGGCCGAGCATAAGGAGGTGCGTTGATGGAAGAAAGACGTGAGTGGATTCCCCCGCAATGGGGACCCGTGGCAGATCCAGCGCCCTGGGGACCTTGGGGACCGTGGGGCGGCGGATGGAGGATCCCCAAGTGGCCGGACATCTGGGGGCCGATCGATCCCGCCCCGCTCCGTGAGAAGCTGATCGAGAGGATCAAGGTAGAGGACCTGGTTGCCTTGCAGACCGCTCAGTTGGAGGCCGTGCAAGCACAGCTCCAGGCGCAAGCGAACCTCATTGGAAAGCAGATGGAGATCCTCGCCAAGTACGGCAAAGGCTAATAGTCGACAACACGACTCGCTTACCTCGCTCGTCACCCACTTCTCGGCGCGCGTCCTCTGTTCATCCGAGTGCGAACAGAGGACGCAACCTATAGAGGGCCAGCGCGACAGGGCCCTGTTTCGTGAAGGAAAGCAGGCATGCATGGCGACCAAAACGGTCGTACTCGTCGGGTTCCAGAACCAGCCGAACCTGGGCATCGGCTACCTGGCGGCAGTGCTCGTCGAACACGGCTACGATGTGCAGATCCTCGATTTTGAGCTAGGCCGACAGGTCATCCTCGAGTCCATTCGTGGCGCCCACCCGCTGATCGTGGGCCTCTCGATCATCTTCCAG
Organism: uncultured Anaerolineae bacterium; assembly: GCA_964560475.1. GTDB lineage: Bacteria > Chloroflexota > Anaerolineae > JAFGEY01 > JAFGEY01 > BS750m-G44. The sequence continues at coordinate 921 of CAZLMZ010000456.1, forward strand.
TACTATACGCCCGACTTTGCCGAGCTGGTCGCCTACTTGAGAGAGAACGGCGTCACCTGCTTGATCTGCGCAGGGGGCCACTATCCCAGCCTGCGGTACGAGGAGACGCTAGAGGCCATACCGGGCCTGGACTGTGTAGTACTCTTTGAGGGCGAGTACACCCTTCTCGATCTGGCCGAACGCGTGGCGGCGGGCCAGGACTGGCAGGACGTACTCAGCATCGCCTACCGCGAGGACGGTCGCATCCACGCCACGGCGCTGCGTCCGCTCATCCCCGACCTCGACGCTTTGCCGGTGCCCTACCGGCGGGAGCAGGAGTACGACTGCCTGGGCATACACTGCACGAGCATCCTCGCCAGTCGGGGATGCCCGCGCGGCTGTTCTTTTTGCAGCATCCAGCGCTTCTACTCGATTCCGCCCGGGCGCATCCGGCGCACGCGTTCGCCCCAGAATGTCGTCGAGGAGATGGTACAGCTATACCGCGAGCACGACGTGCGCGTCTACCTCTTTCAGGACGACGATTTCTCTTTTGCGAGCGCACGAGACAGGGCCTGGGCCGACGAGTTTGCCGACCGTCTGCGCGCGAGCGGGCTGCACGAGTCGGTAATCTGGAAGATCAGTTGCCGCGCCGACGAGATAAACCCAGAGATCCTGCACACGCTGCGTTCGGTCGGCCTGTTCCTCGTGTACCTGGGCATCGAGTCGGGCAACGAAACCGGGCTGCGCATACTGAACAAGCATCTCACGGTGGAGGACAGCCGGCGGGCAGTGCGCGTCATCAAGGACGCCGGCCTGCGCTGCGAGTTCGGGTTCATGCTGTTCGACCCCTCCAGCACGATAGACCTGGTGTTGGAGAACATCCGCTTTTTGAGGGACATCTCCCGCGACCTCAGCGCGCCGATCCCTTTCTGCAAGATGCTGCCCTACGCCGGCACCGACATTGAAGCTCAGTTGCGCGACGCAGGCCGCCTGAGCGGCGACGTGCGCCACCCCGACTATGGCTTCCCCGACGAACGGGTCGATGCCTGGTATGCGTACCTGAGCGAGGTCTTTCGCCCCTGGATCTACGGGCGCGACTGCCTGTTGTCACACCTGCGTTGGTCGCTGTTCGAGCTGGACGTCTTGGAGCGTTTCTATCCCCACGCAGAGGGCCTGGCCGAACACCGGGAGCGGCTCGGCTTCCTGACCGGCTGGTACAATGAGATTTTCTGCCGCATCGTCGAGGATTCAGCCGAGTTCTTTCACACGGCCACGCCCGCGCGGAGCGGCGCGCTGCGATCCATCTACGAGGCCGCGGAACAGCAGCGGCAGTGGCTGGAGGAGCGCCTCGACTACCAGAGGAACGCTTTCTTGAGCACTGCCGGGCTCCCTGCCCAGGCCGGATCCGCCCGCCAGGACTGACGCCGGCCTGGCCCTCTACAGGAGCACTGTTCTGTCATCGACTAGGCACCGGAGGAACGGGAGCCCTGATTGGCGACGGCGCCCCGGGGCGTGCCCGACCGTTGTCGGATCGCCTAGACCTCCACTGGGCAGGTCGGCGCGAATCGCGGTCTCGCGCTCGCTGGGCCGGGTGCGCCCTCCGGCCTTGGATGTGCAGGACCGAATGCCGACCGGCGCCTCGCAACGTTCGTCGGCGGCGACGAGCAGGCGGCCGAGGTACCCGTACATCGGCGTCCGCTCCGGGGCGCTCCATGCCATTCCGCTGCCCGTAGAGCGGCAGCCGTGTAGGTAGCAGGTGCGCTGGTAGCAAAGGAAGCGCTGGCCATCCGCAGGTGGGATGGGGAGC
>CAZLMZ010000457.1:0-2700 GCA_964560475.1 uncultured Anaerolineae bacterium
GTGCGAGCCAGGAAGTGCTAACTACCTGCCAGAGCGTCCAGGCTCGGCATCTCGAGGGTCTCGTTAGCCGAGGGCTCGGGGCGGGGGAGCACGAAGGAGAAGGTGCTTCCCTCGCCAAACTCGCTCTCGACCCAGATCAGCCCGCCCTGCAGTTCGACCAGGTGTTTCGAGACGGCCAGGCCCATGCCGGCACCCCCATACTCGCGCGTGAACGAGTTGTCGAGCTGCCGAAAGTCCTCGAACACGAGGTGTAAGTCCTCTGGCCGGATCCCGATTCCCCTGTCGACCACGTCGACGCGGACATAGCTCGACTCGTAGAGGTTGGCCCGAATCAAGATCGGGCGCTCCTCGGGACTGAACTTGATCGCGTTCTCCAGCAGATGCCCGAGGATCTGCTGCAGCCGGTACTCGTCTGCCATCACATAGTGGCACGCTTGTGGAATGTCGATCGAGACGGACTGCTGCTTTCGCTTCGCGTAGGCGCTGTACTTGTCGACCATTGCCACGACGTTGCTCCTCAGGTTCACGAGCACGGGATGCAGCTCGAGGTTGCCTGAAGCGATCTTGCTAAAGTCGAGCACATCGTTGAGCAGCCGAAGGAGCAAGTCCGACCGGTCGCGAACTACCTTGAGTGCTGAGTGCTGAGCGCTGTTTAGTGGCCCAAGTGACTCGCTGGCTAGCATATCGCAGTAGCCGATGAGCACGGTCATCGGCGTGCGCAGCTCGTGGCTCATGGTGGCAATGAACTCTTGCTTGAGCTGGTTCGCCCGCCGGCTTGCCTCATACAGCTCGGCCTGGCGGATGCCAATAGCGGCTTGCGAGCCGATGGTGGAGAGAATCCGTACGTCGCCCTCTGTAAACGCATCCTCGTCCGGGCTTTCCAGGCTGATCACGCCAACCAGGTCAACGTCCTCACCACACAGTAGCGGCACCGATAGCGCCGAGTTTGTATCCTCAAGCAGGGGTTGCAGGCCAGGCTCGGCACGTACGTCGGCGATGCGGGAGGCGCGGAGGCTCGTTGCGGCCCGCCCGCTGGGGCTGTTCTCGTCGACTGGGATCACGCGATTCTGCATGGCCCTGCTGTGGAAACCGCGATAGGCGGTCAGCGTCAAGCACTCTCGGTCCTTGTCGTACATCAGGACGGCACAGTTCTGGTAACCAAGCCATTCTTCCAGCAGGATCAGGAGCTGTTCCAGCAACTGGTCCATGCGGATGAAGCGGCTCAGCGTGATCAGGACATCCTGGAGGAGGATGACCTCGGTCAGGCGTTCGCGCTGCTCTTCGATCAGTCCCGTATTCTCGATGGCTGCAGCAGCCTGCGAGGCAAACATCAGGAGCGTCTCGACATCTTCCTGGTCGAACTGGCCCTCTCGCTTGTTCAGAGCCTGCAGGACACCGATCACTCGTCCCCCAATCTCGAGGGGGACGCCGACGATCGAGCGCGTCCTGTGCCCAGTCACCTGATCGACGTCGCCAAAGAAGCGGCGATCCTCGTATACGTCGTGGACGAGGACCGGCTGCCGTGTCTCGGCGATCGCGCCCGCGATGCTCCCCTGGCGGGGGACGACCAGATCTTTCATCACCTCATAGTCGACGCCAGCAGCAGCAAAACGCAGCTCGCCTGTGGCCGCGTCGAGCAGCAGGATCGAACTCTTCTCACAGTTTGCCAGCTCGACGATCGTGTCGATGATCTGCTGAAGCAGTGTCGGTAGGTCGAAGGCAGAACGAAGGACGCGGCTGACCTGAATCATTTTTTCCAGGTTCGCCACGCGACGTTCGAGGGCTGTCTGGCTCGTCACAACGGATCTCCTCGCTGGGGGTGCTTGTCCTGGCGTCCGCCCACCGTCGTGCTATCGCGGTGACATAACTCAACCTTGAGTATAGCATATTCCACAGGGGTGGGCAACCTGTGGCGCGCGATGTGCCGGACATAGATAGGGATCGAGTGGGCGCCATCGACGAGGAGCGGAGGTCAATGCAGGGCATGGCGCCAACCGTGGGCTGCAGGTCGGATGGGGTTCAGTTACCGGGGGCAAACCGAATCGCGACCCAGACCCCGAGCGCGGCGACGCCGAGGAATTCTACCAGTACGCGGATGTTGAGGGTGGCACGCATGTGCTCTCGCGCGATCCCCACCAGCACGTAAAAGATCATCATCATGAGCACGCCGACGCTCAAGGTGTTCGCCCGCCAGTAGTTGAGCGCCCACGTCATCTGGCCCATCAACAGCCCGATCGCGCCAGCATAGATTGTCCCCTGCCTAAGCGAGTGCTTGCTCCCACTGAGGATGCTGATCGCGATCAGGCCCGAGACGGCAGCGACCGAAGTCGCCGTCACCAAGCTGCGGAGACGCGTATCATAGATCGAGACAAAGAACACAAGCCCGATCAGATAGGCGATGATGCTCTGTCCTGTCTGGAGCGCAGTTGTGTTCTCTTCCTGGCGTGAGAGAAGCTGGTAATGGGCGAGCATCAGCCAGGCAATGATCGCTCCCCCGGCCGCCAGGCCGAGCAGCCAGTAGAACAAGCCTGGAGACTCGGGCAGGACGAGCGTCAACGCCATCGTCGCCAAGGCAGGGAGGACCCAACCGGGGAAGGTATAGCGAATGGCACGGCGCCTGACGAGCGGATGGACACGCATGACCGCTTCGGCCCCGGCGCAGGTGAGGCCGACGAGCAAGAGCGACACAACCCGTGCGCC
>CAZLMZ010000458.1:0-2699 GCA_964560475.1 uncultured Anaerolineae bacterium
TGTGCCGCGCTGACACCACATCCCAGGTTATGCGACTGCTGAGCCAGTACGGCAACACCACCTCTCCCATTGCGCGCGCGGGTCAGGAAAGCAGGAATTTCGACCCGTATATCCGCGAGCCCGCCGGGCTCCTGGTGCAGACGGAAGAAGAGATCGGTTGGGTGCTGCTCGACGGGCGCCACGAGCTGAGCATCGGGGCCAGCGTCGTGGACGCCTTGCAGATCCTCTACGTGCTCGATAGATCGGGTGCATTTGGCAGCCCGGTCGAGGAGGCTGTCTTTGTCGACGGCGGCTCGGCCATGAAGCTTTACTATGTAGAGAGCGATGGCGAGCAGGTGCGCCTCGATCTGCTGAACCGCGTCGCGGCGGGGTCGCGAAATGGGCCGGGCAGCGACGTGGATGGCCTGAACCTCTACAGCACGCTCTCACTGGCCTTTTAGAGGGCGCAGACAGGAGAAGGCAAGATGATGTGGATCTCGGTATGGCACCGCGATCTCTCTGACAGCTATCTACGACAGGTCACCCAGCTCGGCGCAGACTGCATCGACTTTGGCGGTGCCGATGCCTTCCCGGGCGTTGCCGAGCAGGGCTACCCCGATCTGGACGCAGCGATCGAGATCCGGCGCAAGATACGCTCGTGGGGACTGGACGTGAACCGCGTCACGCTGCCGACCATCTCGGAGCGATTCATGCAGGATCGACCTGGCGGCGACCACGACCTTGAGAACGCCGGCAAGGCGCTGCAGGTCTTTGCCGAGGCCGGCATGCCGATCGCTCGCCAGCGCTTTGCCGGCGACGCGGCCCCGAGCCAGACCTCTCCCTATCGTTCCGTGCACCGGGGAGGATACCTCTCCCGCGGCGAGTACTGGCACCAGGCAGATCCGCACCTGGCGAACAGAGAAGCGATCGAACACTGGTGGGCTCGCTTCCAAGAGGTCTATGCCTACCTCGTGCCGATCGCGGAAGAGCACGGGATCAGGCTGGCCATCCACCCTTCAGACACGCCGTATCCAGGCACACCCTTTGATAGCCTCGGTTTCCAACGCGTGCTCGACGCCTTTCCATCTAGGAACGTCGGGTTTCTGTACTGTGTCGGCACGCGCGCCGAGGCGGGTGGCTCATCGCTGGTGCTCGATGAGATCAACCACTTTGGGCGAATGGGCCGGATCATGACCGTGCACCTGCGCAACGTGCGCGGTAGCCTCGCCACAGCAGGCGGATTCGAAGAGGTCCTGCTCGACGACGGCGACATGAACATGTTCAAGATCCTGCTCGAGCTGCACAAGGTCGGGTTCGACGGGTGCCTGAACCCAGACCACATTCCTCAACTAGAGGGGGACGGCGACGGCACCAGCCTGGGCCTGGCCTACTCGATCGGCTACATCAAGGCGCTCTTGGCTGCACTCGCCGCCTTGCCTTAGCGCACCATAAAGCGTCAGGAGGATAGACACCGTGTTCTGGAGAGAAGTGGTTGCCAGCCTCTATGCGTGGGACCTGCTCGATGAGGGCCTCGAACAGATCCTGGACACGCTCGAAAGAGAGACGCTCACCAACTCGACCTATCTCGTGGCGCTGATGCACGACGAGAAGCGGCCGCTGACCGACTTTTACTATCCACACAACCCCAGGCGCAAGGTGTACTGGACAGAAGACTCGCGCGCCTACTGGGTGCCAAGGCCGGAGGCGTACCGCGAAAGCAGGATCAAGCCGCGCCTCACAGACAACGCCGAGCTGCAGGGGCGCGACTGGCTGCAGGAGCTGATCGACGGTTCGCGCAGACGGGGTATGACGGTGGGCGTAGAGCTGTCTCACACCTGGATCGACAAGCAGCGGGCCCGCAGCGAGTTGGCCGACTGCGTACAGCGCGACGTGTATGGAGAGACGTTCGACCAGCAGATTTGCTTTAATCATCCGGATGTTCGGGCCTATGGCAGGGCGCTGTACGCGGACCTGGTCGGTGGATACGATGTCGACTTTATCCAGACCTGCGTGCGCGGGTTCAATCCGGGCCGCAGGCAGCCGTGGACGGCCTCGTCCTCGCCCGAGCTGGAGCGGCTGGTCGGCGTGACGCTCGGCGGTTGCTTTTGCGAGCACTGCCGGGTTGCTGCGGAGCAGCGCGGTATCCACTGGGACGAGATGGTCTCGCGGCTGCGGTGGCTGGCAGATGGAATTAGCCATCAGGGTCACCAGCAAGCCTTCGAGATGAGGCTGCTCCTGAGCAGCAGCACCACCCCCACGGCGTTGTTGGCCGAGATTCCCGAGCTCTATACCTTCCTGCGCTTCCGTGTCGAGTCGCTGACCTCGTTCTACGCGGAGGTGTACGAGAGCGCCCACACCGCCAACCCCGAGATCGACGTCCGGCTGAACCACTATGCGATGTATCCGGAGCTAATGGGGCTGGACCTGCGGGCGGTGGACCCATACGTCGACTCGGTGCGGAGCTCGAACTATGCCGAGCAGACCGGCGATCCTGCGCAGATGGCGCACAAACGTGCCTACCTGCACAGCATCCGCCGCGCGATCGGTATCGACAAGTATTTCCTGTCCGCCATATCGCCGCGCCCCAAGGCCACGCCCGAACTGGTCAAGCAGGGCATCCTGGTCTCTGCACAGTGCGGCGCCGATGCGCTGACCATCGGTCACTATGATGGGGCGTGGATGGACTGCCTGCGTGCGATCAGGCAGGGGATCGAGGAAGC
>CAZLMZ010000459.1:0-2679 GCA_964560475.1 uncultured Anaerolineae bacterium
AAAAACGCTGCCGCGACGTGCCGCGGCGGCTTGTTCATGTGATCGGCGATGTACGAGATGGTATGGAAGGTCTCTTCCCGGTCGATGCCGTCGTCGTCAATGACGTGGTTCTCGATGAACCGCCCGCACTCCAAGAGGCGCGATCCCACCACGCCCTGCGGATCGATCACTTTCCACTCCCCGCCGCGCGCCTGGAGCATGTTCTCGTGGTGCAGGTCACCGTGCAGCAAGAATTGCTCGCCGTCGTCTATCTCCCGGAACAGCTCCCAGGCCGAGCCCATCAGTTCCTCCACCAGCCCATCGGGCTGGTAGTCGCGCCGTACGGTCGCAAAGGCGCTGGTCATCCAGTCACGGTAGTGGGGCAAGCCGTGCATCTCCTGTAGCGGGATCGGCAGGGCACAGAGCATATCCGTCGCAATGGCCAACTGTTCGTCCTTGGCCGGAACGGAGCGCAGGTTGTTGCCCGGCAGGATCCGTTCGAGGAGCATCGCGGCTTGCTCGCGGTCACATTCGAGGCAGCGGCAGGCGCGCCTACCACCGTAGAGCTCTAGCGCCGTCATCTCGGTGAACCGCTCGGCGTGAGGCCCCTGGATCTTGAGCACGACCTCCCCATAGACGGGGGATCGGGCGAAACACACCAGGTTGATCGAGAGGTCGTCGATCGGTTCGCAGTCCGTCAGCTCCCACCGTTCCAGGCAGTTCGCCAGGACCGTAGGAAGCGCCTCGACCCAGCCGGGACCTGCCTCGCCGAACTGGCGTGCGGCTTTGCGTTGAAAGTATTCGGGTATGTCGACCATGCTATCTCTTTTCGCTCTGACGAATGCTTGTCTATAGATGGATAGGCGCGGATGAGCCATTCCCCGGATGGCCTGCATCGCCGATCTGTCAGAAGGGCGGGAGGCTCACCCTGATTCGTCTCCAGCCAACTGCATGGCAGGGACCTGTAGCCAGGCCCAAAGGACGAGCGCGGATGCGGCGACCACGATCCCGTTGGCATAAAAGGGCGCGGCCGGGCTCACGCTCTCGTAGAGCCAGCCCCCTGCCAGCGGGCCAACCGTGGCGCCCAGCCCACTGGCCAGGGCATAGAGACCGTAGGCACGCCCACGCTGGTTGCCCCCTGTTAGGTCGGCCACCAGTGCCTGGCGGGCAGGCCCGCCCGCCGTGCCCGCTGCGGCGACGACGACCTGCACGATCGCCAGACCCAGGACGCTGCCCAGCCCGGGCATGAGAAAGGAGCTGGCAGCGCTGGCGGCCATGCCGAGCAGCATCAGCGGCTTGCGGCCAAGACGGTCGGCCAGTGCTCCCAGCCGTGCTGCGACGAGCGCACCGACCAGCGCTGCCGGCATGTAGGCCAGGCCCACCTCGACCGCTGATGCGCCCAGCCGATCCTGCAGGAAAAAGAGCACGATCGGCCCGATCATGGCTCCTGAAGCGCCCGTGACGGCGGCGATGAGCAGGAGCAGCACCCAGGGACGAGACCACGCGATCGGGCGGCCCTCCGCGCGAGGTCCTGGCGAATGGGTCTCGGGCAAGCCACGCCAGGCCAGGAAGCAGCCCACTGCGGCAGCCAGGCCGTAGCCGGCAAAGAGCCAGGACCATACGTTTTCCGGGCCGAGCTGGCCGATCGTAAAGATGGCGATCAGGCTGCCGACGATTGAGCCCTGGTTGCTGGCCTGGCTGATCCCGCCGAACGAGCGCCCACGGCGCGAGGAGCCGGAGACGTCCGAGATGATCGCGTCGACGGCGATCCACAGGCAGGCGGAGGCGATGCCCTGCACGATGCGGGCCACGATCACGCCCTGTACGGCGTTCCACAGCCCAAAGAGGAACATACTCGCTGCGTACCCCGCGATCCCGGCCAGGGCAAAGGGACGGCGGCCGTAGCGGTCGAGGCCGGTGCCGACCAGCGGGCGCAGCAGTACCATGGCCAGGGAAAAGACGGAGAAAAAGAGCCCGATCTGGACCGCGTCGGCTCCGATCTCGCGGCCATAGACCGGCAGCACAAAGCCCAACATGCCGAGCGGCAAGGAGACGGTCCAGATCGCCTGTCGCAGTGTCCGGAATGCATCTGCCTGTCCGCTCGATGATGCCTCCTCCCGGGCCTGGTCCACCGTGGTACGAGGGTTTGAGGGGGCCATGACATGCTCCTCCGTGGTTGGATCGATGGGGGCAGTATAGCACGGTTGCGACGAGGCGCAAACTGTTGGCCGAGGGGGCTGCATCGCCCTGTGACGGCCCAGCGAACGTTCTGTTTGGAAACCTTTGGTGGATAAGGAACGCTGTCCTATGGGGTCTACACACACCCCAGGAGGAACACCGTCTCTGCCGAGGCCAGCGGCCTCAGCTTGCCCGTCTGGACGCCCACCGCGTAGAGCCGCGTCGGGTCTGGCCCGGCGGTTAGCACGGCGAGTGCCGTATCCGGCCTGCACCAGGCCACGTGCAGACCTGCGCCCTTCTCCGGCAGTGGCAGCGGGGCCAGATCCTGCACCTGACCCGTCTCATCGCGCACCCGGAGCGCCAGGGAGCCCCAGTCCATGCCCGCATAATGTCCCTGGGCAAAGAGCACTCGCTTTCCGTCTGGAGCCCAGGCCGCGGCGCCGCCGATTGCGTCCCCGCCGAGCGCATCGCCGTTCGTCACCTCGTAGAGCAGCGTCGGCGTCGCGCTCTCGACGTCGAGCG
>CAZLMZ010000460.1:0-2670 GCA_964560475.1 uncultured Anaerolineae bacterium
ACCCCCGATCGCGCCGATCGGGCTGGAGTACGTGGCCGAGGCGCTGGGCGGGGCGGGGCACGACGTCGAGATCCTCGACCTGTGCTGGGCGGAAGAGCCGGCATCTGCTATCGCGGGCTTTTTCAAGGGGCCTGATTTTGGCCTGGTCGGGGTCACGCTGCGCAACACCGACGACTGTGCCTTTACCAGCCGGCACTCCTTTCTCGACGCGTTTGCCGGTATGGTGCACACCATCGGCGCGCACACGAGTGCGCTGCTCGTGCTGGGCGGTGTTGGCTTCTCGGTCATGCCCGAGCGGGTCCTGGCACGCTGCGAGGCCGACGCCGGCATCTGGGGGGAGGGCGAGTTCGCCATGGTCGCGCTCGCGGATCGCCTCGCGCGCGGGGAAGCGTGGCACGACGTGCCCGGGCTGGTCTGGCGCGGCGCGCACGGCTGGCAGCGCAATCCGCCTTCGATGCCCTCGTTGGTCGACCTGCCTGCGATGAGCCGTAGCCGGCTGGACAACCGGCGCTACTTCCGGGAGGGGGGACAGGCCGGGTTCGAGACCAAGCGCGGCTGCCCGGGCAAGTGCATCTACTGCGCCGATCCCCTGGCCAAGGGGAGCGTGACCCGCGCCCGTCCGCCGGGCGCCGTCGTCGACGAGCTGGCAAACCTTCTCGCGCAGGGGATCGACCACCTCCACACCTGCGACAGCGAGTTCAATCTTCCCGAGCGACACGCGATCGCGATCTGCCGCGAGATCGTCCGCCGCGGCCTGGGCGACAGGCTGCGCTGGTACGCTTACTGCGCGCCGGCACCCTTTTCGCGCGAGCTCGCCGGGCTCATGCGCGAGGCGGGGTGCGTGGGGGTCAACTTTGGCGCCGATCACGGCGATGCGGCCATGCTGAGGCGGCTGGGGCGCGGCTATGCGCCCGAGGACATCCTGGCTGCCACGCAGCGCTGCCACGAGGCAGGGATGGCGGTCATGCTCGACCTCCTGCTCGGCGCCCCGGGGGAGACGCGGGAGGGGATCGCCCGCACGATCGAGCTGGTACAGCGCGCCGCGCCAGAGCGGGTCGGCATCTCGCTGGGCGTGCGGGTCTATCCGGGCACGCGGCTGGCGGAGCAGGTCCTGGGGGGAGACGGGGCGGGGCTGGTCGGCGGGACGGACCCGGCAGAGCCGCTCTTTTTCCTCGAACCGGACGTGGCGCCCTACGCCTTTGGCTGGCTCGATGACCTGGTCGGGGACGACCGCCGCTTCCTGTTCTTTGATCCGTCCAAGCCCAAGCAGAACTATAACTATAACGCCAACCAGCGCCTGGTCGAGGCGATCGCAGAGGGATATCGCGGTGCGTACTGGGATATCCTTCGCCGGTACGAGTAGCGAGGAGGGCTCTTTATGCAGCCAGCACCCTATGTCGAGACGGCCAACGGCATCGTCGAGGGAGTCACTTCACCCGATTCCGAAATTCGCATCTTCAAGGGCATCCCCTTTGCCGCGCCGCCGGTCGGCGACCTGCGCTGGAAGCCGCCGCAGCCGGTTGCCGGCTGGGAGGGCGTGCGCAGCGCAGACCGGTTCGGCCCCTGCGCCATGCAGCGCCGCCTGTTTGGCGATATGAACTTCCGATCCAACGGCATGAGCGAGGACTGCCTCTACCTGAACGTGTGGACCCCCGCCAGGTCGGACCACGAACGCCTCCCGGTGCTGGTCTATTTTTACGGGGGCGGGAACATGGCCGGTGACGGCTCGGAGCCGCGCTACGACGGCGAGAGCATGGCCCGCCGGGGCATCGTCGCCCTGACCGTGAACTATCGCCTCAACGTCTTTGGGTTCCTCGCTCACCCCGAGCTGACTGCGGAATCAACGCACCACGCCTCTGGCAACTATGGGTACATGGATCAGACCGCGGCCCTGCGCTGGGTACAGCGCAACATAGCCGCCTTTGGCGGCGATCCCGATCGCGTCACCATTGCCGGCGAGTCGGCCGGGTCGATCTCGGTCTGCGCGCAGATGGTCTCGCCTCTGGCCAAGGGGCTCTTTGCCCGCGCGATCGGGGAGAGCGGCGCCCTGATCCATCCTGCGCTCCCGCCTGTCCCGCTCGCCGAAGCGGAGCAGGCCGGGCTCGCGTTCGCGGCCAGCGCCGGGGCGACCTCGCTGGCCGAGCTCCGTGCCATGCCTGCGCGGCAGCTCTTGGCCCTTACCGCCCGGCCCGATTTTCCCTTTTCCACGGCGACTGTCGACGGCTATTTCCTCCCGAGACTGCCCGTCGAGTTGCTCGCCGCCGGTGAACAGGCCCACGTCCCGCTGCTCGCCGGGTGGAACTCGGAAGAGATGAACTATCGCATGCTCCTGGGCGCCGACCAGCCTGCCCCGAATAAGTTCGCCGAGGTCGTGCGAACGCTGTACGGCGACCGCGCCGACGAGGCCTTGCGCCTCTACCCCGCTTCCGACGAGCAGGAGGCTATACAGTCCGCAACAGACCTGGCCGGGGACCGGTTCATCGCCTACAGCACCTGGAAATGGTGCGATCTGCACGGTGAGACGGGCCGTGCGCCCGTGTACCGCTACCTCTATGCCCACCCGCGGCCGTCGATGAACCCGGAGATGGGGGACGTCGCGCCGGGCCTTGCCGGCGGCGTGGTGGATGCGTCCGACGAGGGGGCCGTCGTCCTGCCGCCCGCCCGTGGTGC
>CAZLMZ010000461.1:0-2670 GCA_964560475.1 uncultured Anaerolineae bacterium
GTTACCGAGACCTACATCGCCTGCATGCGCGCCTGGAGCGAGGTCGTCCCCTTTCGCCAGGGAGGCAACGCGCACTGGGGGTTGTACCACAAGGGCAACATCATGCTGCGCGACGACTCGGCGATGAACCTCTCGCGCGAAATGTTCGACGAGTTCGTCCGCCCCTACGACCAGCGCCTGCTCGACACGTTTGGCGGCGGGGCGATCCATTTCTGTGGCAAGGGCGATCACTATGCGCCGTCCCTGGCCCAGATGCGGAACCTGCACGCGATCAACATGTCACAGCCCGAGTACAATAACATGGAGACGATCTATACGCACATCGTCGACAATGGGTGTAAGATCGTTGGCCTGCGCCAGGACGCAGGCGAGGCTGCCCTCGCCCGCGGGCGCGACCTGCACGGGCAGGTGCACTGCTCAGTGACCGAAGCCTCTGGCGGCTATACCACAGACAAGAGAAGGAGCGACGATGAACCCGCGTGAACGCTACCGTGAGACGCTGCTGTTTGGCAAACCGGACAAGGTGCCGCTCAGCCCGGGAGGGCCGCGCGAGTCGACGCTGCGTATGTGGCACGAGCAGGGGTTACCCGAGGACGTGCACTGGCCTGACTATTTGCGCGAGATCCTGGGCATCGAGCGCGAACGTACCCAGCCACACGTCAGTTTGGGCGCATCCTTCAAAATGATCCCGACCTTTGAGGAAAAGGTGCTCGAACACAAGGACGGGCACTATATCGTCCAGGATTGGATGGGCGCAATCACCGAGATCTCGGACGAGTTCGACTATACCTACATCCGTTCGGCCAAGGATTTCGTCACGCGCAAGTGGCACCGCTTCCCGGTGCAGAGCCGGCAGGACTGGGAAGAGCGGATGGTGTGGCGCTTTGACCCCTACGACGAGGAGCGCTTTCCGGAGGATTTCGAGGAGCGCTGCGCCGCGCTGCGCGATCGCGACTATCCCGTCTCGGTGAGCATCAACGGCCCGTTCTGGCAGATGCGCGAATGGGTGGGCATGGAAAACCTGTGCATGTTGATGATCGACGATCCGGATTTCGTGCTCGACATGGCCGGTACGTGGACCGAGTTTGTGTCGGCGACGCTCAAGCAGATCACCGACCGCGTCGAGCTGGACAACGTGCACTTTTCCGAGGATATGGCCTACAAGGCACACAGCATGATCTCGCCCGCCATGGTGCGCAAGTTCCTGATGCCGTCGTACGTGCGCTGGGTCGAGGAGATCAAAAGCAGCGGCTGCCCGATCGTCGACATGGACTCGGACGGCAACATCGAAGTCCTGATCCCGTTGTGGATCGAGGCTGGGATCAACGTCTGCGACCCGATCGAGGTGGCGGCGGGGAACGACATTGTCGCCTACCGCGAGCGGTTCGGGAAGCAGATGGCCTACCGCGGCGGGATCGACAAGCGCGCGATCGCTGCCGGCGGGCAGGTGATGCGCGACGAGGTGATGCGCGTCGTGCCGCCGCTGCTGGTGGATGGCGGCTTTATTCCCAGCTGCGACCACGGCGTACCACCCGACATCTCGTGGCCCAATTTCATCGAGTACACGCGGCTGCTGGCACAGTTGACCGGCTGGCTGTAGCAGAAGAGGAAGAAAAAGAGTATGCAGGGATCGATCGAGCGCGTGCGCGCCGTGATCGACGGGGAGCTGCCCGACCGGGCACCGCTGTACGAACTGCTGCGCAACGACGCCGTGATCAACCACTTTACCGGGCGGACGCTGACGGTAGAGAACGCGCGCGAGGTGGTCTATGCGGCGTACGAGCCGGCGGTGGACGCCACGCGCCCGCTGGTGCGCTTGCCCAAGCACGAGGAGACGCTGACGCTCGGGGACGGGCGCAAGGAGCGCTATTTCCGGTGGACGATCTGGACCGAGCGGGTACGCTATGAGAGCTCGGAGGCGTACGCTGCCGCCAAGCGGGCAGAGCTGGACGCTTTTGACCCGGCGTGGACGGCGGAACGGCAGGAGGCGCTGGAGCGGTACCTGGCCTTTATCGATCAAGAGCGCGCGGCCCTGGGCGAGGTCTTTTACTTTCCCAGCGGGTCGGGCGTAGGGCTGATGGGGATCATCAACGAGGTCGGGCTGGAGCCCTTTTCCTACTATCTCGCCGACTGCCCAGGGGTGATCGACGAGCTGCTGGAGCGCAATACAGTCCGTGCGGTGACGTGGATCGAGCACCTGCCGCCCGATCACGGGATCGAGGCCGTCTTTGGGGGCGATGACATTGCGTTCAAGTCGGGGCCGCTGCTGCACCCGCGCTGGTTTGCCGAGCACTATTTCGGGCGCCTGGCGCGGATCTGTGACGCCTACCACGCCAAGGGAATCAAGGTCCTCTTTCACTCGGACGGGAACCTGAACTTGATCATGGATGGCCTGGTCGAGGCGGGCATCGACGGGCTGAACCCGATCGAGGTCCTGGCGGGCATGGACGTCGCCGACCTGCACCGCCGCTACCCGCAGCTCTTTATGACCGGCGCGATCGACGTCTCGCAGCTTCTGCCACTGGGCACGCCACGAGAGGTGTATGATACGGTGTGCCGGACGATCGACGCAGCCGAGGGCCGGATCATGATCGGTTCGAGCACCGAGCTGCAAGATGCGGTACCGCTGGAGAACTATCTCGCGCTGCGCGATGCGGTGCTGGAACATCC
>CAZLMZ010000462.1:0-1330 GCA_964560475.1 uncultured Anaerolineae bacterium
TCGGTTTCGGGCTGTTGGCGTGGTCCGGGGCGGTCGGTGGGTGGTTGGCGGAGTGGCAGGGGCTCGGCGTTTTCTAGGATGTTCGCGATCTCTTCATCTCCGAGCGGCTCTCCGGCGAACTTGAAAGCAAGGGTGGCTGCCGTCTTGTCATCGATCCACCCGGCCCGGGCCATCTCGACTAATGCCCTGACGACCAGGTTGGCGGAGCGGGCGAGGCTCTCGTTGTCTGCCTTGGCGACCTCGGTGACGTTGGTCTGCAGCTGCAGGGCCTGGGCGCCGTCTTCTGGCCAGGCTTCGGGATCGGTCTGGGCGCAGTAGCGGTGGTAGGCGCAGGCGGTGAGGTCGTGGAGGAGGTAGCAAAAGTCGGTCTGTCGCTCGGTGTAGAACCTGGAGGTGGGCTCGCCCATCTCCTTGGCGGTGGCATAGTTGACTGTGCCTCCCTCGCCCAGGTAGTGCAGGCCGACGTTAGCTGCCGTTGCGTTGGCGAGCCTGAGTGCTTCTCCGTCTGGGGCTGCGTCGTCGGCGCCGAGCTGGAGGGAGTGCATGTCGACGGTCTCGCCTGGCCCGTGGACGTAGATGCCTGATTCGAGCGGGTTTTGCCTGCTGAGCTGTTGGCGTTTCTCCTCGACGACGGCATCGTCCTGGATCTGCACCTCCAGCACGCCCTGCCTGGTCCTGACGCGGTTGAGCCTGACCCGGTCTTCCAGCCAGGCGGTATAGCGCTTGGCCCAGGGCAGGAGCGGTCCCAGGTCCCCTTCTCCGCGGGTGCAGCCGATCTCGCGGTTGATGGCATAGTGCAGCATGAGGGGTCTGAGCCTGCCGCCTGGTGTGCCGCGTATCTTCTTGTAGGCCCTGGTATGTGCCGGCCCGATCCACCACTTGAGCTCGGTGGTTGACTGCTGTTGCTGGCCGTACTCGAGCTCGACCTCGTAATCCTCCTTTCCGGTCTTGATCTCCCTGATCTGTGTAGCCGGCACGAGGCGGAGATAGGACATGCCGTCGGCGCGGTTGGTGTGTAGGGTCGGGAAGAGCTCGCCGCTTCGGATGAGCTCGTTGAGCATGGGGGCCAGGCGTCGCGGCAGCTGGTTTTGTGGGTGGTTCCAGAAGTGCTGGGTGAACGTGTCGACCTCGGGGATCTTGCTGGTGACGGTGATGCCGTCGCCGATGACATAGGACCTGCAGAGGGTGACGACGCGGCGCACGAGAAAGTTCTTGCGCCAGGCTGTGAAGGCGTCGTCCAGGTCTTCCAGGCGGTCACTCCAGGAGCGGTCCTGTGGTCCGCTGGGGCCGTGGCTTTCCCAGCCTCTGCTGTCGTCGACGGTGACGCTGA
>CAZLMZ010000462.1:1430-2663 GCA_964560475.1 uncultured Anaerolineae bacterium
TGTGGGATCCTGCTCCTGATCCACTGTCTCCGGATCGCCGACACGTTGACTATCGTCGCTGGCGCGGATAGGCCCGGGAAGGGGGCATGGTGGGCGGGAATGTCCACCACGATGGGTAGTCCCGTGTCGGCGATGACAAAGGGGTAGAGTGGCCCGGCGTCGAGGGCACGGGCGCGGAGTGTGTGGGTTTCCGCTTTCCCCGGCAGGCCCGACGTCTGGGTCGGAGGGAAGCGGACGAGGATTTCATCTCCGCAGCGTGCGCGGCCCGAGGTGTACTCTGACACGTCCAGAGCGACCCAGGGTTGATCGACGGTGTCGAAGAGCAAGCTGCCGGGCTCGCTGATGCGTCCGTCGCAGTAGAGTGGTGCGCCGGCGTAGCCGGTGTAGATTGTGGCCATTCCCCCCATGAAGGTTGGAAGCCAGGGCGCGAGCCCTGCGGTTAGGAGCAGGGCGGCGGTCGTGGGTCGCATGTCTGGTTTGTCGATTCTAGTCTGGTTACCTGCGTGGCCGAAGATGCTGGTGGGGGCCACGACCCGCTGGTCAGTCGACCAGGATGCAGAGGCGCTGTTGGCTCTGGATGTACGATTCCAGTGCGTGGACGTCGGCGCCCAGTTGTGTGTGGGTGGCTCGCAGTTGGTCTAGATAGTCGGCCAGGCTGCCGGGGGCAGTGGGGGGGTTGATCTGGCCCTCGTCGGACTCGACAAGGACGTCGTCGAAAAATCCGGCGTTGACCTGTACCGCATCGCGTGCGGTGCAGCGTAGAAAGATGGTGATCAGGTCCTTTTCTGCGACGACCTCGGTGGCACGGGGCTGCCAGCGGTAGGGTAAAAAGTCGTCGTCGTCGGTGCCGTACCAGGTAGACCAGGAGACAAAGGGGTCTGCCCAGTCCAGCTCACCTGCTGGGTGGATGCCGACCTGGCAGGCGAGGCCGCCTTGTGATTCTGCTGTGCTCCAGGCGCTGAGCCTGTACCTGCGCCCGGGTGCGGCTGCGAGGCAGCGGTAGAGGACGGCGTCAAAGAACGCGTAGGCGTGGCAGATTTTGACCCCGTTCTCGCCGGTGAGCATGCCGCGATCGCCGCGGCTGCGGATCTCGGGTTGGACCTCGGGGCGTACGGGACCGGGCTTGTCACCTGGTGCCCAGCCGACGATCCAGCCCTTGGGCGTGAGTAGGAGCTGTTCGCCCTGCTGGGGCTCGAAGCCCTCGTCGAAGCTGGTGTGGTAGATTGTCTGCAT
>CAZLMZ010000463.1:0-2661 GCA_964560475.1 uncultured Anaerolineae bacterium
TACACGGCGTCGGCGGTCGCCGCGCCGAGACCAGATGCGAGTCCCTGTGACCGGCCGTGAGCCAGTGTGCGGCGGATACACAGCAGCCCAATCGGGCCGACTGGCGCAGCGATCGAGAGGCCCACGAGCAGGCCGCGCAGTAGCGGCAGCATACCTAACGTCACGCTACTGCGCCACCCACGGCGTTCGCTCGTCGCCCACTTCCCTGCGCAGCCGGCGCAGTTCGGCCTTGAGCGCGCTCGTGACTGCGCCATAGCCCGGCTTCCCGTACACGCTGCGCATCTCGCTTGGGTCGTGCCGTAGGTCGAACAGCTCCCACTCGGGCGGCTCGTCCTCATCGATCGCACCGGGCGTGCCCAAGGCCTGGGCATAGTAGTAGATCAGCTTGTGCTCCTCCGTGCGCACGCCATAGTGTGCATACACGCCGTGGTGTGACAGGTGAAGCCAATAGCGGTAATACATAGATGTCCGCCAGTCAGCAGGTATCTTGCCCTGCAGCAGAGGACGTATGCTCCGCCCCTGCACTCGTGCTGGCACTGGCAGCCCGACATAGTCGAGGAAGGTCGGGGCAAAATCGACGTTGAGCACGATCCGATCGCAACTGCTGTCCGGCTCGATCTCTTCCGGGTAGCGGATCAGGAACGGCATGCGTAGGGACTCTTCGTACATGAAGCGCTTATCGAACCAGCCGTGCTCGCCGAGGAAAAAGCCCTGGTCGGAAGTATAGATCACGATCGTGTTCTCGTCGAGTCCCTCCGCCTCCAAGTAATCGAGCATCCGCCCGATCCCATCGTCCATCGAAGCCACGACCCGCAAATAGTCCTTGATAAAGCGCTGGTACTTCCAGTGCTTGAGCTCTTCGTAGCTCAGACCTGGCGGCGGAGGCTCTTTGAGATCGCGCTCGGTCAGGTCGCGCTCGATGCGCATCTTGGCCGCTGCCGCCGCGCTGGCGCGCTGGGCATAGTCATCATCAAAGTTTGCCGGCACGGGGATGTCATAGTCGGCGTACATCTCGGCGTGCGCAGCATCTGGCTCCCACGGGCGATGCGGGCACTTGTGGTGAGTCAGCAGGCAAAAGGGCCGGCTCCGATCCCGGTTTTTGAGCCACTCCAGCGACATGTCGGTGATCAGGTCAGTCACATAGCCTTCGAACACCCGCCGCGTGCCCATCTCGATCATCTCAGGGTTGTGGTACAGCCCCTGCCCTGGCAGCACGTTCCAATAGTCGAATCCCTGCGGCGCGCTCACTCCGCCCTGCCCGAGGTGCCACTTGCCAATCACTGCGGTCTGGTAGCCAGCCGCTTGCAGCAGCTTGGGAAACGTGATCTGGCGTCCATCGAACGGGTTGAATGCCAGCACGCCATTGACGTGGCTGTAGGTGCCCGTCAGGATCGTCGCCCGGCTGGGCGAGCAGATCGAGTTGGTGCAAAAGCAGTTATCGAGCCGCATCCCGCCATCCGCGATGCGGTCCATGTGTGGCGTCTCGTTGATCACGCTGCCATAGCTGCCGATCGCCTGCTTGCCGTGGTCGTCTGACATGATAAACAGGATGTTCGGCCTAGCGTCTGTTGCCACCCCTTCTCCCTTCTCGCTTGGATACACGCCTCTCGCCGGCGACGCTACCGCGGCCTATCAGGGCGGACGCCGGAGTTGGGCTCAGCAGCCCTGTGCTGCGCGGGCGCGTTCCAGCAGGGCCTGCATGTAGCCGATGCTGTACGCTGTACCGACGTGCCGGTCCTCGTCCATCAGCGGGATGTGGTCCGGGATCATCACTCCCCGGAAATCCACCTCCTGCAGTGCCGTTACGACCTGATACATATCCATATAGCCGGCGTTCAGGAAGGTCTCGACAAAGTGCGGCAGGGGCTGGGTCACGTTGCGCAGGTGCACCTTGAACAGCTTGTCCTGGCCGCCAAAGTAGCGGATCGTCTCCAGCACGTCCTTGCCCATCAGTTCCCCACCCTCGAGCCAGCAGCCCACGCACAGGCACACGCCCACGTTCGGGCTGTCCGCGATCTCGAGCGCCCGCTTGTAGCCCTCGAAACTGCTAAAGATCGGGCGCGGGACCCCGCCCAGTTCGGGCACCGGAGGATCATCCGGATGGATGCCGATCCGGACCCCTGCCTCCTCGGCTACGGGCGCGACCTGCTTGATGAAATAGGTATAGTTGTCCCAGATTTCCTGCTCACTGTAGACGCGTCCGTGGGTGAGTGGCATGCGGTATGTCCTGCCCGCCCAGTGCCCAGCCTCGGCCTTCTCCAGATCAAAAGCACGCGCCATCGCTCCGCCGCGCGTCGGCTCTCGCGCCGTGCTCCATATGCCGTTCGCCATGTGTGCATAGGTCGTGTACGGGATACCAGCCCTGCCCAGGTTGCGGAGATGCGCCTTGTACTCCTCGATCTTCTGATCGCGGTTCGGCAGTCCGAGCACGATTGCGTCCTGGTTGTGCACGTCGGTATTGCCGAACCCATAGACCTTGAGCCCGGCTGACTCGAACAGATCGCGGCGGCTGGCATAATACTCGTAGCTGGCCTTTTCGCCGCTGGTCCACAACACCACGTACTCGACCCCGATGCGCCGCACGAAAGCTAGCTCATCGTCGCTCGGCTCTGGCGTCACCTGAGCCGCGATCTTGGCCCCGGGCTCGACGGGTATCATGTT
>CAZLMZ010000464.1:0-2630 GCA_964560475.1 uncultured Anaerolineae bacterium
CCGATATACGTACGGAATCGACCGCTGCTGATCCCCTTTCCCACCTCAACCACGGCCAGCAGGCTGAGCGAGACGCCGGCCACGAGCAGCCAGTCGCCAGCGTGCAGGGGGACGATGCCCAGCACCCGCCGCAGGCCTGGCACAAGGAAGGCGAGCACGGCCACCAGGAGGCCGCTGACTACTGCATAGATCAGCGGCTTGTTGGCCTTGAGCGGGCCGCTGCGAAAGATCGAGCGCCGCATGCTGCGGTAGGCAAAGATATAGATCATCGAGTTAATGGCAAAGCTGGCAAAGGCAATGCTGCGTCCCTCCATCGGGTCATGGTGTACCTGGAGATAATGCCCGAATAGGGTCAACCCTACCACTGCACTGACCGTGCTGATCAGGCCGATCAACGACAGCCCCAGACGGTCGAGGATCGGTTCGCGCAGCGATCTGGGCGGCTCTTGCATGATCCCGCTTTCTTTGGGCTCAAAGCCGAGCACGATGTCAGATGGACCGTCGCAGATCAGGTGGATCCACAAGATCTGGGCCACCAACAGCGGCGCAGGCCAACCGAGCAGCATGGCGCCAAAGACCAGCAACACCTCGGCAAACGAGTTGGACAGTGTATAGGCCACTACCTTGCGGATGTTCTCAAAGATCACCCGCCCCTCCTCGATCGCGGCGACCACGGTGCGAAAGTTGTTGTCGAGCAGGATCAGGTCGGCCGTTTCCTTGGCCACGTCGGTCGCGCTGCCCACCACCACGCCGATGTTGGCGCGCTTGAGTGCGGGCGCATCATTGACGCCGTCGCCGATCATGGCTGTGACCTCGCCTTGTGACTGCAGGGCGCGGACGATGCGCAGCTTGTCGCGTGGACGAATGCGGGCAAAGACGCTCACGTTCTGCACGCGCCGCGCCAGCTCGTCGTCGCTGAGCTGCTCGAGCTCTTCCCCGTCGATCACCTGATCGGGACGTGGGGCGAGCCCAATCGTGGCAGCGATGCGCTCTGCCGTACGGCGATAGTCGCCAGTGATCATCTTGACCTTGATCCCGGCCCGGCGCGCCACGACGATCGCCTCGCGCACTCCCTCGCGGATTGGGTCTTCCATGGCCACCAGGCCGAGCCAGGTGTAGCCGCTGTGGTCGCCCAGCATACCTTTGTAGCGGTAGGCCAGGCCGAGCAGCCGCAAGCCCTCGCCAGCCCACCGTTCTACCTGGTCCAGGACCGCGCTGTGATCTGTCTCGCTGACCTCGCACATCTCCAGCACGATCTCGGGCGCACCCTTGAGATAGTGGATCACCTGCCCGTCGACGCGGTTTGCAGTGACCATGTACTTGGTCTCGCTGCTGAACAGCTCTTCGCCGAGCCGCTCGACGCGGTCGGCCATGTCTTGCGGGTCGCCCTCGATCTCTGTGCGCGCGTGTTCCCACAGCGCAACGTCTACAGGGCCTTCCAGGTCGTTGCAGTGCACAATCACTTCCAGCGCGCGTTGCGGGTCGCCCACGTCGCAGCGCGTGACCCGCATGCGGCCTTCGGTGAGTGTGCCCGTCTTGTCGGTGCAGATGGTCGTCACCGAGCCCAGCGTCTCGCCGGCCAGCATGCGCTTGACCAGACCGTTGCGCTTGAGGATCTTGCGCATGCCCAGCACCAGGATGACGGTGACGGCAATGAGCAGGCCCTCGGGCACGGCCGCAATGGCCAGGATGATCGACACGCGCAGCATTTGGAGGAGCGGCCGCCCGGCGACCAGGCCGACGGCAAAGATGGCGGCCGTGATCCCCAGCACGAGCATGGTCAGGGTGCGGCTAAAGGCCTTGAGCCGCACCTGGAGCGGCGTCTCGTCCTCGATCTCGTCGCGCAGGCTGGCGGCAATCTGTCCCAGCTCGGTGAGGGTGCCGGTGGCCGTGACGCGCATCAGGCCGCGTCCAATGAGCACGGTGGTGCCCATGGCGACCAGGTTCTGTCCGTCCTCCTCGCTCTTGACGGTCGGCTCGCTTTCGCCGGTCAGGATCGCTTCCTCGACCGATAGCTTGACGGCTTCCAGCACCGTGCCATCGCCAGGGACGTGCTCGCCAGCACTCAACACGACGATGTCTCCGGGCACCAACTCGCGGACCTCGATCTCCTGGCGGGCCCCGTCGCGAATCACGGTCGTGGTCGGCTTGAGCAGGCCCTTGAGTGCGGTATACGTGCGCTGCGCCTGGTATTCCTGCACAAAGCCCAGCACCGCGTCGAGGAGCACGACGGCCATGATGATCGCGAAATCGCCATACTCGCCCACGGCCAACGAGATGCCGGCTGCGGCGAGGATGATGTAAACCAGCGGGTTCTTGAATTGGTTGATAAAGATCCCCAGGGCCGAGATCCGCTTGGCAGAAGGCAGCACGTTTTCGCCGTGTTGGCGGCGCTGTGCCAGCACCTCGCTCGCGGTGAGTCCTTGGGGAAGCACGTGGGTCGCTTGCATGAAGGACGATCCCTCCTTTGTGAGATAGCAGGCCTCACCAGCCCTGGAATGGTGCCGGTGAGGTCTGCATGCGATCAATATATCACATTGCGAACGTTTTGTCAATACTGAACGATAGAAACGAGAATCACCTCTACCTGGCCGCAAACTGGGCAAAACCGCGCTTTGTGCTACAATAGC
>CAZLMZ010000465.1:0-2630 GCA_964560475.1 uncultured Anaerolineae bacterium
CGGTGGGCTATTACCTGCACGTGGGCGAGATCACGCCGCTCGTTCACTGGCTGGCGGTGCCCATTGGCCTCACCATCTCGAACGTGATCCTGCTCAACGAGTTCCCCGACTATGCGGCCGATGCACGCGTGGGCAAGGCAAACCTGCTCGTTCGCTTGGGGCAGACGCGGGGTGCGTATCTCTACAGCGCGATCGCCCTGGGGAGTTGGATCGCGATGGCCCTCTCTACGGGTCACGGCGTGCCGGCCGGGGCGTTGTGGCTCTATGCACCCGTGGCGATCCTTTCGGCGATCCTGATCGCCTCGATGCTGCGCGGGCAATGGCGGGACCGGGAGATCCTGGAACGGCTGTGTGCCGCCAACCTGGCGGTCAACCTGGGTACGACGGCGGTCTATGTCATCGCCTTTACGCTTTGGTGAGCCTATGGATGGCGAATGGCCCCCGGAGTGGGGAGAGCGACCGCAACGCAAGGTGCGGCCATACTGGTATCCGCCGAGCCTGATCCTACGGCAGGTGGGCAGCGCGCTTTACGTGGGTGCGCTGTCGCGTTGGCGACACCTGCTGGGGTGGGTGCGGACCTACGGGTTCCAATGCCTGCCCGGCGCGGCCGGATCGCAGGGCATGGGCTGCATCGGCTTTCCGTCTCACCCTGTATGGGAGATGACGACGGCGTGCAACCTGCACTGCATCCACTGCCACGCCTCAGGCGGGAAACGTGCTCCCGACGAGCTGACCACAGCGGAGGGCAAGCGTCTTCTCGACCAGTTGGCCGAGGTGCGCGCGTTCCGCATGATGGCCTTTACCGGCGGCGAGCCGCTGGTCCGCTCCGATCTCTACGAGCTGCTGGCTTATGCCCAGGCGCTGGGGTTCACCAACACCATAGCGACCAATGCCACCTTGATCGACGACCGGGTTGCCCTGCGCCTGCGACGCTGCGGCGTGGTCATTGCCGCGGTCAGCGTGGATGGGTTCGATGCCGAGACCCACGACTATGTTCGTGGGCAGCCCGGTGCCTTTCGGGCTGCGTTGGAGGGCATGCGTGCGCTGCGACGGGCGGGCATCCTGCTCCACGTCAACATCACGGCGATGGAATACAACCTCGATCAGATGGTGCCGCTGATGCAGCTCGTCGATTCGTTGGGGGCAGGCATTCTGTTGATGTACCAACTGGTCCCGGTGGGGCGGGGGCGAGAGGTCGGCAGCGCTGCGCTGGACCTGGGGGCGAATGAACGGCTGATCCGCTTCATGGCTCGTGCCCAGCGCGACGTTCGAGCGATCATGGAGCCGGTCGCGGGTCCCCAGTACTGGCCCTACCTGCTGCAGCGAAATGGCATCGAGCGCGGCCCGTTCCTGCGCCTGGCGGAAACGGTCTTTCACGGCTGCTCGGCGGGGCGCGGCTTTGTCTACGTCAAGCCGAACGGCGAGGTCTGGCCCTGCCCGTTCATCGAAGTCAGTTGTGGCAACGTGCGCGAGACGCCCTTTCCGCGTATCTGGGCTTCCTCTCCCGTGTTGGAGGATCTGCGAGCGCGCGAGGAGCGGCTCGAGGGGCGTTGTGGCGAGTGTGCCTACCGGCGCCTCTGCGGTGGCTGCCGTGGACGCGCATGGGCCACGAGCGGCGACTATATGGCCGAAGATCCCTCCTGCTTTATCCATGCCGGTGAGAAAAGCTGATGGCAGCGTCTGTGCAGCTCGTTCCTGCGCTCGAGTCGATTCGCCCGCATATGGAGCAGGTGGCGTGCCTGCTGGACGCGAGGTTGGCCGGCGTCAGGGAGCCGCTGCGCTCTGCACTGTGCCGCTCGTTGGGGGCGGGCAAGCAGCTCCGGCCAGCACTCGTGATCCTCGTCGGGCAGCTCCTGGGCGCTTTACCCGCGCCCTGTATCGTACTGGCCGCCGCGGTCGATATGCTGCATACTGCCACGTTGATCCACGACGACCTGGTAGACGGCGCCGCTCTTCGGCGGGGACGAGAAACGCTCCACACGCGCTGGTCCGTTGGGGCGGCCGTGCTGGCGGGTGACTGTTTGCTGGCTGAGGCGACGTCGCTGATCGCCCAGTTGGCGCATCCCTCCGTGTTCGCGGTCTTTAGCGATCTCCTGTGCAGGATGTGCAGCGGTGAGATCACGAACTTGTTCTTGTCCGCAGGAGAACGCTATGCCCTTGCGAGTTATTACCGTGGCATTGAGGCCAAGACGGCTTCGCTCTTTGCCGCTGCCGCAGAGATGGCGGCCCTTCTCGCCGGGGCTGAGGTGTCGCACGCGGCTGCTCTGCGCTGTTTTGGCCGGGAGCTCGGTATGGCCTACCAGATCGTGGACGATGTGCTCGATCTGATAGGAGACGAGGCACGGTTGGGCAAACCGGTAGGCAGCGACCTGCGCCGGGGGGTGATCACCTTGCCCGTACTGCTCTACCTGGAGTGTGCGCCGAAAGATGATCCCGTTCGTGATGCGCTATTGGCCGGAGCCGACGAGGGGCAGGTGCGTGCGGCCATCGCTGCCCTCTGCGCATCGGGTGCCGTCGAGGCTGCGCTTTCACAGGCGTGTGCCCACGTCGAGCAAGCGGAGGCAGCGTTGGCGGGCGTGCCCGACAATGCCTACCGGCAGATGCTGTGCGCCGTGGCCGAGTTTGTCGTC
>CAZLMZ010000466.1:0-2616 GCA_964560475.1 uncultured Anaerolineae bacterium
GCGATGGCCTCGACATCCTCGTTGGTCAAGCTCTGGCTACTGGCCCCTCGGGATACCCCACGGAACGACATGAAGCCGGGCGAGATGACCAGCAGGTTGGAGCCCAAGCTCTCGAACCGCTCTGCCACCTGCGCCTGGGCACCGGCGCCGGCCGCCACCAGGGAGATGACGGCGGCCACGCCGATGATGATGCCCAGCATGGTCAAGCCGGCGCGCAGCTTGTTGGCGATGAGAGAGCGGAAGGCGATGGGTACACTCGACAGCAAGTTCATGCTTACCTTGTCCTGCGGTCGACGTTGAACCCGCCACCGCCGGGCATCCCGGGCCCGCCGACGAAAAAGCCGCCTTGCTGCTGGTCGGCTGCCTGGTACTCGACCAGCACCCGATCGCCTTCGATCAGGCCCGACGCGATTTCGACGTACGTCCCGTCGCTCAGGCCAACTTGCACCGGGGTCGTCACCGCTGGCCCGTCGGGCGTGTCCTGGACCAGGACAACGTTACCCTCGTCGCTCTGCTGCACGGCCAACGCCGGCACCAGGAGCACGTCCTGGCGCCGCC
Source organism: uncultured Anaerolineae bacterium (assembly GCA_964560475.1). GTDB lineage: Bacteria > Chloroflexota > Anaerolineae > JAFGEY01 > JAFGEY01 > BS750m-G44. The sequence goes on from CAZLMZ010000466.1 coordinate 559, forward strand.
CCACGACGATGTTGAGGTTGGCCGTCATCCCCGGCCGTAGGGCTACGCCGTTCATCCCTTCCAGGCTGACGGGCACGTCGTAGGTGAGGACGTTCTGCACCAGGTTGCCCTGCAGCGGCACCTCCAGCACCTGGCCCGAGAAGCTGTGACCGGGAAAGGCGTCAAAGGTGATCTCGGCTTGCTGGCCAATCTCGACCATGGCGATGTCGGTCTCGTCCACGGTGGCCAGCACGCGCAGGTTGGAGAGGTCGGTCAGGGCAACGATGACGTCGTTCGCGGAGACCAGGTCGCCCACCTCGGCGCCCACGGAGATGACGGTGCCGTCAAAGGGAGCGGCCATGGTCGCTGCCTCCAGGGCGGCCTGGGCCTCCTCGAGGGTCGTCTGGGCGGTGACTAGCTTGGCCTGGGCCAGCTCGATCTCCTTGGGGTCGGGGCCGGCCTCCACGTCGGCCAGGCTCTCCTTGGCCTTGGCCAGGTTGTACTCGGCCTGGGTGACTCCCACCTCGGCGCGGGACATCTCCTTGGGGTCAGAACCGGCCTCTACGTCGGACAGGGTCTCCTCGGCCTTGGCCAGATCGACCTCGGCCTGGGTGACCTGTGCTTGAGCTTGGAGCAGGTCCACGGGATCGGGGCCATTCCTCAAGTCAGCCAGGGCTTCCTGGGCATCGGCCAAGGTCTCTTTCGCCTGAGTGACCTTGTTCTGGGCGTTGGTGAGAGAAACCTCGGCATTCGTCTGGGCCACGAGCAGCTTTTCGTCGGCGGAGACCATGTTGAGGTACTCCTGATCGAGCTTCTGCTGGCTGATCTCACCCTTGTCGTGCTTTTTTACGGCATCCCAGTAGTTGTTGCGATACCAAACTGCCTCAGACTCGAGGGTCCTGATCTTGGCGGCGTTGTCGGTATCGTTCTCGGCGATGGTCAACTGCTTCTTGGCGATCTCGAGCGCGGCAGCCGCGTCCTGAACCGCAGTCTGGGCGGAGCTCGTATCGGGCTTGAGCAGGTCCGCCAGGTCTTCCTTGGCTTGGTCCAAGGCGACCTGGGTCTGGGAGACGGTCTCCCTGGCCTGGATCAGGTCGAGCTCGGTGTAGGGGTTTCTCGCCTGCTCCAGGCTCTCTTGGGCGTCCTCCAGGGCGATCGCGGCCTGGTCGACGGACAGCCTGGCCTGGGTCAGGTCGAGCTCGGTGTAAGGGCTCTGTGTTTGCTCCAGGTTGTCCTGCGCCACGGTCAGGTCTGCCTGGGCCTGCAGCACGGCCCGCTCGAGCGCGGACGCGTCGATGCGGGCCAGTACGTCTCCTTCCTTGACCTGCTGGCCGGGGCTGACGTTCAACTCGATCAACTCGATCTTGGTGACGTCAAAGTTCAGGTCGGCCTGGCGAGGGGCATAGACCTCTCCGGTCGGGGAGACGGCGGCCACGATGTTGCCTCGGGCAGCCGTGAACAACTGCGTGAGGTCGGTCGTCTCGCTCGATCCGATCGGGATCCACTTGGCAGCAACGCTCACCCCGGCTCCCACCAGGACCAGGACGAGGAGGGCGGGCCACCACTTCAGTACGCGCTTGAAGGCCTTCATCCTACTGTCCTCCGGCGGGCTGCCCGAACTGCGGGGCGCGCAAGGGCTGGATCGAGCGCGCGGTGATACTGCCGTCGTCGTTTTGCCTGCCCATGACGATGACCTGCTCGTCGACCTCCAGATCGTTGATGGTGACCGGCATGGTCTTTTCGATCAGCGTGGTGTCGGTCGTTTCGACCTTGATGGTCCCGTCCGTGGACTCGAGGGTCAGGGTCTGACCCTCGATCGACTGGATGGTGCCCATGGTGCCCCCAGCCGTTACCGAGGCATCTCCCTGCCCGACCTGGCGGGTACCCCTCGCGCCCGGGAACTGACCCCCCTGGAACTGCCCAGTCCGGTCGCCAAACCCCTCCTGGAAGAACCGCTGGGCGGCGCCGCTGGCTTGCGAGCGGCCATAGACCGTTCCTCCCCAGAAGGAACCGCCTGCGATAGCCAAGACGAGCAAACCTGCTGCGATGCCGATCCATAGCTTTTTCATCCTATCCTCC
>CAZLMZ010000467.1:0-2611 GCA_964560475.1 uncultured Anaerolineae bacterium
GCCGCATCCGTTGATCCAGGCTCACCCTATCCTCGCGGATCTGGTCGAGCGCTGCCGGGAGCGGATCCTGGAAGTGGAGTTGGGGCGCGGCGAGATGCCGACGGCCGCTTCCAGGCCTGCCCTGCGGCTGCGCTACGCAGGAGGGGCGGCGACGCTCTTTCACGTGCTGGGCGCCATGGGCCGGGAGCGCCTGGTACGCGGCTGGACGTACGACAGCCTGAGCAAGGCATCCGTATTCAGCTCCCTGATCCGGGCCACGATGCCGCGCGAGGAGGACACGCTGCCGGATTTCCGGGATCGAGTCCGGGCCGCCCGTATCCCCGAGCGGCGGTTGATCGAACTGGCCCTCTATGCGCCGCAGTGGGCGAACCACGTCGAGCACGCGCTGGGGTGGCCTGGCCTGGCCGACGCGACGTGGTGGATCCACGCGCACACCAAGGATACGAATTGGCACGTGGGGCAAGAAGTACGTGAACTGTGGAACGCGCAGATCAGCGAGTACACGCCGCTCTCTGGCGAGCAGCTCCTCGACGGCGCGGTCGATGTGGCATGGTTCTTCCGTGCTTACAGCACCCTCGGCAGCGCGCGCTGGGATCGCCTCTACAAAAACGCCCAGTACGCCTCTGGCGGGCGTGGGCACAAGCGCGCGCAGCTCTTTGCCGACGCGATGCTGGGCCGGATCGAACCCAACGACCTGGTCGCACGCATCGAGGGTAAACGTCATCAGGACAGCGTCCGCGCTCTGGGACTGCTCCCCTTGCCTGACGCTGTCCGGCCGGCCTCTCGCACCATCGATGGCGTGCGCGCTGGCGCACACGCCGAGGGCAGGGTACAGGAGCTACTTGCACGGTACCGTGTCTTCCAAGAGTTCCTGCGTACAAGCCGCAAGTTTGGATCGCAGCGGCAGGCCAGCGAAAAGCTGGCCGTCCAGATCGGCATGGAAAACCTGGCGCGCACGGCGGGTTACCCGGACCCGGTGCGACTGGAATGGGCGATGGAGGGCCAAGAGACAGCCGATCTCGCCGGCGGAGGCCAGGCGGTGGTCGTGGGCGAGACCAGGGTCACGCTGTCTATCGATCCGATGGGCCAACCTCAGATCGACGTCGAGAAGGGGGGGCGGCGCCTGCAGCGTGTCCCCGCCGCCTTGCGCAAGGACCAGCGGGTCGCCGCGCTGCGGGAGCGGAGAGGACAGCTTGTACGCCAGGCTGCTCGCATGCGCCGTTCGCTGGAAGAGGCGATGGTCCGCGGTGACCGTTTCGCGGCTTCCGAGCTGGAGGAGCTGCTCAAGCATCCCTTGCTGGCTCCCATGCTAAAGCAGTTGGTCTTTGTCGGGGAGGAGGCGATCGGCTATCCCACAGTAGGAGGCATGACGCTGGAAGCACACAACGGCGGTTCGCTTCCCCTCGCTGAAGACGAACTACTGCGGGTGGCCCATCCTTACGATCTGTACCGCAGTGGTGAATGGCATCATTGGCAGCGCGACTGCTACCTGGACCATCGCGTCCAGCCCTTCAAGCAAGTCTACCGCGAGCTGTACCTGCTCACGGGTGCGGAACGCGAGGAGCGAACGGTCTCTCATCGCTACGCCGGGCACCAGGTCAACCCACGGCAGGCACTGGCGCTGCTTGGAAAACGGGGCTGGGTCAGCTATCCCGAGGAAGGGATACGGCGCACGTTTCACGAGGCGGGCCTCTCTGCCTGGGTCACCTTCTCGCAGGGCTACCTCACGCCGGCCGAGGTGGGCGGGCTCACCCTGGAGGGTGTCTCGTTCGCGCGGCGCGGGGAGTGGCAGCGATTGGCGCTGGCCGAGGTGCCACCGCGGCTCTTTAGTGAGGTGATGCGCGATCTCGACCTGGTGGTGAGCGTCGCGCACCAAGGCGGTGTCGATCCAGAAGCCAGCGCGTCGACGGTCGAGATGCGAGCCGCGCTGGTCCGTGAGACCTGCGCGATGCTCAAGCTCGACAACGTCGCGGTCGACGGGCGCTATGCGCTGATCGAGGGGAGCCTGGGCAGCTACAACGTGCATCTGGGCAGCGCCGTGATCCACCAGCAGCCCGGCGGCGCGATCTGCGTCGTGCCGGTACACGCCCAGCACCGCGGGCGCCTGTTCCTGCCCTTTGTCGACGACGACCCAAAGACGGCAGAGGTCGTGTCCAAGGTGCTGTTGCTCGCCAAGGACAGTGAGATCCGCGATCCGACGATCCTGGAACAGATCTTGCACCCGTCCTAATGTGCCTGGCACCTGCGCGTGACGGGTACTTACACCAACGAGCGCCGGGGTAGCCCAGGCCCCGGCGCTCGTGAAAAGGAGGAGAAGTATTCATATGATACTGCAGTCCGGCCCAATCCGCTGTACGGACGGGCCACGTTTTTCCTACGCCTTTCCGTCGTTTGCCCTTCGCTCGCGTGGCGAGCAAAACATAGTCCTATGGCAGGACGCCTATGCAAAGGGCAGCGAGGTGGCCCTTCCCAAGAGCCTAGCCTATCGCGGCGACGACTGCTGCGGTATCCTGTGCCTGGAGCACCATCAGGTAGCGCCCCAGGATCAGCAACATGGCACGATCTGCTTCACTCAGCCCCGTCTTGTACGTATGGGCGATCGTACGTCGCT
>CAZLMZ010000468.1:0-2606 GCA_964560475.1 uncultured Anaerolineae bacterium
TCCACTTCCAGCAACTGCCAGCCGGAGGTCTGGTCGCGCACGATCCGGATCGTGCGCCACGATCCAGCAGGTGGCCGCAGCATAAAATAGCCGTAATCCCCACTACCACCGGCTTGCGGCACCGTGTACCAGAACCGTAAGATCGCCTGCTGCCCGGCAGGGACCGCGATCCGCTGCCCGACCGACGAATAGCTGAGCCGGTCGGTAGCCGAGCTGTCCATACCGCACTGCATCGACCGCTGCCCCGAGTGGACCATAGCGCCGGTGTAGCGCGCCTGATAAGGCGTATTGGCAATCTCCCATCCGCCACTGGCCTCGAAACCGCCATTGGCCACGAGCTCGATGCACGCCTTGGCCGGCGTGGGCGAAGGCTGCATCGTGGGCGAGGGCTGCGGCGTTGCCGTTGGTGTCGAGGCCCGTGTCGCGGTCGCCACTGGCGTCCACGTCGGCGTGTACGTGGGCGTATTCACGGCCAGCGGCGTCGCCGTCGGCGGTAAGCCATCGGCTTCAAGCCGCACCTCGTCCACGTACATAGACGAGGTACCTCCCTGCCCATCGTTGAACGTGCCAAAGCGCACAGCAACGACCTGGCCGGCATACGGGCTGAGGTCGTGGCTCGCTTCCATCCAGCCACTGGTCGTGCCCCGGCTGACCATCAACAGTCGCCACCTCGAGCTGGCGTCGCGCAGGAACACATAGCCATAGTCAGCCCCATTCATACGAGACGTATACCAGTAAGAGAGTCGCATCTCTCCCGTTGCAGGCAGGGCAAACGTTTGCTCGGCTGAGGAGTAGCTGTAGACGTTGCGCCCGCCCGCTTCGATGCCGGTCTGCAGTGCATAGGCGCCGGCATAATGCGGCTCCTGGACATAGCGTGCTGGGTACGACGTCTCGTGTAGCACCCACCCACCGTCGTGCTCGAAGCCGCCGTTGACGATCGGGTCCACAGGCGGTGCGGGCGTGGGCGTCCCAGGGAGCGCCTGGACGACCTCGATCGTGAATTGCAGTACCGGACTTGCGGGCACCGCGTCGTGGAACCAGGCCGTACCTTCGTGCACCATGTCCCAGGAGATCGTGTACCGTCCTGGTGTGCGCGGTGTCGTCACCTTGGCCACAAAGCGATAGGGATCGCCAAAGGGTACCGAGCGCGCGAGGGTGGTACGGTGATCGTCCTCCGGTGGCTGCACGACAGGGCGTCCAGCGCTGTCCACCCAATGATATCCGAGCCGCACCGGATGCGTCGGGTCGTCTTGGGGCCACGTGAACCATCCGGTGTTCAGCACCTCAATGGCGGCGGTATAGGTTCGGCCCGCCTCCAGCGTTGGCGCCGGTTCGGTCCAATCTCGCCACGACACGTTGTAGCGAAACAACTGCGGGCGCATGCGCTCCCACACCGCTTGCCGCAGGGCCGGGAGCTGTGCATAGGCCTCATCCCCCGGACACGTCGTGTGATTTGCCGGATAATCACGATGGCCCGCCAGATTCGGTATGGCCGCTCCTTTCATCTCCGAGGCGCCAAAGGGATGGATGCCCGCACGCGCTCCCTCCCATGTGGCCAGTGCCTCCAGCGCACGCAGCTCTGGCCCGCTTGCTGGTACGCTCCCCGCATAGTTCCCGTGCGTCCCGATCAGAGCCACGCCCGTGGTGCCATAGTTGAAACTGTACGTATGCCCGGCAACCGCATCTGGGCCGCCGTATCGTCCTTCGTAGATGTTACCATACCGGTCGACGAGATAGTTATAGCCGATGTCGCCCCATCCCAATGTAACCGCATGGTAGTAATAGATCGCGCGCACCCACTTGGTCGCTTCCTCCTCGCTATAGTCGTTCGTCGTCACCGTGTGGTGGATGACGATCTTGCGCGAGGGCACGTACTCGGGCGACCAGTCCATGTAGCTTTCGTCAGCCCCCCACCCTGCCCTGGAGATGATGGAGGGCTGTGGCACACCGTTGGCGGGCTGTCCTTGCGCGGCGTAGGCCTTGGCCTGCACGGTCGTAGGCCCGACCGAGGTATCGAGGTAGATCAGCGTCACAGCATGCAAAACGGGCGCACGCCCTTGCAGCGTAGCCCGGTACTGGAACTGGCGACCGTCGGACAGCATGAGCGGTGTCTCGCTATATTGTGTGGACAGGTTCCCATCCGGCAGACTCTCATCCAGCGGATTCCTATCCGCCGGATTCCTGTCCGCTGCATCTCTGCCGCCCTGCTCTGCCTGCACGGCCATCTGGTCAAAGGGATACCATTCTGACCAGCCCTTCCGTGCTGTCTGGACGCGCACCTCGATCTCGACAGAGCTACCCTCTGGCAGCTCGGCCTGCCAGCGCGGAGCGATCGCGTTGAGGCTGAACCCGGCATCGACCACGGGCGATACATAGGTCCCACGTTCAGCACCCTCTGCCAACACGAGCTCGCCCCCAGCCCGGTCCTCGATCTGCAGTCCATCGAGCGTACCCCCACCAAAGTCAGTCACCGTGGTCTGGGTCCACTCTTCCGCTCGCGCCCCGCTCGTCGGCGGATAGTCTGGGCTGTTGTAGGTCTGCTCGAATACCACCTTTAGCGCACCATCCACTTTGCCCAGATCCCAGTAGACCACGGTCGAGCTGTA
>CAZLMZ010000469.1:0-2598 GCA_964560475.1 uncultured Anaerolineae bacterium
CCTCCGGATCGCCCTCCAGGATGCCCACCAACACCAGCGGGTCGGGTACGGCCCCGTAGTACATCCTGTCTACCTCGCGCGCGATCACGTCACCTATTTTCAGGTTCAGCGCACGGGCCACCTCTTCCGAGAGCACGAACTCGTTTCTGCGCGGCTCGAACATGCGCCCTTCCTTGAGGCGCACGCCGCAGTGCTGCATCAGGTAATCGGCATCCTGAACCGACACGCCCAACAAGCGTTGAGAGTCTGTTCCGAGCAGGGTAGGCAAGGATATCCACAGCCCGTCATCGGGAATCGTCCGTTCTACGCCGGGGTAGGTCTGGATCTGTGAGACGATGCCTGGGTCGAGCGCATCTCCGACAGGGATCACCCGACTCAGCTTGTTCAGGTAGCTGACGTTGGCGCGCAAGGGGACCGCATCCAGCACGCTCACCAGGACAAACACGGCCACTGTCGCCAGGCCAACGATCGCGAGCAGGACGAGCGCCCCTGCCTTGTGACGGCGGTAATAGGTGGTCGGTGCTAGCGGATTCATAGGGCTACTCCCCGTGCGCGACAGCCGGCCCAGGCTTCAGCGCAGGCTCCCGGATGATGCGGGCAGAGCGTTCGCCAGCCATAACCAGGCGCCCATCGCGCAGTCGGATCACGCTGTTGGCCTCGGTCAGGATCTCAGGGTTGTGCGTGACCGCGATCAGGCTGCCCTGTTCGCGGTAGCTGCGCAACAAGGACATGACCTGCAGTCCGGTCCGCCGGTCGAGCAAGCCGGTGGGCTCGTCGGCAAAGATCACGCGCGGGCGGTGGATCATGGCCCGTGCAATGGCCACGCGCTGCCGCTCGCCTCCGGAGAGCTCGTAAGGAAAGCGGTGCAGCTTGTCCTTGAGCCCCAGGTCGGCCAGCAGTGCCCTGGCTTGTGCCGCGTGTGCACGGTCCTGGACCGGAGCGGCGACCATGACGTTCTCCAGCGCGGTGAGATAGTTGATCAGAAAGTGCTGCTGGAAGACAAAGCCGAACTCGGTGCGGCGCAGGGCCACGCGCTCGCGGTCTGACATCCTGCTGTAGGGGCGGTCGTCCAGATAGACTTCGCCGCTGGTTGGTTTGCGCAGGCCACTGAGCAGGTAGAGCAGCGAGCTCTTGCCCGATCCTGAGGGCCCCAGGATACCCACGAACTGATAGTCCCCAATGGTAAGCGAGACATCGTGAACGGCATCCAGCGTTGATGCACCATCTCTGTAAGTGAGCGTCAGGTCTTCTGCTTGTAGCATCGTGGTCAGCTCCCTCATACTATCGTGTGCGCAGGCACGGTTCGGGCTCGAAGGCCCCGGTCGAGCTCTGCGCAGGCGATCGCACTCATTTGGGCAAGGGGCGTGGTATCCGCTCTTCTCCCGTGTAGCGCTGCGGGCAGCGGGCTGGGTCGACCGCCATACCGGGTCGACTCTCATGGTAACGTATCGAGGCCGGAAAGGCCATAGGCAGTTGTCACCTGTACTGCCTGACAACCGTCACCTCTGAGGGTGACAGCGTCATCGTCAAGTTGTGAACTACAGCTCCACCTTTTGTCTGACGACCACCTGTGACGTGCCCGCAGCGGTGCTCTGTTTCGCTCCGTTCTTGTCGTTGACTTTCAAAGGTCCGTCTAGTACAATGGGTGTACGGTCCAGTCCTGCCAGGGGGAGGGGAGGAAGCGTGATCCGCGTCGCCGTGGTAGACGATCATCCTCACGTGGCAATCGCGATGCGCGCCTTGCTGGAAGGTACGCCGGACATTCGTCTTGTGGCCGAATCGCGACGTGGCGTCGATGTTGCCGCGCTCGTGCGCCGAGCAAGGCCTCACGTTCTCTTGCTCGACGTCCTCATCGAGCCCGAGTTCGATGCGCTGTCTGTGGTACGGCAGCTCCACGCTGATGTGCCAGAACTCAAGATTTGTCTCCTCAGTGCCTACCTGGAACCCTCTCTCGTGCGCGACATGCTGCAGGCGGGGGCCTGTGGCTATATCCTGAAGGACGACGACTATGTCTCGCGTATCGACGCCATCGTCCGCGATCTAGCTGATGGGCGCCTCTACCTGAGCCCACAAGCTCTTCAAGCCTTGGCCCAGGCAACGCGCCAGGCCGAGGGCGAACAGCCGTTGTCGGAACGCGAAATCGATGTCCTGCGACTTGCCAGGCGCGGCCTGGCTAACCCACAGATTGGCGAGGCACTGCACATCTCGCCCGGCACCGTGCGCAACCACCTCTCCTCTGCGTACCGCAAGCTGGGCGTCCACGGTCGTCACGAGGCGCTGCAGGTCGCTGAAGAACGACGGTTACTTTGAGGTGACGCCAGCCCTTGCCACGTGGTAGGTTGGCTGTATGTATCCCAAAGCGGGTAAAATGGATACGAACGTTCGGTTCCTGGCGATCGGAATCTTGGGAGGCGTGGCAGCGGCCGTGCTCGTGCTTCTCATCCTGTACCAGGCACGCCGCTGGTGGGTGTACTGGCGCTACGGCGTGCCGGTCGACCACAGCGTCCTCTTGGTCGAGTATGGACGGCGCATGACGGGAGCACTTGACCGAGACACGTTGGCGCGACTACTGACCGGGGAGCTGCCCGGCGAACTGCA
>CAZLMZ010000470.1:0-2591 GCA_964560475.1 uncultured Anaerolineae bacterium
AGGAACGCCATGTCCATCGAACCGACGAGGCGCTCGCCATAGCGCAGCGCCAGCCGCGAGTTGCCGGTAAAAGTGCCGATCACCGTCAGCTCGACGTCGCGCTGCACGCAGATGGCGCGCAGCCGCTCCAGGTTGCCAGGCGGCACAGCCAGGATCATCCGCTCCTGTGCCTCCGACAGCCAGATCTCCCACGGGCGCAGCCCGGGATACTTGAGCGGGGCTGTGGACAGGTCGACCTCCACGCCGACGTGCTCACCCATCTCGCCTACGGCGGAGGAAAAGCCGCCTGCACCGCAGTCCGTGATCGCGCTGTACAGGCCTTCCTCACGGGCGACGACCACCGCCTCCAGGAACGCCTTTTCCGTGATCGGGTTGCCGATCTGGACCACGCTGCCCACCGTCTCGCCTGTCTCGTGCGTCAGCTCGGCCGAGGAAAAGGTGGCGCCGTGCAGCCCATCCCGCCCGGTCCGCCCGCCGATGCTCACGCACAGGTCGCCCGGTTGTGCCCCCCGCGGGTGGCTGCCGCGCGGCGCGATGCCGGCACAGCCACAAAAGACCAGCGGGTTACCGGTGTAGCCGGGCGCGTACAGGATGGCCCCATTGACGGTGGGGATGCCCATCTTGTTGCCATAGTCCTCGATGCCGGCGATCACCCCTGCCGCGATACGGCGCGGGTGGAGTGCCCCACCCGGCACCTCCTCTGCGGGCAGGTCTTGTGAGCCAAAGCACAGGACGTCCGTGTTGGCGATCGGCCGCGCCGAGACGCCGATAATGTCGCGTACCACGCCGCCCACGCCGGTGTTGGCCCCGCCAAAGGGTTCCAGCGCCGAGGGGTGGTTGTGCGTCTCGACCTTGAACGACACGTCCCACTCGTCGTCGTAGGCCAGGATGCCGGCATTGTCGACGAATGCCGAGCGGACCCACGGCTTGTCGATCTGCTCGGTCGCGGCACGCAAATAGGTGCGGAGAAGGCCGTCGATCTCCTCGTTCGCCGGGCTGGGCTCTACACCTGTGTCTGCCATCACGCGCGGCGACGCACCGTCGCTGCACTCGTAATCGATGATCGCCTTGAACGTCTTGTGGACGCAGTGTTCGCTCCACGTCTGGGCCAACGTCTCCAGTTCGACGTCCGTCGGGTCGCGTCCTTCGTCCCGGTAATAGCCGCGGATGGCCTGCATCTCGGTCAGATCCAGGAACAAGACGCGGTCGATGCTGGTCTGCATCAGCTCGTCGTCCTCCATCTCGCGGACCGAGATATACTCGACCACATCGCTCGACTGCGCCGGAGGAGCAAAGGGCGGCGAGATCTCGCCCACGGTGTAGCTCTGGATCACGTCGTTGCACAACAAACCGGTCGCGATATGCTGCACCTGCTCCAGGGTCAGGTCTCCTACCAGCTCGTAGCGCGTGCCCGTGGCTGCCTGTTCGACCCGGATGCCCAACCTGCCGGCCCCCATGATCAGGTGCTCGGCCTCCGAATCAGTCACGCCGGGGTGATAGCCCACCTCGATCGCGATCTTGCGCTGGTCAAAGCTGCCCTCTGTCTGTGCCGTCCTTTCTGCACCCTCGTAGCGGCTGGCGCGCGCACCCTGCACGACCGGGTCGACAAGGAGCTCGTCGCACAAAGTCTGTACCTCGTCACTGCTCAGGTCGCCTCGCAAAAAGCACAGGTCGCTGACCTGTACCGACTCGACGGAGGGGATGCCCAGAACGTGGATGTCGTCCAGAACGGCCCGGGCACGCCCGTCGGGCACGGCTGCATCCCAGAAGATCTCTACTCTGTAATCCATATCGGCTACAATCCAGACTCTGTCATGATCTGCTCAGTCTGCGTCCCACGCGGCGCCGGGATAGTTGGGCGCTTCCTTGGTGATCATGACGTCGTGTGGGTGGCTCTCGATCAGCCCGGCGTTGGTGATCCGCACGAAACGCGCCTTCTCACGGAGCTCGTCCAAATCGCCAGCGCCGACGTAGCCCATGCCTGCACGCAAGCCACCCATGAGCTGGAACATATATTCTGCCAGCTTGCCCTTGTACGCCACCCGGCCCTCGATCCCTTCTGGCACCAGCTTTCCACCGCCTTCTTGGCCGACTGCATAGCGATCGCGACCATAGCCGCGCATGGCGCCCATCGATCCCATGCCGCGGTATTCCTTGTAGTAACGTCCCTCGTAGATGATCAGCTCGCCCGGGCACTCGTCGAGGCCGGCCAAGAGGGAACCGAGCATGACCGTGTCGGCGCCCGCGGCCAGGGCCTTGACGATGTCACCCGAGTACTTGATCCCACCGTCGGCAATGATCGGCACGTCGTGCCGGCTGGCCTCCTTGGCGCAGTCCATGATCGCCGACATCTGCGGCATCCCCGCGCCCGAGACGACGCGCGTCGTGCAGATCGACCCTGCTCCCACGCCGACCTTGATCGCGTCCGCCCCAGCAGTAATCAGGTCGCGCACGCCCTCGGCGGTGACCACGTTGCCGGCGATGACGGGCACCCCTTCAGCCAGCGATTTGATCCGCTCGATCGCGTGCAGCACGTTCTTGCTGTGCCCGTGCGCCGTATCGATCACCAGGACGTCTACCCCGGCGTGTGC
>CAZLMZ010000471.1:0-2580 GCA_964560475.1 uncultured Anaerolineae bacterium
CGGTGCTCCTGTCGGTGCGCAGCCGCCAGGGCAGAGGAAACGGAGGCGAGCCCTATCCTGCCGGGGCCGCGTCGACCAGCCAGCTCGCGACCTGGCATGCCAACCGCGACTGCTGCGCGCGCAACGACAGCACCGCGTGCCGCTCGCCCGGGATCTCGAGATCGAACAGCCCCTCGTAGCCCACCTCGCGCAGCGCATCCATCACCGGAGGCCAGTCGATCTGCCCGTTCCCTGGCGTGCGGTGCTGGTCGCCCGACCCGTCATTGTCCGAGATGTGCGTCGCCGCCAGCGTGGGGCCAAACTCGCGGATCGCCGCCGGCACGTCGAGCCCTACCACGTTCGCGTGCGAGGTATCGAACGTCACCGCGATCGCCGGATTGTCGATCGCCGCGATCAGGTCGAGCAGCTCATAGGGCGCGCGGTAGCGTCCCATCAGGTTCTCCAGCCCGATGCGCAGCCCCTGCTCTCCGGCCAGGTCGCCCAGCCGGCGAAAGGTCTCGACGTTGAGCCGCCAGTCTCGCTCCCACTCGGCGCGCGTCGTCGCCATCTTTCGCCCACCCGGGTGGATCACGATCACCTCGATCCCCAGCGCCCCGGCGATCTCGATGTGGCGTGCCAGGCGACGCACGTGCTTCTCGCGCTTTGCCTCGTCGCGATGTGCCACGTCGGCCTGGAGCATGGCGTGCGCCTGTGGCATGGCCACGCCCAGCTCGGCCAGGCAGAAGCGCACCTCCGCGATCCGCTCTTCGGGCGCCTCGTCCCGCTCGATCGCGACCATATGCTCCGTCGAGGCCTCAAAGGCCCGCCAGCCGTGCCCGTACAACGTGCGCAGCGCCTCGTCCAGCGGCTGCTCCTCATAGATTCCCGTCCAGATCGCTGCCTGCATCCGCTTCTCCTCCGCGTTCGCTCAGCCCTCGTTGAGCCACAGCTCGATCGCGCCGTGTGTCGCGGCGCGATCGTTCCAGTTTGCACCATAGATGTCCACCCGGCCGTTCCGTCCCACGTCGACCAGCACGATGTTGTGCGAGCCACTCGTCGCCACCACCTGCTTGCGCCACCACTCGCCCCCGCCCTGGTTATAGTAGATCGCCACCTCCTGCGGCGCGCTGGCCTGGTGCATCTTGGCCACGACAATGTCGAGCGTCCCATCTCCATTCATGTCGGCCAATCCCAGGCCGTGTGCGTGATCCAGGGCAGGGTCGATCACGTGCTCGATCCACGGCCCGCTCGCCGGGTCCCCCGGCGCCTCGAACCACGACAGGCAGCCGCTTCCCTCTGCCGGCGAGAGCACGATCTCGACCTGTCCATCTCCGGTTAGGTCGCCGGCCTCCACGACAACGTCGCCCCGCGTCCACCCCTGCTCGAACCGCTCCGCCGAGATATAGTCGTGCGCTCGCCACTCCCCTGCCAGCGCGTCGCCCGGGTTCTCGTACCAGCGCCCGCCGATCACGATGTCCGGCCGGCCATTCCCGTTCAGATCCGCCACGCGCAGCCCCTCCCCGTGCGTGCACTCGATCGTCCGGTGCCGCCAGGCATCCGCCTCGTGCACCCACAGGTGGATCTGGTTGCCCATCCACCTGCCGAACCCCGACTGGTGCCGCGTGACGAGGTCGAGCACGCCGTCGCCGTCCAGGTCGGCAGCCTCGACGTCGTGCATACGCGCCCCGTCCGGGCTGATCACCGTCGCCGGCCACGCGCCCACCGGGTCGCCGCCGGTCGCCTGTGGGTTCTGGAACCAGATCAGTCCCTCGTCACTGGGGATGACCACGTCCAGGCGCCCATCCCCGTCGAGGTCCACCACCGCCATGTCGGTCGTGTAGCTGCCCGCCGCGATCCTGTGCTTTTCCCACCCTGGGTAGTGATACCAGAACAGCCCGCCGCCCGACGCCGAGGCCGCCAGCAGGTCGGGATAGCCGTCGCCGTCCAGGTCCCCTGCCGCCTTGCAGTGCGGGTCGGGCGGGTTGTCCGCGTCGACGGTCACGTGCCGGAACGAACGTTCATCTGCCATCGCTCACCTCACGCTTCAGGCCGGTAGAGATGCTCGCGCACCATATCCTCGTCCAGCGTCACCCCCAGCCCCGGCCCGGCCGGCGGGGTGATGAAACCGTTCTCGAACTGCAGCGGCTCTACCAGCAGCGCGTCGTGGAACGGCGTGGCATTGTACTCCTGGATCACGAAATTCGGCGAGCAGGTCGCCAACTGCACCGCCGCCGCTGCCGCCACCGGCCCACAGTACATGTGCGGGGCGATCATGGCATAGTGTGCCTCGGCCATGCCGGCGATCTTTTTCGATTCCAGGATGCCGCCGCAGTGGCCGACGTCGAGCTGGAGGATCTGCGCCGCCTGCTTGGCCAGCACCTCCACGAACTCGTACTTTGTCACGAGGCGCTCGCCGGTAGCGATCGGGATGCTGGTGTGTGCTGCCACGCGCGCCATCTCGTCCACATTCTCGGGCGGCACCGGCTCCTCGAACCAGAAGGGATTGTACGGCTCTAGCACCTTGGCCACGCGGATCGCGGTATAGGTCGTCAGTTGCCCGTGCGTGCCCAGCGCCACCTCGAACTCGTCGCCCACCGCATC
>CAZLMZ010000472.1:0-2574 GCA_964560475.1 uncultured Anaerolineae bacterium
GAGGAACTGGGCCGGGTGGCAGAGCTGGCCCAACGCGCGCTCGACCTCTTGCCCGCGGGAGACTATGCGCGTGCGACGAGCGCGATCGCGTCAGCAGCCCAGCAGGCCTTTGGCGCGCTCCCCGAAATAAGCTATGCGCGTGCGACCAGCGCGATCGCCCTGGCAGAGACGCCGCGTGAACGCGGGGACCTTGCGGCGTCCGAGCGGGCGTACGCACGGGCACGCGAGATCGCAGTAGAGTGCGGCAATATCCCCATGGCCGTCTCTGCAGTTGCGTACATGGCCTACCAGCAGGCCAAGCAGGGACGGCTCCACAAGGCCCTGCAGACCAACTGTCAGGCGCTGGCACTGGCGATGGGTCCGGATGGGCGAGAACTGCCTGCCGCCGGGCTGCCCTACGTCAAGATGGGCGACCTGATGCGCGAGTGGGACGAGCTCGAGACCGCGACCCAGTACCTGGAACGAGGCATCGAGCTGTGCCTGCAGTGGGGGCACGCCGATGCGCTGATCACCGGCTATACAACCCTGGCGCGCGTCCAGCTCGCTCAGGGCATGCTTGACCGGGCCCGCGACACGTTCCATCGTGGGGAGCAGCTCCACCGCAGGACGGACGTCGATCCGTGGGCGATCTGTTGGATCGATGACTGTCGCCTGCGCCTGTGGCTGGCGGAAGGCGATCTGCCTGCGGCAGTGGCGTGGGCAGAGAGCAGCGGGCTGACGGCGGACGGCGCGCTCAGCTATGTGCGTGACCTGGAGCACGTGAACCTGGCGCGGGTGCTGGTCGCCCAGGGCCTGCACCGGCCGGATGGCTCGTGGCTGGACGAGGCGCTGGCATTGCTGGCGCGGCTGGCAGAGGCCGCAGAAGGAGCAGGGTGGGTGGGTAGAGCGATCGAGATCCTCGTCCTGCGCGCGGTCGCGCACGCGGCACGTGGGTCCAAGAGCGCAGCGTTGGGCGCGCTGGCCCGGGCGCTGGCCCTCGCCGAGCCGGAGGGTTATATCCGCACCTTTGTCGACGAAGGTGAGCGGGTCCGCGAACTGCTGGTGGGAGCGGTCGCTCGCGGCGCTGCGCCACACCAGGCGTACCTGGGGCGGCTCTTGTCCGCGTTTGGGGCGGCGCCCCAGGAAAACGTACGGGGATCGGGTCCCGCCGCCGACCTCGTCGAACCGCTCACCGAGCGCGAGCTGCAAGTCTTGCGACTGATGGCGACGGACCTGACCAGCCCGGAGATGGCCGAAGCGCTTTTCGTGTCCACCAACACCGTGCGGACGCACATCCAGCATATCTACCAAAAGCTCGATGCGCACAGCCGGCACGAGGCCGTCCTACGCGCGCAGGAGCTTGGTATCCTATAGCCGGGATTCCCCCTCTCGCTTTCAGGGCGCGCACGTACGCTGTCTCCGCCAGCCCCCACCTATCCAAGTGGGGGCTGGCGCTTTCCAGGGGGGCGAGCGCCTCGCGCACTCACCCACACGGTTCACCCACGCATATCATCCACTTGATGATGACAGACTATCCGGTAGCCTGCTATACTCGGCATGTCTTGAGAGTCAGGCAAAGGGAGGGCGGGTTGGCAGGTGGGCGCGAGTTCGACAAGCCGGCAACCTATGAGGTGCGCGTCAAGGGCGTGGTGGACGCGGCGTGGGCGAGCTACTGGTTTGAGGGCTTTCGCGTTACACACTTGCCCCATAGCGAGAGTTTGCTCACGGGGCAGGTCGCCGATCAGTCTGCCCTGCTTGGCCTGCTGGCCCAGATCCGCGACCTGGGCTTGCCCATATTGTCCGTGAGAAAAGTCGTGAACAGCGAGATGCCAGAGGAGGATGCGCGAGATGGAAAAGACGATAGATAGGGCAGGAGGGCTCCAGAGCATGGGGAAGGGGGCCGTCATCCTACGGGTGGCACTCGCGACGGTGCTGTTCTCGGTTTTTCTCAAGATCGACGCCCTTGCTCAGGTAGGGAACATCCTCGTCGATTGGGCGTGGCCGGCAGTTCCGGTCCTGTTGGGCATCACGCTGGTCCGCATGCTCCTC
The DNA here is from genome assembly GCA_964560475.1 of uncultured Anaerolineae bacterium. Taxonomy (GTDB): domain Bacteria; phylum Chloroflexota; class Anaerolineae; order JAFGEY01; family JAFGEY01; genus BS750m-G44. The sequence continues at coordinate 2,029 of CAZLMZ010000472.1, forward strand.
GCAGGGACTGTGGTGCTGGCTGTGCTCCCCGTGATCCTGGGAGTCAGGAGGCTGCGCGATTGGCTGCCCGGGTATGTCAGGATCGATTCAAAGGCCGTGCTCCTGGGCCTTCTCTCGTTTGTGGTGTTTTGCGTACTTGCCGCGGTGATCTCGCTGAGCATGGGGATCTACCGGGGTGATCTATCCGCGGCGTTTGCTCGTCCCGATCTCCGCCCCGATCCCGACGTGGTCGGATGGGGCTATTTCCTCCTGGCGCTCGTTCCGGGCATCTGGGAGGAACTGGCATTCAGAGGCTTGATCCAGTCGAAACTGCGGACACGATTCTCCGCCCCGGTGTCTATCCTGCTTGGTGCCACCTTTTTTGGGCTCTACCATTTCTCGAATCTGCTGACACAGGCACCTTCACAGGTCATTGGCGGTGTGATCATGGCGTTCGCTTTCGGGCTCGCCTGGGGTGTGATGACGGTCCGATCTCGGAGCATCATCCCGGCCATGCTCTCGCACTACCTGGTGGATTCCGCAGGGCAAGTCTTTCTTGGCGTCGAT
>CAZLMZ010000473.1:0-2566 GCA_964560475.1 uncultured Anaerolineae bacterium
TAGGCGGGAGTGGATGGGAGTCGAACCCACCAAGGCCTGTTGCTCACAGCCCCTCAGACGGTTTTGAAGACCGCGCGCGGCACCGGCCGCGATCCACCCCCACGCATGAGGATACACTGAAATGGGGTGAGAGTCAAGCGCGTTTGGCATTGCGGCCAAGATTGAGTATAATCGCTCTCGCTCTGCCAGAGCGCGGGCACGAACGGTCGATGGGCTCTGGCCAAGGGATCGTCTAGACAGTCCTGCGAGGAGAATACCTTGGAAGACGAGATCGACCTGAGACAATACATCACCATCCTACTCCGCTACAAGTTCTGGATCGCCGGCCTGGCCCTGATCTCGGCCGTGACCGCGTTCGGCGTCAGCTCGTTGATGCCGTCTACCTACGAGGCCACGGCGCTGGTGGCCGCGACCAAGCCGAGTTACGTGATCCAGTTCGACGCGCGCGTCCAGACGCAGAGCGACCTCCAGCCCTCGTACCAGGCCTACCCGGCGCTCGCCATGGGAGATGAACTGGCGGTCGAGCTGCAGCGTGCGCTCGCCGCCCAGTTCCCGTCGACGCCCTATACGCTGCGCGATCTCCAGGAAAAGATGGAGGCCAAGAACGGCGGCGACCAAAGCGTGATCCGGCTCGTGGTCAAGGACCACGATCCAGAGCGCGCCGCGGCGATCGTCAACCAGTGGGCGGCACTCTTTGTCGAGAGCACCAACCGGCTCTACGGGCAGAGCGATGAAGACCTGGCCTTTTTCGAGACACAGTTGCAGGACACCGAAGGCGAACTGACCAGCGCAGAGCAGGCGTTGACCGACTTTCAGGCGGTCAACCAGGCGAACGTCCTGCAGACACAGTTGAACAACAAGCAAGCAGCGCTGCAGCAGTACCTCTCCGGGGCGCGGACGCTGCGGCTCATCATCCAGGACGGCAAGTCGCTCCAGGCACGGCTGGAAACCCAGGACCCCTCGCTGCGCGCCTCGCTCAGCGACGAGATTGCCTCGCTCTTTGTCGAGATCGAGTCCCTCACCGGCCAGGGCCTGCCGATCCAGTTGCAGTTGTCGGGCCAGCAGGGCCTGAGCGACAAGGCGGTCGGGGAACAGGCCACCTACGTGGCGTCGCTGGTCTCGGCACTGGAGGACAAGCTGGTGATCCTGGAAAACGAGGCTCAGGCGCTCGAGCCGGACATTCTCCAGTTGCAGCAGCAGCTCCAGGAGGAGCGGACCAAGGAAGGGCGGCTCACGCTGGCCAGGGACGTGACCGAAGAGACCTTTCGTACGCTGACGCGCAAGGTCGCCGAGACGCGCATCGCCGTCCAGGACAGAGAGGGCGCCGTGCGGCTGGCCAGCCGTGCCGCCGTGCCCCATACGCGGGTGGCGCCACGCCGGATGATGAACACCGTGGTTGCCGGTGGGTTGGGGTTTTTCGTAGTCGTGATCGGCGCGTTCGGCGTCGAGTATTGGCGCAGCGGGACGCCAAAAGACGGGGACTGAGCGTCGCGGTCGCCTGGTACGGTATAGCGCAGGCCCTGGGATTGAACCCGGGGCCTGCGCTGTTTTTGCATTCCTCTCTGCTTGACATTGCGGCCGACCGGGAGTAGAATGGGGACGTAATCGAAAGGAAACGCAAGCGTTCAAAAGGGTTAGAAAGACCGATGGACGACGCGCTCTATGCTCCGGAACGACAGGCCAAGATCCTCACACTCCTCCAGGCGCAGAGGCGCGTTTCGGTTTCCTCGCTGAGAGAGCGCTTTGGCGTGTCGGCGGTCACGATCCGCAACGATCTGAGCGAGCTGGAACGCCGTGGGGAGCTGGTGCGCACCCACGGCGGCGCGATTCTGACCGATCGCGACGACGTCGAGCTGGCCTTTAGCCTGCGCAGCCAACTGTACAGCGAGCAAAAAGCGGCGATCGGCGAGGCGGCTGTGGGGTTGATCGGCGACAGCGAGGCGATCGCGATCGACGCCAGCACGACTGCACTGCAGGTGGCACGGCACATTGGCTCGCGCCGCGAGCTGACGGTGGTGACGAACAGCCTCATGGTCGCCTACGAGCTGGCGAGCGTCGACGGGATCACGGTGGTGATCACGGGGGGCATCCTGCGACCGGTGTCCTACTCGTTGGTCGGCGAGATCGGCACGGGCGTCCTCTCCCAGTTTCACATCAGCAAGGGCTTTTTCGGGGCCAAGGGGTTGACCCTGGCCGAGGGGCTGACCGACGCGGACAGCTTTGAGGTTCGCTTCAAGCGATCCATGGTCGCCGCGTGTAAAGAAGTGATCGCCGTGGTCGATAGCAGCAAGTGGGGGCAGGTGGCGACGGCGTCGTTTGCGGCGATCGATCAGGTCGATCGGATATTCACTGATCCCAGCGCCCCGGCCGAGATGGTGCAGGCGCTCCAGGAAAGGGGCGTCGAGGTGCACCTGGCCGGGAGCGAGCAGGGAGATTAGCCACAGGGAGGCACAGCGATGACAGAGCGCGTGACAGAGAAGCAGGTCCAGGACGCGTACATGATGGCCAAGGAACGGTATGCAGCGCACGGCGTCGACGTCGAGCAGGCGCTGGAGACGCTGGCCGG
>CAZLMZ010000474.1:0-2555 GCA_964560475.1 uncultured Anaerolineae bacterium
CGCCGGCGAGACCGACACCTCTCCCACACGGAACGCTTGGTCGCGCCCAGGCTGGTAGATCGGAGCGATGTGATAGATCTGCTCCAGCGTATGCGCCTCGCGATCCTCGCCCCGGATCAGGTCCGACAGGATCCAGTATTCGCCCTTGACGTAAAAGATGGCACGCTTGTGCGAGAAACCCTCGTCTACCTCGACCGGCAGTTCCTGTCCCCCGAACGGGTTCGGGGTATAGCCCTCCAGGTACTCGCTGCTCACAAAGTCGACCCCGGGCTCGCTCACCCACTCGTTCTCGCCGAGCGTCGACAACCTGGCTTCTGGACGGAAGCGACGCGCTTGCCCCTTGCCGTCGATCAGCACGACATTGTGCGCTCGCGAAGAGCGGAAATAGTGTGTCAGCTCGGTGCGCGAGTAGCTATAGATGTTCGGGTCGCTGATCAGGAGTCTGCCGTAGGCGTGCAGGAGAAAGGTCAGCTTGTCCTCGTGCTGGTGCGATGCGCCCCACGCTGCACCGTCAAAGAACAGATAGCCCGCGCTATCGGCCCAGCGGTCGCGCATCACATAGTAACCTGCCGAGGGCCAGGCGTGAGAAGCGTGATCCGGTGCCTGGCCGGCCTCGCCGCGCGTCGCTCCCCATTCGAAATCCGCGCGCCCAAAGGCAGCCGCCGCGCGCTGCAGCAGCGGCGCCGGGTCGGTCGGGATCGCACCGCAGTCGTTGAGCGTCGGCAAATAGTGGTCGGGCTGCACCGCATAGAGGTACATCTCGTGCGCGCGCTCGATCAGTGCGACGAAATCCTGCGGCAGCGCTATGCCGCGCACGCGCGCTGCCTGCACCACGCTGAACATCGACGAGGTCGGAAAGACGTGGTAGCCCGGGGTCAGCTCGAACTGGAACCCGTCGTCATAGTAGGCAAAGCTGTTGATCCATCGCAGGCGGCGCAGCGCGATGCGCAGGTAGGCATCGGCGTGTCGTAGCTCCGGAGAGAACAGCGCCGCCACCGCCAGCCCGGCGGCCTCGACCTGGTACCAGTTGTTCGCCCCGCCGCAGTACGCGGTCGCGTATCGGATGTGGTCCAGCCGCGAGCGGGCCAGCATAGCGTGCGTATCCTCGTCGAACGCGTCCACCGTGCCGGCGCAGGCGAGCACCGCCGGCCAGACGTTCGCCTGCCGGTTGCCCACCTCCAACGTGCGCCACGGCCCCGAAAGCTGCCGGTGGTTCGGCAGCGGCGCCTGCCGGTAGAATGACCACAGCAGCCGCACGCAATGCTGCGCATACTTGGCATCCCCGGTCTCCCCGTAGGCCGCCGCCAGGTTGCGTAGGAAGGGTTGTGCGTTGAGGCTCACCGTCGACTCGATGTCGTCGAACAGCCGCAGGTGCCAGTCCACGTCGCTGCCAAACTGGTGCCGCACCATCATGTGCGCCCGCAACGTGATCAGGTTCTCGCAGGTCTGGTCTGCCTCGGCCAGGTCAACCTCGGGAAGAAAAAAGTCGCTCGGTGCCAGGCTGCACTGCCACGCTCGCCCAGCCATCAGCTTGCCCACCTGGTCCGCCGGCACCGGTGACGACATATAGGATGGATAGGCTTCCTGCGAGACACTCAGCCGCTCTGCACGATCGTGCGGCAGCAGCGTCCCCCACATTCGCTCGCGCAGCGTGATCAGGTCGGCCAGGATCGGCAGTTCGAGCTCGTCTGCGACCCGGCACACCGCTAGCACGCAATCCGCAAGCAGGCAGTCGCTCAGCGCCGCCTTGCGCCAATGCGCCTCCGTCGCCAGGCGCGCGCAGCCCGTAGCGCGCCACAGCTCTGCTTCGGGATGCTGCCCTTCACACAGGTAGCCGCACAGCGCCAGTACCGTGCCGTTCAGTAAAAAGGCATCGGGGTACTGCCGCGGGCCATAGCCCTCGATGCAAAAGGCCAACAAATAGTCGGCCATCTCGTATATGCGCTCGCCCGGCGCCTCGCCCGCGACCAGGCTGCCCAGCGTCGCGCGCGCCGCCCCGTCGAGGCCCCACGTATCGCCATGGTCCCATGGCAGGATCTCGGGTGGCGATGACTGCGGCGGATCGCCAGCATACGGCCGCAGTGACTCGATGATCTGTTGCACGTCCACGTGTGTGCTCCTCTCGTACTCGTCTCCCGCCGCTCCCCGCCAGGAATGGGCAGGATGTCGGTCACTGATGGAAAACCAGGAACCACGTCAGGTTGACCGCTGCGCGTGCCCTCACCACGGTGCCGCTAGCCCAAGCTCGCCCGCGATCTCTTCCATCTGCTGCTGGTGATCTGGTCCGACCGGGATCCCCTGCTCGCGGTATGCCCGCTCCCGCGCAGCCTCCACCCCTCCTGGCAGGTAGGTCTCATCGAACCCCTCGAGCGGCTGCAACTGCCCTACCTGCCGCACATAGGTATCCATCTCGCACTTGAATTGCTCGGGTGGCATGAACAGCGCGATCTGGAAGGCGAGCACAAGCGATCCTTGGTTAGCCCCCGAAAACGCCCGCTCCGCGCGTTCTGGATCGATCGGGACCCCCGCCAGCAGACCGCCCCACGACTGGCAGA
>CAZLMZ010000475.1:0-2555 GCA_964560475.1 uncultured Anaerolineae bacterium
TGGCTCGCCGCCCGCCTGGACGTCGTGGTCCGCCGCGTCCTGTCTGGCGTGCTTGGCTGTCCTGTCACCGTGAGCTACGCTCTGCCCGGCGAGGTCCCGCTCGCCGAAGGTTAGGCCCGGCCACGAGGAGCAACACGGCGCGCGCGAACAGTCGAGGCACTGGTTGCAGGCGAGACCTCGCTGCCAACCATCTGGCCCGCAGCGCGACCGGCACAGCCGCACCCGCAGGCAGCGGTGGCTGGATGCAGTGAATGTCTTGCCGCATTCAGGAGGGCCCACGAGCTCGCCAGTCTCTCTGTCACGCCAGGCGGCCTTCGCCCACCGGATGTGTGGCACCACGGTCGCGCTTGGCTTCACCTTCGGGATCGCACCGGTAGGGACCGCAATCCGCTCACATCTCGCCGTACCGGAGCCCGGCTTCGAGGTAGCGTTCCACGTTCGCCAGGAGGAGGTCTGAAGGACGTTGGTGCGGGCCCGAGGACGGCATCAGCATCAAGTTCCGTTTGCCGCTTGCCTCGATCGCCCTACGCACCAGAGCCTCGATCTCCTCCGGCTGCCTCGTCTCCATATCCAGGAACTCGATGTTCCCCAGAAAGACCAGCTTTCCATCGTAGGTCGTTTTCACCTCGGCGATGTCTGCGTCGCCCTGCGGGGGTGGCTCCACCGGGTCGGTTGAGTCCACTCCCATCTCGACAAAGGAATCGAGCAGCGTGCGCACCTTGCCGTGACAGTGGACGTGGATCCTGGCTTCCGGGTCGGCGGCCTTGATCCGGCGCATGATCTCCCCGTCGTAGGGCACGACCCACTGTGCCCACTGCCGGGGGCCCATCATGGGCGGTGCGGCCCGTTCGACGCCATTGAAGTGCCAGAAGGGACCGACGCCCTGTGCCAACAGCCAGTCCACCTTTTCGCCGGTCCGCTCCAGCCAGGTGTCCGCCAGCCTCTTGATGAGCTGCGGCTCGACCATCACCCACTCCAGCAAGAGCTCGTAGGCCATGATGCCGCAGAGCATGGCGACCATAGAGTTCACACCCGCGCCACCCACGGCGTTTACGCCCATTTCCGCCCGGTGCCGCCGAAACGGTTCGAACGCTGATGGGTGCGGTGGGACAAAGGCGTAGGGCACGCTGAGGAGCTTTTCCACGTCCTCCACACACTGCACCGGCCTGTGGATGTCCCACTGGGTCAAGATCCCCTCGTCTTCCTCGTACACCCACTTGAGGTCGCCCTTGGGAGTGTGTAGGACGGTCGTGTGCCGCGTGCGCACATCGGAGACTTGAATCCGAGGCAACTCTTCCACGTATTCCTGCGGGGCCTCGAGGAAGCGCTGGTAGCTCTGCGGCTCAAAGACGCGAGGGATGCCGACCCGGTTGTACGGCGGCTTCGGATCACAATACTCCTGGACCAGCCTGGCCACCTTGCGGAACCGTTCCTCGTCCCTCCAGTCGCCAAACGCGACCGCGTCAATGTCGTTCTGTGGTTGCCAGGGGATGGGAGATAGAAGAGGCACGTGATCCACCTCTTCCCGGCGGTAGGTGCCGCAGACCCTATGGCACGAGGCCAAGTAGTCGAACCCGTCGCTAGATGTCATGCTTGTCTCCTATATCGGGTGGCTCTCGAGTGTTTGTCTCGAACATCCTGGTTGGGCGGCACGCGCTCGACCAATCTCTCCTTGTGCAATGATAAGGCATCGAGCGGTAGGTGTCAAGCTTCCAGCGAGTGGGCGTTCTTTGCTCACCGCTCGTTAGTCAGTGATCTTGGTTACCGGGCCTGTTCCAATCCAGAAGCGCATCGAGCGCTACCTGGCCTGTCTGCTTGGGAATGCCGACCCTGGGCAGGCAAGAGGAAGCGCTCGATGTGGTTCTGACATTAGCTGCCTGGCTGATATGAGCCGATCAGGTGATCTCAACCACCAACGTATAGCTTGCCGCGGCGCCGCCAGCGGTGATGGTGATGATATAATCCTCCGTGAGGGGCAGCGTGCCGTCGAACGTCGTGCCCTCGCTCATCTGGTTCTTGAGCACCGTCCCATCCACGCCATAGATCGTCAGCGACACGGCTCCGCTAGACGCCGTCACCGTGACCTTCATCTGCTGTCCTGCCTGTGCGTGCAGCACGTAGGCGTGCTGCTGCTGTGCACCCAGTTGGCCTTGCTCCGTGGCCGACGTCGTCCCCGGCGCAAAACTGATCCGCTCGGGGATCATCGCCGTCATGCTATAGGCGGTTGCCTGCGTGTCCGCCTCGATCACCAGTTGATAGTCCTCACTGTCCGGCAGCGTGCCCCGGAAGAAGGGGGACCCGTCAGGCTGGTCAAAGATCACCACGCCGTTCTTCCCATAGATGGTCAGGTGCACCGGGTGAGCGGCGGTGACGTTCACCTCCAGCAACTGCCCTGCCTCAGCACGGATGACATAGTGGACGTCGCCGTTGGCCGGCAAGTTGCCGCTCACCGTGGCCTCGGTTGCGCCAGGCGCAAACGAGATACGCTGGGGCGTTGGCGTGGTAGACGGCGTCGGCGTCGGCGTGGCCTCTTGCCCGCCTGGGATCTCGATCAC
>CAZLMZ010000476.1:0-2555 GCA_964560475.1 uncultured Anaerolineae bacterium
TGCCTCACCTGAGCGTGATCCTGACTCACGAGAATGCCGATTTCGACGGCATCTCGGCATTGGCGGCTGCCCACAAGTTGTATCCCGAAGCGATCCCGGTCCTGCCGCACAGTATCAACCGCAATATCCGCCACTTTCTTACCCTCTATGGCGCAGAGCTGCCCCTGATCGGCGTCGAGGACCTGCCACGCGGGCGCATCAAGCACGTGATCCTGGTCGATACTCAGTCTATGGTCACGATCAAGGGCATGGGCACTGAGATCGACGTACAGATCATCGACCACCATCCCCGGTCGCCGGACCTCGATTCTGCGTGGCGCTACTCGGGAGAGCCGGTCGGAGCAGTGACCACGCTGCTCGTCGAGCAGTTGATCGATGAAGGAGTCGATCTCTCGCCGATCGAGGCAACGCTCTTTTTGATGGGTATCTACGAGGATACTGGTTCGCTTTCCTACCACGCCACGACTCCGCGCGATGTCCGCTGCGCTGCCCGCCTGCTCGAGCGCGGCGCCAGCCTGGACATTGCCAACGAATACTTGCACTATCCACTCACCGACGACCAGAAGGAGCTGTACGAGCGCTTGCTTGAGAGCGCCGAGAACTTGACTATCGCCGGCCAGTCGATCGTTGTGGCAGCAGCATCCTTTCCGCGCTACGTCGAAGAGATCTCGGTGCTGGCCCCCAAGCTGCACAATCTTTGGGACCCGGCTGGCCTGTTCCTGCTCGTCGAGTTTGTCGAGACCGACCAGCAGCAGGTGCAGTTGGTCGCGCGGTCGACGAGCGACGCGATCGACGTCGGCGCCGTCGCCACCGAGCTCGGCGGCGGAGGACACAACCGCGCATCTGCTGCCCTGATTCGCGATCTCGACCTGCACGAGGCCAGGGCACGCCTGATGGACCTACTACAAACGTATGTCCAGCCTACTGTCTTGGTTCGCCAGATCATGTCCTACGGCGTGCGCACGCTTACCCCTTCCCGTACCATTGCCCAGGCTGCCGAGCTGATGCAGCGCTACGGACACGAGGGCTTCCCAGTGCTGGACGATGGGCGCGTCGTCGGCGTCCTGTCGCGACGTGAGGTCGACCGTGCGATGCGCCTCGGCCTGGAGAACGCTGCGATCTCGACCTATATGACCAAGGGGCAGATTACCGTGCGTCCCGACGATGCGATCGAGACGTTGCGGGAGGTCATGGAGGAATATGGCGTGGGGCAGGTGCCGGTTGTGTCAGAGAGCGGGATCTTGCTCGGCATCGTCACCCGCACCGATCTGATCAACCTGCTGCTCAGTGTGCCGAACGAGGGCGATGCACGCTCGCGCCATCAAGAGATCTCGCATAAGCTGCGGGAGATGATAGACCCGCACAAGCTGGACCTGCTCTGGCAGGCAGCGGAAGAAGCTGAGCAGCTCGACTATACGCTCTATATCGTCGGTGGGTTCGTGCGCGATCTGCTCCTGGGCCGGCCTAACCAGGACATCGACCTGGTCGTCGAGGGCGATGGCATCGCCCTGGCCAGGAGCCTGGCCCGCGACCTCGGCGGGCGCGTCCGTTCACACGAGCGCTTTGGCACGGCCAAGTGGATCCTGGTCGATGGCGACGAGCTGGATTTTGTGACCGCACGGACCGAGTTCTATACCCAGGCCACGGCGCTGCCCCAGGTCGAGCCTTCGTCGATCAAGCAGGATCTGCACCGGCGCGACTTTACGATCAACACGCTGGCCATCCGCCTGGACCGCGACCACTATGGCGAACTGCTCGACTTTTACGGCGGTGAGCAGGACCTGCGAAACGGCGTGATCCGCGTCCTCCACTCGCTCAGCTTTGTGGAGGACCCGACGCGCATCCTGCGCGCCGTGCGCCTCGAGCAGCGCCTCGGCTTCGATATCGATGCTCGCACCCGCGAGTTGATCCCGAACGCCCTCGGCTTTTTGCGGCGCGTGAGCGGGGAACGGATCCGCCACGAGCTCTTCCTGCTCTTGCAGGAGCCAGAGCCCGAGGCCGGGTTGGCGCGCATGGAAGAGCTGGGCATCCTGCACCAGATCCACCCAGGGCTGCACTGCGACGGCTGGCTCCAGCGCAAGTTCCGCCGGCTGCGCCAGGTCGTGCCTGGCTGGTACGAGCAGAGCTGGCGGCCTTCGTTCGCCGAAGAGGAGCACGATACGCTGCACGGGACGCCCCCGCCGACGAACAACGTCCATCACCTCTACCTGGCGCTCCTCTCCTATCGCCTGATTGTGCCCGAGCTGGATACGCTCTGCGCGCGGCTGCGGCTGGCCAAGGACGACGAGGATTTACTGCACGAGGTAGCGGCGCTCAAGATCGCGGTGGAGGCCCTGCAGGTCGGTACTGCCTCTGCCAGCAAGGTCTACCGGCTCCTCTCTCCTTATTCTGGGCCGTCGATCCTGGTCGTGTGGGTGGCGACCGACTCGCGCGGCGTGCGCGAGCACCTCTCTCGCTACTGGGAGACCTATCGTCACGTCAAGCCCGTGCTCAGCGGCAATGACCTGAAAGCGATGGGCTACAAACCGGGCCCGATCTTTGGCGAGGTGCTCGAT
>CAZLMZ010000477.1:0-2554 GCA_964560475.1 uncultured Anaerolineae bacterium
TCAGTCGATGCCGATGGCGCTTGCCCAGTCAGGTTCGCCAGGTCGCCAGGGTTCATGCGCAACACCATCGCCACCAGCAAGATCACCAGGCCGAGTCCGCCGCCCCCTACGGTCACCGCCGTCACCACCCCCCGGCCACGCCGGTCTTGAACCTGGGAGGTATCCAAGCGGGATCTCTCGTTGAATGGCATTGGTCCTTCCTCCTCTCCTCTGAGCATTCTCTAGCGTATCCGGCGGACAAGACGGACGACCGCCAGCAGGGCCGGCAAGCAAAGCTCCTCTGGTTGATCGTGCTGATACCAAACAGAGGGGTCAACACGAGGCCAGCTATGAACGCGCCAACGACTAGGCCGCGCCAGACCCCTTGTCCAATCGTCAAAGGTTCACAGCACCCCAAGGAGATGCAATACGACGAGTATGACCGCGATGACGATCAGCACGTGGACAATGTTGCCGACTTTGGGAAAACCGGAACTCACTCTCGGACCGAGAAACCCAAGCAGCCACAGAACGACCAAGATCGCGACGATAGTCCATATCATGTGATTTCTCCTTTTGAACGGTCTGCCTACCCAGTGAAACCGACCCTGTGAAAGATAACCTTGTTGGCCTGCGTAGGGCCGCGCTCGTGTCATCTTGTGCCAGCGGCCCTGCAGAGGCACTGCTGACCTTAACCATTGCGTCGGAGGCGCCCCCTACCCCCTATCATGCGCAATATGAGGATCAACAATATCGCTCCGACGAACGCAACCAGGATCGACTGCCAGTTGATCCCCGACATCGCACCACCGATCTGGAAAAAGTAGGAAGCAATCCAGCCTCCCAACATTCCGCCAAGCACTCCGATGATGATGTCGCCAATCAAACCATAGCCACCTCCCCTCATGACCTGTCCGGCCAGGAAACCGGCGATCAAACCAACGATGATCCAGGAAAGTAGACCCACTGTAACCTCCGGTCTTTTTTCAGGCTTGCCTGTTGTGGTCGTGCGAACGGGGTTCACCCCCTTCGCACGTCTGTGATAACGGGAAAGCTCCCCTGGTAAGCGCTTCCTGGCGTTGGCGGTATCGTCACACGGAATCCCAGCGCCCGGCCAGCGGCTTACCGACGCCAACCCCGCTCAGCCAACGCTCTCCTCATCGGAGGCTTCCCCGCGTTCGTCAGCTTGAGACGTCATAGGCCGTTCTTCTAGCCGCATCTCGCGAAACGACACATACAGATCAGATAGGTGCTCTGCGGAAACAGGATCATTGCGAGCAAGCAGGGAGATGATCTCATCACGTCTGGTAAGCGCCGGCTCTGCTCCGGCTTTTTGTGCCTGCGAGAGACTCGAATCATCCCCCTTGTTGGCCTCTGCCCGTAAGGAAGTGAAAAAGCTACTGGCGGCTTGACGGGCCGACTCATAATCGCCCCGCCGCGCGTCAATTGCGGCGGAGGCAAGCGTGTTCTGCATCCTGGCCAGGTTTAGTTGTTGCTCTGCCAGTGCCGATGCGAGCGCGTTCTGTGTCCTGGCCAAGTCGGATTGGTCCGTTGCCTCGGAGAGGCTTCTGGAGCTTTGACGAGACCTGAGCCACAGTGGGACAAAGCCGAGAAGGAAACCGGCGATCAAACCCGCGAGGAGCCAGGGAAGCATATCCATTGTACCCTCCTAGGTAATTGCCCAAATCGATGATTAGTTGCACCTAGCCGCGGCGAGTGGTGTGTGTCGTACGCTCGGCGCCTGTGCCCGGCGTCTGCTCGCGCACCGATCGCGTGGCCGTGCGGGCGATTGGACGATTCGCAGCGATCCGGATCACCCTAACGACACCCCAGAAGAACAGCGCATAGACCGCCATGGCAATAAGCGTCGTCACTTCGAGGATCATCCCACCGGACGTGGGCGTCCCTACCAATAGCGCGAACGGCGCAATGAACGGCTTTGTGATTCCATAGATGAAAACGGCGAACCCGCTGGCCGGATTGGCCGCAATCAACTTTAGCAAGAAGCGCAGCCCCAGCAAGATCTCCAGCAAACCCAGAATGGCCCAAGTGATCTGTGTGACCAGTGCCGAACGAAGCCGCCGCTCCGCCGCAACATCGCGTGTAACCTGCTCGCTCGCCGCGTAGCCAGGTTGTTCAGTGACCACCGTTTCTTCGCGGCGATCCACAGAAACTTCATCGATGGGTTGATTCTCAGGCATGGGTCTCCTTCTTTTCCCCTGAAGCACCAAATGCTGAGGCTAATGTGATGATGGGTCGTGCCTGTTGTTGAGATGTAGTAAGCGGTGAGAGGCGTCTCTCGATGCCAACAAGGTGATGCTCTTGAGTATCTCGAGACGCCTCTTCAGTTTGGCCTCCGGACAGAGTGAAAGAGCGTCAGCGTATCCGGCGGATAACGCGGACGATCGCCAGCAGAATGATGGCGCCCAGTAACGACACCAGCAGAGCCGGGAGGCTAAAGTTGGATTGGTTGATCGTGCCCACACCAAACAGAGGGGTAAGGAACCAACCTGCCAGGAATGCGCCAACGATGCCCACGACGATATCGAGCAGCAGGCCCTGTCGCGCACTCGTC
>CAZLMZ010000478.1:0-2552 GCA_964560475.1 uncultured Anaerolineae bacterium
CCAGGGCGCACGCCGGGCTCGACTTGGCGCAGAACTACATAGAGTGGTATAATGTGATAAGAAAGGCCTTTCGCTGGGCGCGCTCTCCCGGCACGAGGCAGCGAACCGCAGCGCCCGCGGTGAACGTGTGACGTCCGACCAACCGCCCGCCGCAAGCTCCACGTGGCGGGTTCCGCGTTGAACACAACAGGGAGGACGATGGAGCTACGAGCAGGCGCACTCCGAGCGGGGCAGCGCATCCGCGCCCCATTCTTGCCCGACGTCGCCGAGGTGATCCAGTTCCAGCCCAGGCGCGGCTATGCCCTGCTGCAGGTCGTCCTCCACGACGGCGGGCGCACCTTTCGCTCCCTCCACGTCACCGCAGAGCAGCTCGCCTCGATCGAGCTCGTCTCTCCCCAGCAGGCCGGCGCGCTGGGCGACGCCGAGGATTTCTTTCTCTACGTCGAGGCCAACCGCATCCGCCTGGCCTACCAGTTCGACCCCCACCTGGCGGTCAGCGTCTCCCAGGTCGATCCCCTCCCGCACCAGATCGAGGCCGTCTATCACTATGCCCTGCGCGCGCCCCGGCTGCGCTTTCTGATCGCCGACGACCCCGGCGCGGGCAAGACGATCATGGCCGGCCTGATCCTGAAAGAGCTCCAGTACCGCCACCTCGTGCGCCGCGCGCTGATCGTCGCCCCCGGCCACCTCAAATACCAGTGGCAGCGCGAGATGAAAGAACGCTTTGGCACCTCGTTCACCCTCGTCGACCGGAGCACGATGAACGCGGCCTGGGCCGAGAACGTGTGGGAGGCGCACGAGCGCTGCATTACGTCGATCGACTTTCTCAAGCAGGACGACATCCGCGCCACGCTGGGCAGCACGACCTGGGACCTGGTGATCGTCGACGAAGCGCACAAGATGGCGGCCTATGCCTATCCGGGGCGCGATGGGATCCGCATCGACAAGACCAAGCGCTACCAGGCCGGCGAGGTCCTGTCGCGCCAAACCGAGCACCTGCTCTTTCTCACCGCCACGCCGCACAAGGGCGACGAGGAGAACTTTCGCCTCTTTCTCGACCTGCTGCGGCCCGGCTTTTTCGCCCAGACCGAGCTGCTGGTCGAATCGGTCGAGAGCGGCGACAACCCGCTCTTCATCCGGCGATTGAAAGAGGACATGCGCCGTTTCGACGGCTCGCGCATCTTTCCGCCGCGCCATGTGCGTTCGGTCAAGTTCGCCCTGAGCCCGGCCGAGCTCGACCTGTACAACGGCGTGACGCGCTACGTGCAGGACTATTACGACAGGGCGCGCGAGAACCGCAGCATCAGCTTTGCCATGATGATCCTGCAGCGGCGCCTGACCTCCAGCAGCCACGCCATCTATCGCTCGCTGGAGCGGCGGCGCGAGCGGCTGGAGGAACTGCTCGACCTGCCGGAGCGGATCCGCGAGTCGCGCGAGGACTATTTACATGCGCGGCGGATCACGGAGGAAGAGCTGGAGGATATGGCCGAGGAGGAGCGGGTCCTGGTCGAGGAGCGGCTGGAGCAACTGACCATCGCCCGCAACATCGAGGACGTGCGCGCCGAGATTGCCGTGCTGGAGCGCCTGATCGTGGCGGCGGACCGCGTGCGGGCGCAAGAGATCGAGAGCAAGCTCGTGCACCTGCGCGATGAGGTGCTGGTCCATCTCGGCGGGCGCAAACTGCTGGTCTTTACCGAGTTCCGCGACACGCTCGACTACCTGGTGGACAAGCTGTGCGGCTGGGGCTACCCGGTCAACTTTATCCACGGCGGCATGAACATGGACGCCCGGATCGAGGCCGAGCACGCCTTCCGCCACGAGACGCAGATCATGGTCGCCACCGAGGCCGCTGGCGAGGGGATCAACCTGCAGTTCTGCTCGCTGATGGTCAACTATGACATCCCCTGGAACCCCAACCGCCTGGAGCAGCGCATGGGGCGCGTGCACCGCTATGGCCAGAACATGGAAGTCTTCATCTGGAACATGATCGGCAAGGACACGCGCGAAGGGCAGATCCTGGACCGCCTCTTTGAAAAGCTGGAGCGCATGCGCGACGCGCTGGGCTCGGACCGGGTGTTCGACATCATCGGCGAGGTGATCCCCGGCACGCGGCTGGACGAGCTGCTGCGCGACGCCATTTTCAGCCAGCGGCGCATGGAAGAGATCGAGGAGCGCATCGACGCCATCGACCGCACGAGCGTCGAGCGCACGCTGGAGCGCGTCTTTCTCTCCAGCCTGGCCACGCGGCACATTGACTATTCCGGTCTGCTGCGCGAGACGCTGCAGGCGGAGGAGAACCGGCTGGTGCCCGAGTACGTGGGCGACTATTTCGTGCGCGCCTTCCGCCGGCTCGGCGGGCAGGTCGAGGCGCACGAGGGCCGCGCGGGCGGCGGCCCGGCCGAGTACGCCGTCCTGTCGGTGCCCTACGAGCTGCGGGCATGGAACGACGATTACGCGTTCAAGACTGCCTACGGTACGGTGCAGCGTGCCTACCGGCGCATGGCCTTTGACAAGGCACTCGCCCAGGCCGACCCGGCGGTCGAGTTTGTCGC
>CAZLMZ010000479.1:0-2551 GCA_964560475.1 uncultured Anaerolineae bacterium
GCTCACGCTTACGAACAAGGAGAGAAACATGCATACGGACATTCGTATCGGTACACTGGTCAAGGGCTCCGAGCCCGACGTGGCCGGGTATATCAAGCAGATCCTCCCACATGGATTCGAGAGCTTTCAGCTATTCTTCTGGCAGACCCTCGGTGGTATCGACCTGCGCCAGTTGGCTCCGCCGGTGAACGAGGCGCTGGCCGACTCGGGCGCCATCATCAGCTCCATCGGCGTCTTTGGCAATCCGCTGGAGCAGACGCCGGTCGACCTGGAGAGCCTGCGTGGGTGGAGGGATGCCATCGACTGCGCCCATCTCTTTGGCGCGGACATGGTGTGCGGCTTTACGGGACGGCTGCGCGGCCAGTCGATTGACGCGTCGATCCCGCGCTACGTCGAGGTGTTCGGCGAACTGGCCCAGCGGGCGGCCGACAAGGGCGTCCGGCTGGCGTTTGAAAACTGCCCGATGGGCGGGAACTGGCAGTCGGGCGACTGGAACATTGCGCACAATCCGGCAGCGTGGGAGTTGATGTTTGATGCGCTGCCCGCCGACAATATCGGGCTGGAGTGGGAGCCCTGTCACCAGATGACCCAGCTCATCGACCCGATCCCCCAGTTGCGCACTTGGACGCCCAAGATCTACCACCTGCACGGCAAGTGCGCCACGATTCGCTGGGACGTGATCCGGGAATACGGCATCGGGGGAGCGGTTCCCTGGGTCTACCATCGTACGCCCGGCTTTGGCGACTGCAACTGGACCGACGTGATCAGCGAGCTGCGGATCGCCGGGTACCAGGGCTGTATCGACATCGAGGGGTGGCACGATCCCGTCTACCGCGACGAGCTCGAGATGACGGGGCAGGTGCACGGCCTCAACTATCTCAAGCGCTGCCGAGGGGGCGCGTTCGTGCCCAATCCTGTGTGATCGCCAGAAGGAGGCGCGTATGAATCCCACCGGTTTTATGCACCGCTTTGCGGACCCCGGGCGCGAGTACAGCCTGATGCCCTTTTGGTTCTGGAACGACGCTCTGGACGAGGACGAGATCGCCCGCCAGATGGCCGATTTCGAGCGGCACGGCGTGTACGGCTTTGTCATCCACCCCCGCGTCGGCCTGCCCCGCGATATCGGCTGGATGTCAGAGCGCATGATCGGCTATATGCGCTTTGCCGTCGAAGAGGCACAGCGCCGCCGGATGTACGTGATCCTGTACGATGAGGGCATGTACCCTTCCGGCTCATCGAGCGGACAGGTCGTCGCCGCGAACCCGGCGCACCACTGCCGCTGCATGGCCCGGATCGAGCTGGCACCAGGCGAGCAGCTCATGTTCGGCGAGGACCAGAACTTGGTCGCCGTGGTACCCAGGCAGAACGGGCAGCAGATCGCGATCGTCGACCGGCGGGTGGACGCTTACATCCGGGGCATCCACTATATTGGCGAGGGACCGGAGGAGGATGAGCCGCCTGCCGGCGACATCCTGAACCCCGAGGCGGTGGCCAGCTTTATCCACCTGGTCTACGATCGCTATGCCGAAGCGCTGGGCGATCATTTTGGCAAGACCATCCTCGGCATCTTTACCGACGAGCCCGGTCCTCTAGGCAGGTGCCGGGAGCGGGGCGTCGTCCCCGGAACGACGGGCATCATGGAACATATCAATGCCTACCTGGGGTACGATTTCACGCCCCACCTGCCCGCGCTGTGGTACGAGGACGAACCGGATGCTGCGCGCCACCGCGCCGCGTTCAAGGAGGCGATCAACCACCGTTTGGAGGAGACCTTTTACCGCCAGCTGCACGACTGGTGCGCTGCGCACGGCACGGCCCTGGTGGGGCACCCGGCGCGGGGCGACGATATCGGCCTGGAGCGTTATTTTGACATCCCGGGGCAAGACCTGGTCTGGCGCTGGGTGCTGCCCGACGATCCGAGCGCGCTGGAGGGACCCGAGTCCACGCAGGCCAAGTGCAGTTCTTCGGCGATGATCCACCTGGGGCGCAGGCGCAACAGCAACGAGTGCTTTGGCGCGTACGGGCACGGGTTTACCTGGGAAGAGATGAAGTGGCTGGTCGATTGGTGCTTTGTGCGGGGCGTCAACCTGCTCTACCCCCACGCGTTCTTTTACTCTGTACGCGGGCCGCGCCGCGACGAACGGCCGCCCGACGTGGGCCCGAACAGCGCCTGGTGGGATGCGTACCGGCCCTTTGCCGATTACTGCCGGCGAATGTGCTGGCTCAACACGGAGGGTCACCACGTGTGCGACCTGGCCATCCTGGGAGAGTCCAGCCGCCTGCCCTGGGCAATGGCCAAGGTCTGCTTTCAGCACCAGCGCGACTTTAACTACCTCGAAGCGCGCCACCTGTGGGAAGACGCAAACGTGTCGCAGGACGGCATACGCATCGCCGGGATGCACTACCGGGCACTGATCGTCGAGGGGGGCACGCGCATCCCGGAGCAGGCGCGGCCCGCTCTGGAGATGCTGTACCGCGCGGGCCGCGTCATTGCCTGGGGAAACGTGGAGAAGCCGCTGGAGGGCGCGGTGGTGGCGAATACGCCGCAGGA
>CAZLMZ010000480.1:0-1301 GCA_964560475.1 uncultured Anaerolineae bacterium
GCCGTGGTGACGCAGACCTGCAAGCACCGGCGCCCGTGGCCGGTCTTTCTGGGCGCCAGCCTGGCGCTGATGCTTGTCTCTTTGCTTGGCGCACTGGGCGGCCAGCTTGTTGGGCGCCTCATCCCGCCTATCGTCCTCCGCATCGCTGCCGCAGCAGCCTTTGTCGTGATGGGTGCCTTCATCGCGCGCGAAGCGGTCAGGGCATTTCGCTCGTCGTCCGAAGGGGAGGACTGCCCTTACGTACCGCCCGATGATGCCTGCCAGATAGGGCCCGGTTGGAGCTGGCCCGCATTCAACTCGACCCTGGGTCTGCTCTTTGTCGCAGAGCTGGGCGACAAGACACAGCTTGCTATCTTTAGCCTGTCCAGCAAGCACGGCACGCCGTGGGCAGTGTTTGTGGGGGGATCACTGGCCCTGACGCTCGTCACAGGGCTCGGCGTCGTCGGCGGGCAGGGACTGTGCAGGATCGTACCAGAGCGAGTGCTCTTGGGCGTATCTGCGGCGGCGTTTATCGTCATGGGCCTGCTGATCGGCGGTGGCATCCTGTGAGGGACTGTCCAGCAACATAAACAACGCCGGCAAGAGAGATGTATGCATCTCAAGCCGGCAGGAGAGTTCAGGTTACCGATGAGACAACGTACCTTTTCTGTACTGGCAATCATCTTGCTCCTGGGCGGCTTTGCCGCGTGGATCGCCTTGCCAGGCAATCCGGGGATCCACATTGGCTTCCTCGGCATCGATCGACCCATTCAGATCCGCCAGGGACTCGACCTGCAGGGAGGGATCCAGGTACTGCTCGAAGCGGATCTTCCCGCTGACGCGCAGGTCGATTCTGCCGCCATGGAGACTGCGCGCAAGATCATCGAGAATCGTGTCAACGGCCTCGGCGTGACCGAGCCGCTCGTGCAGCTGCAGGGCTCGCGCCGCATCATCGTCGAGCTGCCTGGGCTGCAAGACGAAGCGCAAGCCCTGGCGCTGATCCGGGAAACAGGCCAACTCGAGTTCGTCGACGTGGGGACGACCTATCTGCCTCCTGGCACCAAGGTCGAGACCGACTATGTGCCTGGACAGCCGATCGGCGATCCGCCCGCCCAGCCGCAGTTCGACGAGAATGGCAACCGGATCTATCACACGGTAATGACAGGACAAGCACTCAAGAGTGCTGCTCGTTACACAGACAGCAACAGTGGCCTGGTCAGGAACACCGTCGCCTTTGAGTTGAATTCAGAGTGGGCGAGCATATTCTCCGACTATACGGCATCGCACGTCGGCCAGCGCCTGGCCATCGTGCTCGACAAGGA
>CAZLMZ010000480.1:1401-2539 GCA_964560475.1 uncultured Anaerolineae bacterium
TCGCTGATCATCTATGGTCTGCTCAACGCCGCCGTGTTCAAGCTGGGGAGCGCGTTCCTCATTATCCTGGCGGTCTTGTTGATCGTGATCTATCTGCTCGAGCGCAAAGATGCGTGGCTCCTGTGGATGGGCGTAGGCATCTTTATGGCCGCTGTGATCCTCGGCTTTACGTCCGTGACGCTCACACTGCCAGGTATCGCCGGCTTTCTCCTCTCTACCGGCATGGCAGTCGATGCCAACGTCCTGATCTTTGAGCGAATGAAGGAGGAGCTCCGCGCCGGGCGCTCGTTGCACGTCGCGCAACGCACCGGTTTCGATCGCGCGTGGTCCTCGATCTGGGATTCGCAGGTCTCGACGTTGATCATCTGCGCTATCCTGTACGTCTTTGGAAGCAACTTTGGCGCGAGCATCGTCAAGGGCTTTGCGATCACCCTCGCCATCGGCACCGTGCTCAACCTGTTCACTGCGATCACTGTTACCCGGACCTTTATGAGCGCCGCACTCGAGACGGGCGAACGTCGTGTCGCCCGCCGGCTGTGGCTCTTTGGGGTATAGGAGGTCTGATGTACGATATCGTCGGCAAGCGTCGCTGGTTCTTTGCCCTCTCGGCGCTCTTGATCCTGGCGGGCTTCGGAGCAATGGTCTTTTCCACCGTTCGCTCCGGCACCCCGCTTCCGATAGGCGTCGACTTTACCGGCGGCAGCCGCTTTGTGGTTCACTTTACGGCCACTGCAAGCGAAGACGCGATCCGCCAGGTCTTTGTCGACCGTGGCCTCGATCCTACGATCCAGCAGCTCGGCGAGGCCAGCGCCAATACTTGGCAGATTCGCACTTCATATGTCGATCCTGACCAGGTCCAGGCGCTCCTCGATGGGCTCGACGCTGTAGCTCCGATCGACCGCGAGGCAACGCGCTATGACACGGTCGCCCCTTCAATCGGCGGCGAAGTTACCCGTGCCGCTGCGGTGGCGGTCGTGGTCGCGTCTGGAATCGTCTTGCTCTACATTTGGTATTCCTTCCGGCGCGTGTCCCATGCGTTTCGCTATGGCGCATCGGCTATTGCCGGTATGGTGCACAACCTGCTTATCGCGACCGGTTTCTTTGCCGTGATGGGCCTGGTGCGTGGATGGGAGGTGGA
>CAZLMZ010000481.1:0-2521 GCA_964560475.1 uncultured Anaerolineae bacterium
TTGGGCCCGTTGGCAAATGCCGGTCTCTTTAGCCTGATCGGACTCGTGTTTTTCAACCTCCCGTACGAATGGACAAGCTTGCTGCCGTTCTTGGCTCTCTTTCACTTCTGGAACGACTTTTTGGTGCTCATGACCATGCAGGCGCCGACGTGGGTAGGTGTGGTGGCTGGTTATGTCTTGATGTGGGTAGCACTGTGGGTATACAGGCGCCTGGCGACGAAACGGTCCTGGTCACCTGACCAGGGACGAGACTGTACGTCCGCAGAGGTCTGAACCTCCCCGGCCTTCCGATGCCACGAGGCAGAGCACCCCTTATACTAGAGGGTGACTCTATCCACACACAGAAGGGAGGACAGTACAGCGATGATGAAGCGAATCATGCTCTTGTCCGTGCTGGGCATTGCCCTGCTCTTTCTTGGCTGCGTGCCGGAAGTACAGGTGAGAGAGCCGCAGCCGATTACGGTCGAGCGGGTCGATCCGGCAGCCGAGATTGGGCCGGGCAAGGAAGAGACGGTCGAGGTTCGCCTCGGCCTGATCAACCAGACCGACCAGGCACTGGCGGAAAAGGAGGATTTCACCGGGCAGTGGGTGCTGCGCAACAGCGATGGCGAGCTCCGTGCCAGCGGCGGGATGTTTACTGCCGGCCCGCTCGATCCGAACGAACGCTCCTTTCCGCTGACCTGGCGGGCTGAGCTCGATTCAGGGACCTATACCCTGGAATGGGGCGCACCCTCGGTGGGCACGACGATCGTCGAGTTCCAGGTGCAGAGAGACGATCATGGCGTGATGATCGGCACGCTGCGGCAGCGTACCACGGATGCGTATCTCGTCGAACAACCGGCAAGCTAGAAAGACCGTACGTGGCACACATGTGCTACTGGCAAGACCGCACGTAACATGCGTGTGCTACTCGCAAGACTGTTCCGGGCGCAGATGCTGTTGAGCGGCGAACGCTTTTCCATCGGCCGGATGTTGCACGCGCTCGGAGCGGCAGGAGAATGATGGTGCAGATCAAGGCGTGGATCCGTACGCACCCGTGGCAAGCCGCGGGGCGCGCGCTGTGGGTGCTGTTCAACATGGCATGGGGAGCAGCGGCGACTGGCTTTGCCGCCTGGGGGCCGCTGATGGCAGGGCCAGCCGTGATCGCGCTCTTGGCGCTGTTGGGCGCCGCGCTGCAAGGCCTGCCCTGGGCCTGGCAGCAGCTCGCCGCCATCCGCGGACGGGCCGACGCGGCACGGCGCTGGCGCCGGGGACTGCTCGGGGTCCAACTGGCGATCGTGCTGGGCGTGGGCGCGTTTGTCATCGTCCAGCTCTACCAATTCGGTGCCCTGCCGTCACTGCCGCAGGGACAAACTGCCGAGTTCGAACGGCTGTGGGGCGCAGTCGACCGCACCTATGTCTATTTCGACCTGAAGAGGATCGACTGGAAGGCGGTGCGCGCCCAATACCAGCCGCGTGTAGAAGCTGCTGAGAGCGAGGAGGCGTATTTCACTACCCTCGCCGACATGATGTACGAGCTGCACGACGCGCACAGCGAGCTGATCTCGCCCGTGCTGTCGGGCTGCTGCTACGGCCTGGCCCGCGAGATCGAGGGCCAGGCGGTGGTGACGGTGGCAGGGCCGCAGGCGCAGCAAGCAGGCATGGTGCAGGGCAGCCTGATCCTGGCGGTCGACGGGCAGCCGCTGGAGGAAGCGCTGCTGGTGCCCAAGCCGCAGCGGACCGCCGCCTCCACGCCGTGGGAGCAGCGCTACCTGCGCTACCGCTACCTGCTCACCCTCCCGGAGGACGGCACGCTCGAGGTGACTTTCGAGACGCCGGGCGGGGAACGCCGCAGCGCGACGCTGATCCCGGTGGCCTCACCGCCGGCGGCGCCCACGACACCGAGCACAGCGCCTCTGGTCACGGGGCAGCGCCTGCCCTCGGGGATCGGCGTGATCGAGATCCCCACGCTGTCGGCGCGCGACGGGCACGACCTGGTCGCCGAGTTTGACGCCGCGCTCGACGGGCTGATGGACGCCCCCGGCCTGATCCTCGACATGCGCGGCAACGGCGGAGGCAGCGCGCTCCTCGGGGACGCCATGGCCGGGCGCCTGCTGGACGCCCCCTACACCTACGGAATCGAGCGCTACCGCGTCCGGACGGTGCTGCGCGCCTGGCGTGCCTGGAGCCCCTACCGGGTGAGGCCGCGACGGCGGGCCTATGACGGGCCGGTGGTCGTGCTGATCGACAACGGGGTGGCGAGCAGCGCAGAGATGATGCTGGTCTCGCTGGTGGACAGCGGCCGGGCCCAGACGGTGGGCCGGCGCACCGCCGGGGCGAGCGGCAACCCGATCTTCTTTCGCCTCTCGGAGGGCGAGGCGCGCTTTTCGACGGGCGCGTTCTACCGGAATGACGGCACGCCGATCGAGGGGACCGGCATCGTGCCGGACGTGCCGGTGGCCTGGACGATCGAGGCGTACCGCGCCGGGGAGGACCCGGACATGGCCGCCGCGGAGCAAGCCATCCTTGCCATGTTGGGCCG
>CAZLMZ010000482.1:0-2505 GCA_964560475.1 uncultured Anaerolineae bacterium
TATTGGCAGCGCTTTGTCTACGACGCCGATTTCGCCCGGCCGCAGGTGATCGGCTACGGCGAGGCCGTCGGCCGGGGCAACACGATCAACAACATCCCCCAGGTTTACCCGCAAGGGGTCATGATCGAGTACCACTTCCGCAACTTTGACCCGGACTACGAGGGGCTGGACTGGCAAAGCCTGCGCCTGGTGATCGAGCCCTACGAGGGAGAGTGGTATCTGGTCGGCATCGTCCACGCCGAGTGGACGATCTGAGCGACTCGCTAATGGAGGGTGCGGTGGCGGACGAACGTGCGCGCATGGAGCAACTGGTAGTCGAGATCCAGTACCACAACTATCGCTACTATGTGCTCAACGATCCTGTGGTTAGCGATCGCGCGTACGACCTGCTGCTGCGCGAGCTGGAAGCGATCGAGGCGGCACATCCCGACTGGATCCGGCCCGACTCGCCGACCCAACGCGTGGGCGCAGTCCCGGTAGAGGGTTTCGAGCGCGTCCGGCACCCGCGCCCGATCCTCAGCCTGGCCAACGCCTTTGACACGGACGAGATCCGCGCCTGGTTCGAGCGCATCGCCCGCCTGCTGCCCGAGGGCAGCTCTGCCGCCGAACTGGCCTTCACCGTCGAGCCCAAGTTCGACGGGCTGACCGTGGTGCTCGATTACGAGGATGGGCTTTTCGTGCGCGGGGCAACGCGCGGCAACGGCGAGGTCGGCGAGGACATCACTGCCAACCTGCGCACCATCCCGAGCCTCCCGCTTCGCATCCCGGCTGCGCCCGACGGGCCGCCCCCGCCGCCGCGCCTGGTGGTACGCGGCGAAGCCTATTTCCCCCTCGATCGCTTCAACGAGCTCAACCGGAGCCTGGAAGAGGCTGGAGAACGGCCCTTTGCCAACCCGCGCAATGCCGCAGCCGGGTCGCTGCGGCAGCTCGACCCGCGCGTCACTGCTCAACGCCCGCTCGCCGTGTTCTGTTATGCCATCGTCGACGCGGACGGCGCGTCGATCGGCACACAGTGGGAAGTGCTGAACTACCTGCGAGCGATGAGCTTCCCGGTCAGCCACGAGTGCCAGCGCTTTACGGATCTCGACCAGGTCATCGCCTACTGCGAAGCGTGGATGGAACGGCGCGATACGCTCAACTATGAGGTGGACGGGATAGTGATCAAGGTCGACGACCTCGCCACGCAGGAAGCGCTGGGCGTCGCCGGCAAGGACCCGCGGGGGGCCATCGCTTATAAGTTCCCGGCACGCGAAGCCACGACCCGCCTGGTCGGCGTCACGGTGAACGTGGGCCGCACCGGCACGCTGGCGCCTACGGCGGAGCTCGAGCCGGTAGAGATCGGTGGCATCACCGTGCAGCACGCCACGCTGCACAACTTTCAGGACATCGCGCGGAAGGACATTCGCATCGGCGATATGGTGCGGATCAAGCGCGCGGGCGACGTGATCCCGTACGTCATTGGCCCGATCGTCGACCTGCGGAGCGGCGACGAGCAGCCGATCGCGGCGCCGACCCACTGTCCCTCCTGCGGCGAGCCCGTCGAACAGACAGAGGAGGAGGTTGCCATCTACTGCGACAACCCTGCCTGCCCCGCTCAGCTCGTCCGCCGGATCGAGTACTGGGTCTCTCGCCCGGCGATGGACATCCAGGGCCTGGGGACGCGCATGGTCGAGCAGTTGGTGGAGGCAGGGTTGGTGCGCGACGTGGCGAGCCTGTACGCGCTCGCGCCGGACGACTTGCTCCCGCTCGAGGGCTTTGCGGAGACGAAAGCGAACAACGCGGTCGAGGCGATCCAGGCTTCGAAGGAACGGCCGCTCGACCGCGTGCTGGCCGGGCTGGGCATCCGCGGCGTGGGAGTCACGGTCGCCCAACTGCTGGTCGAGGCCTACCCCTCTCTTGAGGCGCTGGCGGGCGCATCGACTGATGCGTTGGAAGCAATCCCGGGCGTGGGGCCCCGCATCGCCGAGAGCGTCGCGCAGTGGTTCGCCAGCCCACGCAACCAGCAGTTAATTGGGGAGCTGGAGGCAGCCGGCGTGCGCACCAGCGCCGAGCCGGTCGCCGCACAGGGCATGCCCGCAGCGCAGCCGCTCGAGGGGTACACCTTTGTGATCACCGGCACGCTGCCCAGCCTGAGCCGCAACGAAGCCAGGGATCTGATCGAGGCACACGGCGGAAAGGTGACCGGCTCGGTCTCGGGCAATACGGACTATTTGCTGTGCGGGGAAAAGCCGGGCTCCAAGCTGGCCAAAGCCGAGCAGCTAGGCGTACCGGTGATCGACGAGCCGGCGCTCCGCGCCATGATCGGCGCGAGCTAGGAGAACAGAACATGGCAGACGCACCGCCTTGTCCCTATTGCGACGCCTCAGCCTATCGCCTGCGCGACGAGCGCTGGCTGGTGTGCCAGGAATGCGGTCACGAGTTCGATCTGCGGCGCGACCTGTGCCCGGCCTGTGGGCGGCTCAACCGCGCGGAGGACCGGCGCTGTGCGTTCTGCGATTCTCCCCT
>CAZLMZ010000483.1:0-2504 GCA_964560475.1 uncultured Anaerolineae bacterium
ACGACGGCCGGGATGCCATACTCGCGTGCAACGACCGCGCCGTGGGTCATCATGCCACCCACCTCCATCACCAGCCCACCGGCAGCCAGAAAAAGCGGCGTCCAGGAGGGATCGGTGCCCGGACAGACCAGGATCTCCCCCGGCGTGAGCGATGTACTGCGCGGATCGAGCACCACGCGCACCACCCCTTCTGCCACTCCCGGCGAGACGGGGCTTCCAACCAGTACCTGTCCCTCCTCAGCATCCGCGGCGGCAATGCCTTCGTAGAGCGCGCGCCCGTCGCTCAGCAAGAGGCGTGGGATCTGCTTGCGCTGCTGCTCCCGTGCATTAGCCTGTCGGCGTTCGCGTACCAGGGAACGCCAGTCGCGACCGTCGCCAGCAGCCAGCGCCTCCAACTCGGCCAGGTGGAGGAAGAACACGTCGTCTGGGCGCTCTAGCGCACCTTGGGTGACCCAGGTCTTACCATCGGCCAGCAGGGCCTCGCGGATCAAGGCGAAAAAGCGGACGATGACAAACTTGGGCGTCTCGCGCAGCCCCACTAGGGAGCGCATGCGCCGTGCTGCCCAGCGTGCCAGCCGTGCCTTGACCCACCCATGGCGCGTGCAGCGCAGGGCTTCTACCAGCCGCTCGATCTCGGTTCGTGCGGCCTGCTGGCCGCGCTCGAACACCGCGTCGGGGGCCAGTGTAGGGTCATCGATCTGCAGGTAGCTCTGGATGGCCTGCATCAACGGCGCAGGATCCTCGTTCCAGCGTGGACGGCCCAGATCGATCTCTCCCAGGCCGCGCATCCCGTAACGGCCCATGAAGCCGGCGATTGCCTGCTGGGCGATGGCTGGCAGATGGCCAGCCAGGTACTCGCCAGCCAGCGTGGCCGCATCCGTCTGGATGCAGTGTGCCAACGATACGGGATCGGCGCGGATTGCCTGTGCGGCGCGCCAGAGGACGAGGTCCATCTCAGTCGTGACGTTATGGGGCAGGCCGCGCATCATCGTCCGCGTGTCGAGTTCCTCCTCAGGGAGGCTGGCGGCGAGGTGGGTGAGCAGGTTGTAGGTGGCCATGCCTATGCCAAAGCGCGGCACGAACTGGGGCAGTACGAAATAGAACGCGTCCTGGGGCACGCGCCGGATAGCGGCCAGGCGAGCGCCTGGGCTACCGGCAGCGACCATCTCTCCCCGCAGGTGTTCCAGCCACGCTTCCAGGTTCCCGAGCAGCCGCTCGCGCTGGGCATCGGGAGCGAGGAGTGTGAGCAATGCGCGCCCTGCCACCGGGAGCAGCGCGCGGAGCAAGCGCAGGTAGGTGCGGGGGTGTAGGTTACCGGGTGGGGGCAGTTCGCTGTTGCGCAGCAGCCCAAGTAGGGCCTGCCTCGACCCTGGCTCGACATACCCCATTGTCCCCAGCGCCACCTTGCGCCCCAGGCGGTTATTGAGCATCCCGGTCGTGTTGACCCACAGCCGCTCGCCCGCCTGGAGCAGCGTGGGCAGCCCATCCAGCGTGAACCGGTAGCCAAAGAGCCTCGCTGCGCCGGCGAATGCCCCCTTGAACATATCGCGTGCCAGGGGGGTAATCGGGTCGAGCAAGCCCTGCACCGCGCCAAAAGAGAGTAGCACCTGCAGCGGCTCGGGCGCCATTCCTTCCGGCACGGGGTAGAGGGTGGTGATGGGACGCGACTGCAGCAGATAGAGCTGCCCGTCCACGCTGGCCCACTCGACGTCCTGTGGCGCACCGAGCAACTCTGCTGCGCGGCGACCTAGCCGGGCCAGTTCGAGGATCTGTGCGTCGGGCAGGGCCTGGCGGTCAGCAGCGTCCTGCTGGGCGGCAGCGTCCTGCCGCATGGCAGCCGTGCCGCCTCCCTCCTGCCCGCGGATGACCGTCGCCTTGTGCCCCAGCGCCTTGTTCAGGATGCGCTCGCCGAAGGCATCGACCACGTAATGATCTGGCTCGACTTGCCCGGAGACCAGTGCCTCACCCAGGCCGAACGTCGCGTCGATTGCCATCTCGGTGCGTTTGCCGGTGAGGGGGTTGGCGGTAAAGAGCACGCCCGAGGTTTCGCTGGGCACCATCTGCTGCACGATCACCGCCAGCGATACGTACTCCTGATCGATCCCGTTTCGTGCCCGGTAGCCGATTGCGCGCGCGGTCCACAGGCTGCTCCAGCAGTCGATCACCGCTCGCTGCAGTGCCTCGATGCCAATTACGTTGAGGAATGTGTCCTGTTGTCCGGCAAAGGAGAATCCGGGCAGGTCCTCGGCCGTCGCCGACGAGCGGACGGCGACCGGCTGCCGGCCGAGGTCCGTGTAGGCGGCATCGAGCGCGCCAGTCAAGCTGGCAGGCAGCGAGAGGAAAGAGAACCGGTCACGAATGGTCCGCGACGCTGTTTCGAGTGTGCCGGGTTCGTCGAGTGAGGCGGCCTGCAGCGCGCCCCGGATCGTTTCCGCTAGGTGGTTGGTGCGCACAAAGGCATCGTAGGCGGCAGTGCTCACGATGAATCCAGGCGGCACCGGGAA